>JAUPUU010000116.1 GCA_030917395.1 Cyanobacteriota bacterium erpe_2018_sw_21hr_WHONDRS-SW48-000092_B_bin.40
AAATACTTTACACCGAACGGTACCTGGGTCGGCGATGCGGGGTCGAACAAGATTGGCTTGACTCCACACCAAGTGGTGCCATTAACCCCAGGCGCTGAAATGAATTCTGCAGCAGACAACCAGTTAAAAGCGGCGCTGGATCATCTCAAGCAATCTACTGCCCCCAAAACGCACCAGCAGTAGTGCTCACAGGCCATACTAAGCAACAGTCACATGGCCGCTCTCTGAGTCAAGATTCAAGACTCAAGATTAGCAGTTTGTTCTTGTATTACTGTCATTCCTTGATCATCAACTTGCAAATCAAAAATGCTTGAACGACGGGCTTGACTCGTTTCCCAAGAGCGAATTCTTTCTAAAACTTCGTCTTTGTGCTGCCTTTGCGTCAATACCATTAGTGAAGGTCCACCGCCACTCAAAACGCAGCCAATAATTGGTGCGTCAGAAAGTTCGGAACGCAAAGAATTTAAGGCTGGCACGAGGTTAGCGCGAGGCTGCTCATGAAGATGGTCTTTGAGAACTTCTCTCATAGCAACAGCATCACTGTTCACCACGGCTGCCACCATCGAGCTGCTGTTGCGAATATTCATGATGGCATCATTCAAATCGACTCTAGTACCAAGGACTCTTCGAGACATTGGCGTAGTGAGAGTATAAGAAGGTACCACCGCAATTTGAATCCAGTCCTCAGGCCAGGCAATAGTCTGCGCAACGATTCTCTCAGCACCGCGAGCACCATTTAGGCCACCACCACAAACCACAAAAGAGCCCAGCAAACTTGCCGCCATCGACTCCAGGTGGCCTTCCACGCTACAAGACTCTGAGAGAAGCTGCGCTTTACTCAGCAAATTTCCTTGCAACATATGAACGGCCCAGACCGCCCCCAAAATAGCAGCTCCAGCTGTCCCCATGCCACTTCCAAGAGGAATATCTGAAGTAATAGAGAGGCGCACTTTGCCAAGCAAATTCTGATCACTCTTCCACAGTTTCTTCAGCAATGTATAAATTAAATCGCCAATATCAGAGCCCTTACTTTGCTTAGTTATCTCACCCTTCAAGGTTATTAACTGCGACTGGCCAACATTGCTATCCTCGGCCAAACGAAGGGTGACATAAACGTAAAGGTTCAAGGCCAAACCAATGGTATCGAGCCCTGGTCCTAAATTGCAGGAACTAAGAGGCACTCGCAATGTAAGCGATTTACCCTGCTGCAATTGTTGCCGCCAAATTTTAGAAGTAGCGGCGCTGACATCGTCAGAACAAGCCAGAGCAATGTTGCGACTGATAGCGGCAGCCTTACCATCTTGGACATACTGGCGGCTGCGCGCGCCGGTTTTTTGCCCCAAATAAGCTTGAATCGTCTCTGATTCATAACCTTGCTGCGCTAACTGGTGACCTTTACTGTGCCGCAGCATGCTGGGATTGACAGGAAAAGCAATATTAGCCTTGCGACCAGCCTGGGAAACAATGGCAGATATTGATCGCTCATTAAGGGCAGACTTTCTTTCTGAGCAAAAAACTAAATCGCTGCCAGGTAATTTCTTTCGCAACGATTGCAGCAAAGCAATTTCATCAGCTTCTAGCAAGTGCTCTGTCTTCAAGGAGCTGCGCTCGCGAAGCAAGGTAAGAGTTTTCTTGTCGAAATCAAAGTCTTGCCATTTGAGGCCAATCAACTCACGCACTCCTAAGGCATGGCGATAACACAAGAGAATTAGAGCGGAGTCTCTCAGGGGATTGCGCTGAGAGAGTAAAGCGGCCCGACCCAAACTATCAACTTCAGATGGCGTGAGATATTCGCGCGGTCTGACATCTGAACTCTTGCGCTTAATCGGAGGAACATTCTTCTCAGATTTTGAATCCATACTACCCACTCAGAACTTCCATTCACAAATTACAGTTTACTCTGCCTTGCAACTAGTAGCGGAACTAATAATGGTTACCGCGAGCAAATAGCCTTTAACCGAGTCTTTGCCAACTCGCAGTAACTAATATTACCTACCATCAGCTAAAGGACATAGCACCAATTGCTGCGCCCACCAACCACCTAGCGCCGCTATACTGGCGACAAGTTCACCGCCCGATTTCGAGGATACGCGCACAGGGCCTCGGCCTGATCAAATGGCGTCCAGCTAACTTTGCCGATTCAAACAGCTCCTTGGCCGACTTAGGCAGCTGACATAGAAATAATTCTTGATTTTTAATACCACAGGCTTACTGGTAGAAAAAAGTTCTCACTCACTCCTTTTTCTAGAGCAAAAAACAAACTTAAAAGCCAATCAACCTGACGATTCAAAAACTACTGTTATGCAAAAGCATAAGTATCTTTGCACAACAGTTTATTGCCACTTCACCGTGAAGCATTAGGCTACCCCAATGAAAAGATTACAGTCATACCTCATCCGCGGCATACTAAAAGTGCTGCCCTATCTGATCACAATTGCGATCTCGCTCTTCGCGGTCAAACTATTGTTGGGAGTTCTCGACGCGATCTTCACCCCACTTCTCACCGCACTGGCCCAGCTGGTACTCTCAAAGAGCGCACAAGCGGCTCACGGCAGCTTCGACAGCCCACTAGAGCTGACTCTGACACTTCTCATCGTCGGAGGGCTCGTGGTTACGATAGCCAGCTCACCGATTGGCACCAACCTTCTCGCCTTGCTTGACCGGCTAATTCTCAAAGTTCCTGGGGTGTCAACGCTTCATACCGCCGGCCGACAAATGACTGAACTTCTCACTATGCAAAATGGCATGGGGGCCTTCAAAAGAGTAGTTCTAGTCAATGCACTCGGTCCGGTCAAAAGTCTGGCATTCGTCACAGGCGAGACCATCGACAAAGAAACAAACGTGAGGTACTTGCACATCACCATTCCCTTTCCACCTAATCCCCTGATGGGACTACAAGGATTTGTGAGAGAGGAAGATACGATCAACTGCGGGCTTACCGTTGAACAGGGCATTCAGCACGTAATCTCGCTTGGGATGGTCTCCTTCGACCAGCTCACGTTGAGCCCCACATCCGCCTCACCCGCAACCCCTGCACCAACGGCTACACCAACCTCAACGCCTGCCGGAACACCAACCTCGGAACAGAAAGTATGAACAGCTACGGTATCGTCGGATTCGGCACCACCTTCATCGTCGCCACCATCGTTGCCTGGTTCTTCGCCGCCCCGGCGACTGGCTCTGGTTGGCTGATCTTTGTCGCCTACATCGGCGTCGCCGCTGTCTTTGCCGACCAGGATCACTTGCTCATCGCTGTGGTGGCCGGCGCCGCCACTGTATCGGTCAGCGCAACCGCCTGCTGGTATCAGGGACAAGCTGATGGCTTGAGCGATAGCGGCTATTTGCTCGGCTTGGCTATCATCGTGATGCTAGTGGCTCTCTACAGGATCAGCAAGACCAGCAGCAATAACTGAGCTTTGAGCACGAGCGAAGCTAAGGAACTATGACCTCAACTTCGCTCGTTACTTTCACTACAAGCAGAGGGCCTTGCGGCCCTCTTGTATAACACCAAACAACCAGCTGTCCACTGAACGGGGGTCATGCCAAATTTCTCAAAACCTCCTACGCACTACATGCCATAGTTAATCAACGGTGTTTTTTTGATTGAGGTGATGATTGAGGTGACATGACAGATGAGGATGAAAACGGAATACAAAAACAGAAAACAGTAATCCTGCCGCGCGACCCTACGCCGCAGGATTACCGAAGTTCACGATGGGCCCATAATCGTTTTGATCAAGCGTCGCAATATCCAGCGCCCTAAAGACTCACAACTTAGCTGGTGCCGAACATGGCTGTCTAAGTAACTCCCAAGGTCCATGGCATCAAGCTGTAAAAGCACAACCAACTGCGACCACTGGCACTGGGCAAGAATTCGCAAGCAGAGAATGTAGGCAAGAATGCCACAAACCTGCTGACGCCTCTCTGAATCGACCATGATCGAGCGGTCAACAGCAAAGGGAACACACCTAAAGCCAGCGGCAATTGGCGCAATCTCAAGGCAACGACTTTGCTCGGAACCATCTCCAGCGCGAGTGATCACTTCCAAAGTAGCAGCTTCGTGAACACACGAGACACAAAGCTCAGTCAAACTGAACTTATACAATGAGGCAATGCGCCGCTGCCAAGCATTGTCTCCCTTACCGTTAGCCTCAACAAGCAGAACATCAAAAGCAGAAGCAAGACGGTTGATCAACTGCCGGTCATAATCGTCGGACACGAACCGATCAGGCAGGTCGATATGCAACCGTTGCATCGGCCAGCCAGGCGGTACAACGAGGCGAAAGCTGGTGTTTTTCACAGCCATCGGAGTTTCTCCACATGGACCATAGGTTAATAGTTGACAGAAAGAAAATAACCAAACACAAGAAGTCGGTAAGAGGTGACTGATTCACCTCTTACCGGAAGCCCCTAGTGCCTTACTTCGGCGAAACGTGCTTAGCTTTACTTCTGCCAGCAAGTTTGGCCGCACGGCGCTCAGCTACAACTTGCGCGTGCTGACGATAACGATGAGCCTGGCTGCTATCACCGGGCAGACCTCGCACCTCGTAATGAAGAGCAATCTGCTCCAAATCATCCACGTGGGTTGACATGTCTTCCCGCGCGGCCTGCACTAGCAAATCGATCAGTTTGATCTGACTGGCAAATCGAGCGGCCAACTCAGTGCGCCCGCACTGGAGATAAAGCTCTCGCACGGTATCGAGATCGCGCCGAAGCAGGTGAGATTCCTTGCCACAGGCATCCTCCATTACCGAGAGGGTGGTGAGTGCGCCAGCTAAAGCCAGGTAGAGCGGCGCCACCTCAGCATTGCCACCAGATTTGGTGCTGATCACAGAGTACTCTCGATAGAACTGCGCGAGCAAGTCATAGTTGAGGACCACCGGCTCTTCGTACATGGCAATCATCCGCTGATACACAGCACTTGACTCAGGGATTTTGCCTTGTGCCTCCAGGCAATTCTTCCAACGCTCAAGGCAAGTACGCTTTGCCTCCATACCACAGTTACAGGCCAGGGTAGCGGCGGCTACGGAAGCGATCAGGGGTTCCGCAACATCAAATTGCCCACTAGCCAAATAGCAGTCTGCCATTTTTTCTTTGAGGGCGATGACCCGAGGGTCGCTCTGCTCAAGATTATTGTCAACTTCATAGATCTTGAGCGCCTTACAATAGTATGGAAGACCCCTGGCAGGCCAAAATTCAGAGACATGCAGATCACCGAGTCTGACTAGGTGACCAGCGCACTCCGTATGCTTCTTGCCCAAGGTGATTTGGTCTCGCGCCAACCACTGGCGAAAAAGAGCTTCCTTGCGCGCGAACTCACCATCAGGATTGTTCTGGTTGGAGTTCAGGCTAGTTGAGAACCGTCTGATTTGATAAGGAGTAGACTCGAAAAGCTCTTCGATTCCGTCCTTAACCAGATTGTTCAGTCGACGAACCAGCACGATTGGATTGAGTTTCTGAAACACGTTTGTTACTTACCCTCTTACTCGAAAATGAATGGGGAGCCAGCCAAGTTTGATTGGGCCGACTCCTCATTAGTTAAGACGACAGCTCAGTAGGCTCTATGCCTTCATATCAATGCTTCCTCTTAATTTCATGGCGAACAGGGTGATGGGCAGAAGGCATCGTGCGAATCCAAGCAATTGCCAAAGTCGAGAACACGAAAACCACATGCACCACCACCAGGCTGATCATCTCCTTCATGCTGACGTGGTCCGAGTCCATAAAGACCTCCAGCAGATGAATAGACGACACCCCAATTAGTGCCATTCCCAACTTCATCTTCAAAGTGGTGGCATCGAGGTGACCCAACATTCCAGGTTGTGTCTCTTCATCACTGGAGGCATAGCCCTGAACGAAGTAAGCAAAGCTGCCAATTGCAGTGTACATCAGCAGGTTTGCCACCATGACGATATCGACCAGATAGAGAATACGAAGCATAATCTCTTTATCTGGAAGAGAGCCGAATTCGCCGAAGAGTGCCATCAGCTTAAGGAGAAACTTGTACAGGTAGAGGCCGACAGTCGCCACCAAACCGACATAGAATGGTGCCAATAGCCAGCGAGAGAAAAGCAACAGACTGCCGAAGTAATGGTGTCTGCGAGCAGCCGTAACTGCCAAATTCGTCGGTTCCACAGGCTCTTCTTGCCTAGAATCGTTGCCCTTAGGCTTGAGTTCACAAACAAGCCCGATGATTAGCGGCACCAGCACAAGCAAGCTAGTGGCGCAGCAGAGAGTCACGGCTAGCGCGAAGTTGAGGTTTTCCAAGAAAAGACTCCGGGATGTTGCTGTTTAGAAGCCACGACTAGTTCGAAATCAGATTTCTTACTACCGTGGAAGTCAGACATCCCTGTCTAGAGAGATTCCAGCTTTACTAGCTGGCGCACCTACATGTTTCTGCTGGGCAAAAAATTTCTTGCTTCCGGTCAATTCACAGGCAGAATTTAAAATCTAAAATACAGCCTCAGTCAGAGCATTCAGAGTGCTAGAAATTAGAATCAAAGACTGAATTGAATTGACTTAGTAGGGTGAAGATTCCTGGTGCAGAAAAATGGAAAGGCAACCCTAGCTCTAGCACAAACAGCCTGATCTCTGTCAAGAAAAAAATTTGCGGGCTGATGTTTTTGCCGACTCGTTATATTTCATGAGAATCTCTACCGAATCATTGTTGCCGCGACTCAGGCCCTTAGCCGATTTGATTCTCAACTTTGCCGACGTGCGCGGCTGACTAAATGAGGTAAAAAGAGCATTTTTTACTTGGAATTCCTGGTGAGCTGTTGTTAGAACAAAGTCTCTAATCAACAAATACAAATCGGAAATAAAACGACACCAGTAACTAATTCCAGCACTCTACCTCAATCAACCAGCCTTAGCTCTCATATTGAGGCTTCAGGAGGTTAGCTTGCGATCACCACCGCAACGTCAACTCAACAACAACCTCAGACTCAACATCACCTCAACCTCAGACTCAACAACAACCTCAACGTCAACTCCACAACTGCCATAAACTTGGCTGGAGATGAAGAATGAATGCAAATCTTTGGCGCGCACTCATGCGTCGCAAATCGGTGGAAGCCATCCAAGCCCAGAGCGACGAAGAGAGCGGTCCTCGCCTACACCGAATTCTAGATGCCCGAGACGTATTCAACCATGGCGTAGCAGCAATTATCGGCACCGGTATTTTCGTTCTTACCGGTGTAGCGGCCGCCAACATCGCCGGCCCCGGCATCCTCATCTCATTTGTCTTGGCTGGTCTAGCCTGCGCCATGGTCAGCTTTGCTTACGCCGAGCAAGCCTCAATGATTCCGGTTTCTGGAAGTGCTTACACCTACGCCTATGCCACCCTCGGTGAACTAGTCGCTTGGTTAATCGGCTGGGATCTCCTGCTTGAGTATGCGGTCGGCGCAAGCGCTGTAGCATCAGGCTGGAGCGCATACTTCCAGAGCATCCTACACGGCCTCGGCTTGCAATTGCCTGCCGCTCTAGCAGCAGCACCAAGCACTTGGTCGATAACACAGGTGTGGCCAACTAGCATCGACCTACCTGCGGTCCTGATAGTGACCTTTATCAACTTCTGGCTGATCAAAGGCGTCAAGCACACGGCCAAGATGACCTCGGTATTTGTCATCATCAAACTATTGGTGGTGCTCTTCTTCATTGCCATTGGCGCTTTCCACATCGACCCAGCTAACTACAGCCCTTTCTTGCCCTTTGGCTGGTCTGGAGTAATGGCAGGGGCCGGCACAGTATTCTTTGCCTTCATCGGCTTTGATGCAGTCACCACACTATCAGAGGAGTGCAAAGATCCGCAGAAAGACGTACCTAAGGGCGTCATCTGGTCGCTCGTCGTGTGCACGATACTCTACGTCCTTGTGGCAGTAGTTATGACCGGTGCCATATCGTACAGCAACCTAGGCGGGGCCGGAGAAGGCGCCCCTATGGCCAAAGTATTCGATCACATTGGCCTGACCTGGGCGACACCACTTGTATCGGTTGGTGCCATCGCTGGTATCACATCGGTCTTGGTGGTCTTGCTCTACGGACAATCACGGATCATGATGCGCATGTCCAAAGACGGACTAGTTGCGCCGCTCTTCGGCCAAATCTCACAACGCTTCCACACCCCGGTCTGGTCAATTATATGCTGGGGAGTCTTGGTGGCACTTTCAGCAGGACTAATTCCAATTGGCGAGTTGGCCGAACTGACCAGTATCGGTACACTCTTTGCCTTCGTCATCGTCTCAATTGGCGTCATTGTTTTGCGCCGTGTTGAGCCGAATAGACCACGAGGCTTCCGCTGCCCCGGTTACCCTTATGTACCGGCTCTCGGGGCAATCTTTAGCCTCGTTCTCATGCTCAGCCTCCCGGCTATCACCTGGCTGCGCTTCGCCATCTGGATGCTGATTGGCTTGCTGGTCTTCTTCGTCTACTCGAAGCGACACAGCCGGTTGAATATTGGGCCCTAAGATCTGGTCAAAATCTGAACTGGAAGCCAGAGTCGAGCTTGGGTCAGTGACTTAGAGCTACGAGCTAGAGCTACGGGCTAGGCCTAACACCCCGAAATTGAATCTAGGGCAAAAGCGAGGAAGGAAGGAAGGAAGGTAGGTAGGAAGGAAGGTAGGAAGGCCGGAGGACCGAGGAAAATCGAGGGAGAAGCCGCGCCAAGGATGGCTCTCACTCGTCTGTGGGACGGTTTCGGAGTCAGCAGTCGTGACAACTGATTCCCCTCTTTTTTCTTAGGTTCACTTAGTTCAGACACTTTGAAGCTCAAATTTATTGTCTCGGAATAGGCTTCTTAACCCGAGCGAAATTTCGATAGAATTTCTCTGTTGAAAGCAATATGGCCATTCGACAATGTCTCCCAGCTAAAAAATCTCCTTCGTTCTGCTATACAGCACAGTATTAACCGAGTGTTTTTTTTGACAAGTATCCGAAAAAAAAGAAGTGCTACGGAAACTATCCGTAGCACTTCAAATACTCAACTTAAATGACGCTGGAGGTTCTTCTTTGCCTTCTTCAATCCTAGATAACCCTAGAACCAACCTAGCCGCAAACAGCGCCTTGCCCTAAAGAACTCCTCGCTAACTAGCCCTCAGATTAACGAAGAAGTGAAAATGAGCAGCTCAGGTTAGCCGTGGAACTGACCAGCCTCGGTGGAACCCGCCAGTGCCGTCGTCGACGACTGGCCGGCAGTAACGGTTTCGAGGATGAGGTCGAACAAGCCAGTGCCCACCTCTTTCTGGTGTGCCACGGCAGTGTAGCCGGCCTTCTGGGCGGCGAATTCTTCTTCTTGCACACGCACATAGGCCGGCATGCCTTCTTGCATGTACTCACGGGCCAGCTTCCAAGAGCTGAGGTTGATCGAGTGCCAGCCGGCCAGGGTGATGAACTGGAACTTGTAGCCCATGGCGCCGAGCTTGGCCTGGAAGTCCATGATCGTCTTGTCGTCGAGGTTCTTCCTCCAGTTGAAGCTGGGAGAGCAGTTGTAAGCCAAGAGTTTGCCCGGAAACTGGGCGTGAATGGCCTCGGCGAACTTGCGGGCCTGCTCCAGATCAGGCTTGGAGCTTTCGAACCAGAGCATGTCGGCATAGGGAGCAAAAGCGAGACCGCGCTTGATGGCCGAGTCGAGACCGCCACGCACGCGCCAGAAGCCTTCAGGCGTGCGCTCGCCGGTCATGAATTCATGGTCGCGCTCGTCCACGTCGTTTTCCAGCAGGGTGGCATCGAGGGCATCGGTGCGGGCCACCAGAACGGTTTCCACACCGAGAACGTCGGCAGCCAGGCGAGCGGCAACAAGGGTGTTGATGAACTGCGAAGTGGGACGCAACACTTTGCCGCCCAGGTGACCGCATTTCTTAGCCGAGCCCAGTTGGTCCTCGAAGTGAACACCGGCGGCTCCGGCCTTGATGAACGACTTCATCAGTTCATAGGCATGGAGCGGACCACCGAAACCGGCTTCGGCGTCGGCGACGATGGGAGCGTACCAGTCGACACCGTTGTGACCATCGCTGGCATCGATTTCATCGGCACGCTGTAGAGCATTGATCAGCTGTGACACCAGGGCCGGAGCACTGTCCACAGGATAGAGGCTCATGTCGGGATAGACCTGGCCAGACTTGTTGGCACCGGCGGCCACTTGCCAGCCAGAGAGGTAGATCGACTGAGCACCTTCGCGCACCATCTGCACAGCCTGCGGGCCGATCATGGCGCCGAAGGTCTTGACGTAGGGTTTGGTATTGAGGAGCTTCCAGAGCTTCTGAGCAAGCACCTTGGCGTGGGTGTGTTCCACCTGAAGCCGCGGGCGAAGACGCACAACATCGTCAGGGGAGTACGGGCGAACAATGCCATTGAAGCGATTGTTGGTCCATTGGGTGGAAAGTTGCTTGGTCTGCGCTTTGAGAGATTTTTTGGTCATGATTTAGGAGATTTCTGTTGAGCAATTTACGGAGGTAAATCGCTGTGTTGGCATGCCACTGCAATAGTGGCGGAAATATTGGGTTCTCGAACGTACTATCCTTCGGGTCAACCTAGCTACCGTTGTCTCCTAAACATCTAAAAGATGCTGTCACGGCGGCCTGCTGATTCTTATAGTTTGGCTTTGCTAGTTAATTAGAGAAAGTTTGAGACCTGATAGGGGGAGATTGAAAGAGAACTTCCTATTGGTCTATCAATAAGTCTTTACCGAGAGCGGCGCTGACTAAGCCCCTCTCATTTACAGAACCTTGCAACATGGCTTAACCGAAAACCCCATAATCCATACCAGCGCCAACCGCAAAACTCATTGACAACCGGCACTGCGTTAAGCTTTCGCTTAACGTCTTAATCTTAGCTAGATGTAAGACTCGCATAGCTAGTGCAAACACTGCCTTGAGATACACTCTAACAATGGCAATCACAAACGAATCACGCGACAAACTCAAAGCACGGCTATCCAAAGCCATTGGGCATCTTAACGCAGTTTACAAGATGGTAGATGAGCAGAAATACTGTATTGACATCCTAAACCAGCTGAAAGCGGTGCAGTCGGCATTGGATAAAAGTGCTGAAATCATGCTCAAAGACCATCTCAATACCTGCGTGGTCGAGGCTGTGCAAAACAATGACTCAGCCAGAGTAATGGAAGAGCTATGGCAGCTTCTCAGGCACAGCAATGATGCCGAAGGCCCTGAGCAATCACCGGAAACCAGCACAATAAAGACCGCAACAAAAACAGATTGCTGCGGCTCCTAAATTTTGGCCGCTCCTAAATTTTGGCCGCTCCTAAATTGGCCGCTCCTAAACTAGCTGCTCCAAAATTGGTTGCCCCCTGATTGGCAGAAGCTAGATCTGGGGCAATTTTGTCAAATAAACCAAAACTGGAAAGAACACAGTCAAATGAGATCGGCTTTTGCTCTATGGCCAGTCGGCGACGTCAGCTCAAAAACAACTTGTAGAAAAAAAATTCTGAGTGCCAATTTGTAAGTACGAGATGCAGTTACCCGCACAGAAAGAGAAATAGGAATAGAAGAAATAGAATAATAAGACGAAGAAACCCAGGCTCTAGAACACCTCAGCGTTTTTCTTGAGACTAATCGTGATCGCGCCATTAAGCCCGAGAGTTTCGCTAACGGTATCGACGGCGGTGCTTTACGAGAAATGAAACAAGTTGCTGAAATGCGAGTCAACATAGCGACTGATGAAACCATCGAGCGACTTGCCTGAGACGTAGTCACTACTATTTCTGCAATTTCTCGATACAAGCAGTCCGGCGGCAAGAAATACATGAAACATCTGGTAAAAACGCTCGCCAGTATTTTATCAGCCAGTGCAATATCATATGTTCAAAACCACACACTCTCTCAATCAAGCACAGCGCCCTCAGTAGCAATTAATCCAGACTAGTCACCCAAATAGGTGATTACCGCAAAAGTCAGACCTAGTAGACTTAACAAATGGCCTGCTGGTTAATGGAGATATTGTGATCAAATTTTGCTAGATTACCGAAATCCATTGAATGCTGAACATTGGCGAAGAGCTGTCCAATTTGGGGGCTTTGATTGAAACGGAAGAAGACAAAATCCAAATTTGACTTGCTTGGGATAATTGCTCGAGCCGTCGAACCACAGGAAGAAATCTTAGAAGAGTCAACTTCCGTAAGTGAAACCAATGGTAATGTCTCAGAAACTAAGCCAGAGCCGGAAGCAGAGAAAAACCCTTCGAATTTCACTACTGGCACAACAGAGAAGTCACACGGTTTTAGAGTACTAATACCAATAAATTCACAAGACTCTGCTCTCTACGCCCTTGAAGCTGCTATGGCGCGTCAATGGCCGCACGACACGCAATTCATGCTCACAACAGTAATCGAAAGTCTTAGTGGCGAAAGCCTTGAGGCTAAAACCATTCACCGCGATGCGTTATTGGCTGAACAAAATGAACATCGCCGTACTATGAGCAAATGGCTTAATCAGCTCAAAGACTCATTTGCAACTGTTTTTCCCGATACTATTACCGATTTAGAATGCGGCAGAATCGCTGAAAAGATCTGTGAAGTGGCAAGCAGCTGGAGAGCTGACTATATCTTAATCGGCTCCCATGACTTCAATATAGTCGACCGCAAAACCCTTGGCAGCATTGCCTCAAAAGTACTTATGAACGCGCCATGTACAGTTGAAGCGGTACGTTTTAGCAAGCGCAGAAAGATAGGTCGATTAGGCAGCGGCAGCGACACAGAAGAAATAAGACAGCTCGCCAACCAATCGCCACGTCGCATCATCGTAGCCACTGATTTCTCAGAGCAAGCAGATAACGCCGTTCAATGGGTAGCAGACAACCACTGGTTCGACAATACTGAGATTCGGCTGCTGAATGTTACCGAAGCATCCAAGAGAGAACCGGGTGTGTCTTTTCTCGCTGGGTCAAAAGGCTACATTTCAGAACAGCAATATCAGAGAACCTTGGAAAATAGACTGCGTGTAGTTGGTAGACAAATAGCGAAAAAACAGCCGCGCTGCAAGCTTGAAGTATTTGCACTACAGTCAGATTCTGTGTCCGGGGCAATTCTAGATCTCGCTTCTGCCTGGGACGCCGATCTAGTGGTTCTGGGTGCACAAGGAGAAGAAAGCAGCGAAGAGCAAAAGTTCGGCTCTAAAGCTCTGCCAATTATGGATAGCTTGGATTGCTCAACAATTGCCATAAGAGACCACAAACGCCAACAGGTGCATTTCTCCTGGTACCTTGAGCTGCAGAAAACCACAAACCACGACTTGCGGACGGTAGACACGGCAGAGGCCAAGAAGTCATGAGTGAGTCGCATGCACACTACTGGGAAGACCTGAGCCAATGGTTTTCATTTGCCCTTCATCAGCTCGTCTACATTCCAGCATGTTGCATTCATGCCATAGAGCAGGAACTACAAGCTAAACATGGTGCCCCCAAAATTCTTCATCGACCTCATGAGCACTCCAAACATCACCCAGTTAATCAACTTGAGACGGCCAGGAACTCGACAGACCACCTAGAAAAGGCGAGTATCCACGATCAACCACATCTCTGCAGGAACTGCGGCGATGACATCATTTCTCGAGTGCATTCAAGTCACGGTCGTGAGCACACGAAAATTGACAATGACACCTTTCACGATTGGCTTTCAAACGATCAACCTCGTCTTGATGTCTACGAAGCCTTGCCACATGTTAGCGCCTACGAGCAAAATCTAGACGGCTTTAACGAAGAACACCTGCAGCGGATAGAAAAATATTGGGCAGAACATCAACTTTCTAGTCCAAACTGCGCAGTCAAAGCAGCCAAATTAGCTACTGCCGCTGACTGGGAAAAAACGAAACAGCAGTCGATAGAAAACAGTCGAGCTGAATACTAGGCCTCCAGCGGATAGCTGCTCAGTATTTTTACTAAAGACTGCTACGCGCGCATTTCAGCGGCGATTAGAAAACGCGACGAGGGTTTTAGGCAAACCAGAGATTTTCACGCTGTTTATGCATAAATGGCATGGCTCGCAGTTAGCGTGGCATTTTGGCGTTTCTGGGCGGATCAGACATGACGAAAGAAATCGAAATGGCTCAAAGCAAAGCAATCGATGTTCACGGCGAACATCGGCCGCCACTTGAAACCCCGCAATGGCATACGGCCCAAACCTTACACAGAACAGCTGAGGCAATTAATTCAGATAGTCAGAAAAACGCTACTACTTATCCACTGCCCAGGCTATCAATAGACAGTATGCTTGGTGCAACGATAAACAATACGTTCTTCAAAAAGCACCTAGATACAAGCAAAGGAAACCCTCAGCCGACTGAAAAGCCAGCCCGAGAAGATACAGTACCGCAAAGAATTGAAGCACAAAAGAATGGCGGCAGATTAGAACGCTCATCGGCACTTGAGCCCATAGATCCAACAAAGGCAGAACGCTACCTACACGGCGACGGCAAGGGCCTTCCACCAATCGCAAAAGCTTTCAAAGACATTGGACTTGAGACTCTGGCCACAGCAAATGCAAAGGACAGTTCAAAACCTCAAATACACGTCTCCACAAGACCAGGCGACAAAGCGTTCCCTTTAGGCTCCAGAGAAAATCCATACACATCTATTCAGTCTGCTGTAGACAAAGCACCAACAGGCAGCGTTATCAACGTTCACCGAGTAGGCTCGGACGTTTACAAAGAACGTGTCAGCGTAACGCGTTCCGACTTAGTCTTGCAAACAGATGCAAGAAATCCAGCGGTGCTTGACCTAGCAGGAAAAACGACCGGCCGAGCTAACGCCGCTTTTGCCATCGGCAGCGGCAGCAGCGAAATTTCCATCAAAAATTTTGAAATCCGCAACTTCACAGGCAATGTAGCAGCAATCAGGATAGACGGTAGTAACATTCACAATATCACTGTCGCAGGTAACGACATTCACTCAGCCAGCGGCGCCGAGGGTATCGCTGTATATGGACGTGGTGGCAGCGACGCGTCACGATTGAGCAAAATCAATATCATCTCCAACAAGGTTCACGATCTAAAGCTTGGTGAGCTGGAAGCAATTCCTATTAATGGTAATGTCAGCGGATTTAAGGTAATTGGTAATAGCGGATACAAACTCGACAATATTTTCATCGATACAATTGGTGGCGAAGGAGTTTCAAAAAACGCAACCTTCGATCAAGCTCGCAATGGGGAGATTTCTTTCAACTACGCTGACAAAATCTCTACCCTGAGCAATCCCAATAGCAGAGAAAGTGGCAACCTCTCTGCGGCGGCAATTTATAGTGACGGAGCAAAAAACCTTTCGATCAAAAATAACTATATACGCAATGCCGATTTTGGTATTGAGATCGGTGGTGAGCACTCGGGTTTAGCCTCTAGCAACGTAGCGGTAAGCAGCAATATTGTCGAAGCGAGCAACTATGTCTGGCTTGGTCGAGGTGGGGATCCTCAACGCCCTGGGGGAGCCAGGGACAGCTATGCTAGAGATAATGTGGTAATTGGCAATGCTCGAACTGAAACTCAGTCAAACGTAAGAAATTTCGCTGTTGAAAATACCATCGCGTTCGCCAGGATGTCATCCACTAAAGTCTTGCCAAAAGATATCGCAGCCTTGGTGCAAAAGCACTCCAAGTGACCTAGCGGTCTCCTATAATCTCGTCGGTTATGCCTTTGCTCGATTCCTCAAGGGCCTTCAAATCTCTCTTAGCTAGATTTAGCTGACCGAGTTTTTGATAGCAAAAAGCTCGCTCTTTGTAGCAGGTCGACAAAATCACTTCATCCTCACCGCCAGCACTAGCCTTGTGTGAACGAGTCAAATTAATAGCCTCAGTAACACTATTTACAGCATCCTGCCAACGCCCCTGAGACTTAAAGCAATCAGCTTTGACCATGTATAGGGGAGCAATAAATTCGCCATTAGACGCTTTCAGGCCTCTATCAACCATTACTAAGGCCTCTTTACTCTTGCCGGCTTTAAGCAAAAGACTAGCGGCGCGACAATAAAAGCGAATGGGTGATGAGCCGCCCAAAATCGCGAGCTTCTCAAAATCAGCAGCAGCCTCGGTCAACCGGTTGGTCGCCCCGTAACAGCCAGCTCGAATCTGATAGGCTTCTGAAATTTGATACTTCGCAAGCGCCTTATCACAGAGCCTAATGGCCTTGTCATACTGCACATCACTGGCATAAGCCTCGGCCGCCTTAACTAAAATCAAGACAGGAGCGCTCTCTAAATCTTTGACTTTATCAAACAAAACCACAGCCTGTTCCAACCGATTATTGCTACTTAGACAAGCCGCCTCCCACATCAGCCTCTCATTTGCATCACCCGGATGAACAG
>JAUPUU010000117.1 GCA_030917395.1 Cyanobacteriota bacterium erpe_2018_sw_21hr_WHONDRS-SW48-000092_B_bin.40
AAGGAGAGTTTGGCTATGGTCAATTCGGTGATTCTCGTAGGCAGAGCTGGGCGCGACCCAGAAATGCGCTAATTAGAGACAGGACGGGTTAAAACCACATTCAGTTAGGCTGTTAATCGCCCTACCAAAGAAAAAGAGACTGACTGGTTCGACATCGAAATTTGGGGCCGTCAGGCAGAAATTGCTGGTGAATATGTTCGCAAGGGCAGTTTGATCGGTATCGAGGGGCGCCTCGACTTTATCAAGTGGACCGACGATGGCGGCAATTAGTACGTTTAGCCTGTCGTTCACGCATTCGGCTTTAGACTTCTTGGCAGCTAACGCGATAATGCTGGCGACGGTTATTTCTCCCAAGATTTCGCTTAACTGAGAGCAAGATTTGAAAACTGGTTTGGTCACAGCGCAGCCAATCGACTACGCCGTTATCCTGATTTATTTCATATTTGTTTTGGGCGTTGGCTTCAAGCTCAAGAAAAATATGAAGAGCAGCGACGATTTCCTCCTCGCTGGTCATCGAATACCAAGCTGGGTAACTGGCTTGGCATTTTTGTCTGCCAACCTTGGTGCCATCGAAGTGATGGGGATGGCTGCCAATGCCGCTCAGTACGGCATCATGACCTGCCACTTTTACTGGCTAGGTGCAATCCCCGCCATGGTCTTCTTGGCCGTGTTCATGATGCCGTTCTACTACAAATCAAAGATTCGCAGCGTTCCTGAATATCTGCGCAAGCGCTTTAACGAGCCTACTCGCGCACTTAATGCCATTTCTTTTGCTGTGATGACTGTGCTGATGTCTGGCATAAATCTCTATGCTATGGCGATTGTATTTAAGCTGCTGCTAGGTTGGGACATGAATGGCTCGATTGCCGTAGCGGCTTTGGTGGTTTTGGCGTACACCATCACTGGTGGCTTAACTTCATCTATCTACAATGAAGTCTTACAGTTCTTCTTGATTGTGTTCGGTCTTCTTCCGGTCTCGATTTTAGGGCTTTTGCGCTTCGGCAGCTGGAGCGCTATCTGTGACCGCTTTGAAAATCCTGGTTTTGCCCATTTATGGAAAGAGATCGGGACAATTCATAATCCGATGGGCGTTGACATGATTGGCTTGATTGGAGGCCTGGGCTTCGTTTTGTCGTTTGGTTACTGGTGCACCGATTTTCTAGTTATTCAGCGGGCCCTTGCTGCCGAAGATCTTAGAGGTGCCCGCATGACACCAATTATTGCGGCTTTTCCTAAAATACTTTTTCCTGTTTTAACTGTCCTTCCCGGCTTGTTTGCCATTATTTTGATTCCGAAATTAGGCTCTAATAATGACGATCTTTCATTCAATATGGCCATACCTTATTTGCTCGCCGTGATGTATCCCAATGGTCTATTTGGGTTAGGAATAACCGCGCTCTTAGCCAGTTTTATGTCAGGCATGGCCGGTAACGTTACGGCTTTCAACACCGTTTGGACTTACGATATTTATCAGAGCTACATTGCTAAAAACAAGTCAGATGCGCACTACTTGTGGATGGGCAAGCTTGCCACTGCCATTGGTATTATCATCAGTGTTGGTACTTGCTACTTGTGCATGAATTTTAAGTCGATCATGGACTACATGCAGCTCATATTCACCTTCTTCAATGCACCTCTCTTTGCCACCTTCCTGCTCGGTATGTTCTTCCGCCGCACTTCCCCATGGGGAGCGTTTTACGGCCTCCTGGGCGGTACTCTGGCTGCAGTTGTGCACTACATACTCACTCTCCAGCATAAGCTCAATTATCAGAGTGAGATGGCTGGCAACTTCCATCGCTCCGTTGTGGCCTGGACTGTTTGTCTAATTCTCACAATTACAATTTCTTATTTGACCAAGCCCAAAGCTGTTGAAGAGCTGCGCGGTTTGGTCTGGGGTGTTGATGAGAAAGGCGGAGACGTAGCAGCCAAAACCTCAGTTTTTGCCAGCCCAGGCTTCTTTGGTGTCATTCTTTTGGCCCTTACTGCTTATCTCAACTATCTGTTCTTCTAACGTTTAAGGTGCGCAATGCTTGATGTAAGACTACCAATTGGTTGGCTGTTCCTTGTGCTAGGAGTGATGTTAGCTGCTTATGGATATGCCAATCCGCCAGCTGAGAGTTTACTTTTAGGGCAAGTATCGCTGCCTTTAAATCTTGACGTGCCCTGGGGAATTCTTATGGCCCTTTTCGGCTTGGCTATGGTTTCGTTGGCTCAGATGGACAAGCTAAAGGTTCTGGAAAAACAGTTACAAGAATCTAAAATCGCAAGCCAAGCTGATTCCAGCCAAGTGAGCCTGGCTGAGACTATTTCTGGCGAAATTACTTCCAACCCTAGTTCCAGCGACGCCAATTAGTTCAAAAAAATGGCCGCAGGGCTTGCCTGCGGCCAATCTATAATAAGTTGTCTTTGCTCTACTTGGCGTTTAAGCAAGCAACGAAGACATTGCCTGAATTAACATCATATTTGAGCAGCATGTACCAGGGGGCAAAGCCTGCTGGTGGAACTTTCACTGGTGATACTTTGCCCAGGGCCTTGGTTATTGCCTTCACAACTTGACCGTTTTCGTCATCGTCGGCTAAAGGTACAGAACTCAATGCACCAACTTGTTTTTCGTTGGTGATATTCGAGATTTGGCCGCTATTTTTGACGACAAAGCTGACCAGGTAGGAGTATTTGCGATTGGCTGTTTCTACCAATTGGGCAGAGCCAGGCACCGATACATTGGCTTGGATCGACTGACTTAAGTCTTTGATATAGGTGTCAAGGCGGTTCAAAGTTTCTGTTGAGGCCAGTACTCGATTCTGTTGAAATTTCGACTGGGCTGCTGGTGAAGGTCTGTCGGGGCTGAGCCAAACATATTGTGGCTCAGTGCTGATTGCTTCTGAAAAAGCTTTGGCAGCCGCTTCATCGTAGGTTGGAGCGTCTGCCTTTCTTCTCTTTTTGCGGCGAACTGTGGTAGTGCCGTCAGTAGTGGTCGTGCTTACTGTGGCGTTGGGCGCGCTGCCGTCGTTGTTCGAGGCTGCCGCTGAGGCTGCGGAACCTTGGCCTGGAGCAATGTCGGCTGGCATTGAGCTGGCTGCCGGTTTGCGACCGACCGGTTTGACTTGGTATTGAGGAGCGGTCCACAGTACTCCACTGCTGCCTGAGGATGATGAGTCAGAGCTAGAATCGCTACTAGACGAGTTGGAGGTTGAACTGGTTGCTGAGCTGCTAGAATCGCTCTGGGCCCAGGCTGGTAGGCTCAAGCTGATAGAGATTGCTGTCATGGCCAGTGCTGTTAAGGCAACTACTGGCATGTTAACCGCGCGTCTGATAAATCTATTGTTCATATGCAACTGGTCCTACGTCCTCTAATTTATTGATTTTTCAACCGTTCTAACTATACCCAGGAAATGGTTTCTGACATCCACTGTTTTGGGGTGAATCGGTTTGCCAACGGCGATAAGGTTGCTGAGGCTTAGATCGCAGGCAATTAACATAGCTTTGTCGAGATTAACTTTTTTGTTGGGGTCCTGTAGAACATCGCTATATAGACCTTGCCAAATGGGGTCAGTAAAGTCTTTGGGGCGGCTTTCTTCCAGGCAATCAGCAAGAAAGACTACTTTTGAAACCTCTGACATCGGAACATTGCCCAAGGTGTGCTCACTGATGGCTGCTAGCACTTCTTTATTGCTAATTTTCAATTCTTGCTTGATTGTCAGCGCCGCCACCGGGCCGTGCAGAAGATGACCGTTGATCTTGTCTATAGCCGACAGTTGTAAACCCCCGGCTAGGGCACGCTCAATCAACTCTTTGTCTTTTACTTCTTTGCAGCAATCGTGTAAATAGCAGGCCAAGCCGACGAGCATGCGATTGACACCCGCTTTTTTTGCAATCAAGTCACCGACCTGAGCTACACCGCAAACATGCTCAAATCGTTTTTTTGAAATGCGTGGTTGGGTCCATTGACGAGCTGCTTCAAGGGTCATACCAGCTGGTACGCCCACTAGTTTCTTCGTTTTTTCCTTAGTCTTCGGCACTATCTTTGTTCTTCTTTCACTCTGTAAAAACGGTTGCTCTGAATTAGCTTGTCTACTTCTGGTGGCACCATATATAGTACTGTTTTGCCCAGGCCAATGCGTTTGCGAATGTTCGAAGCTGAAATAGCAATGCCCGGAAAATCGACAATTCTAATGTCGGCACCATCAATTTGCTCTGGTTCGCTTTCGGCAATTGTTTGTATCACGCTTTCATTATGAGCATCTGAGAGGTATCGCAGTCGTGGCACAACCAAAAGTCGGCAGATTGAAAGTAATTCTTCTGAGTTGTGCCAGTCTTTGAGAAAGGGCACGTTATCGCCACCGATAATCAAGTTGACCTTGGTTGTACCGTCAGCAATGATTTGCTTGACTGTCTCTACTGTATAAGACGGGCCAGTTCTCTCTAACTCTAATCTGGAAGCTTCGAAAAAGGGGTTGCTGGCCACGGCTGCTTCAACAAGTCTGTGCCGGTCTTCGCCAGGCAAGAGGCCCACTTGTCTGTGCGGCGGATGGGGCGAAGTGACAAAAAGTACCTTATCGAGGGCAAACTGGTCACGGGCGCATTCGGCAATAAGGAGATGACCCAAGTGAATGGGGTTGAATGTGCCGCAAAATAGTCCTATTTCTCTCATTTCTGTTTTGTCCGCGTATACACTCGCGGCAACCTTGTTCGTAAGCGACAGGCAAGCTCATAGGTAATGGTATCAAGACTTTCGGCCCATTGACTTAAAGTTAGAGTAGTCTGAGAGGAAGTGGCCTTTTGGGTTATTTCATTTTTTGCTATTTCATTGTCGCTACCAATTAATGTAATGACGTCACCTTCCTGGGCTTCTGGCACATCAGTAATATCAAACAGCATCTGGTCCATACTGATGCGGCCAACTTGGCTTATTTTCTTGCCCATCAACAGGCCTTGCATGCGGTTTGAGAGGCCACGGTCGACGCCGTCGGCATAACCGATCGGAATAGACGCTAAAAGTGTTTCTTTCTTTGCTGTCCATGTCCAGCTATAGCCCACCGACTGACCTGCGGCAATCTTGTTTATATGATTGATGCGTGCCCGTACAGACAGGGCTGGTCTAAGGGCTAAGTCTGGTGATACCGTATCTGGTTGCAAGCCGTAGAGGTAGAGCCCGACCCTGACTAAGTCGTAGTGCACTTGTGGAAATGCAGTGGCCTCGCTTGAAGCTAGGTGAAAAAAGGTATTGCTGAAATACTTCTTTGTTAGCTCGACGGCTTGACTGAAAAGCTGGTTTTGCTCAGTTACTGCTTCTTCGTTGGCCGCTTTGGCCAGGTGGCTATAAACACTGACCAGCTCCAAATTATCTAGGCTCTTGATCAGCTTCAGGGTGTCTTCTAGCTTTTCAAATTGCACACCGAGGCGATGCATACCCGTGTCTATCTTGAGATGCACCCTTGCCTTACCACAGGCTGCTACATCACGAATTTGTTTTTCGCTGGTTAGGGTAATATCAAGGCTGTTTTCAAGAGCTGTGGTTATAGCCCAGGAAGGTGTCGGGCTTAATATCAACACAGGAAGTTTGATGCCGCTCGCCCTTAGTTGGGTGCCTTCATCAATTGAGGCTACTCCCAACCAGTCAATGCCTTCGCTTGATGCTTCTAGCAGTTCGGCGACGCTGGCAGCCCCGTGACCATAACCGTCGCTCTTTACTACCGCCATCAGTCGTGGACCCTGTGAAGCTGATGGGGCCATGTCTGGGCTAATACCTTTTATAGGTAAGGTCAGTCGATGGCGTATGAATTTGAGGTTTTGCTCGATGGCGTTGAGGTCTACTTCGACCCAGGCGTCTCTGCGAATCGATGTGAGGTTGGCTTGGCGAGTGGGGAGCATTAGTAAATTATCGACATACTCAGTATTTGAAGCGCTTCTTAGAGCTTTGCTTTATGCTAGCATTGCTGATGGTCGGCGTAATTATTTCCGCTAAACACAAGGCTCGTCCGAGACTTTGGCGGTAGGGGAAAATTAAAGCGTAACCTTAAGAGCTGCAGTCAATATATTTTCAACCTTGACTCAGCCCTTAGAAGCCCTTGGTGGCTTGGAATCTCTTGGGAAGCCCGAGGCCTGACTTAAAGAAAGGGGTCTCACCTGTTCAATTTTCTAGGAATTTGGTTCTAAATCTTCAAAGGGGTGGAGAGTCTTGAATAAAGCAGAATTAGTCGACATCGTAGCTAAAGAAGCTGGAACGACAAAAAAAGACGCTGAGCAAGTTATCAACAAGATGATGGATACCATCATTAAGCATGTTGCTCGCGATGAGAAAGTTACTTTGGTTGGTTTTGGTACCTTTGAAGCCCGTCAGCGTAAAGCTCGCACTGGCCGCAACCCGAAAACAAATGAGCCATTGCACATTCCCGCTAAGCGTGTTGCCGGTTTCAAAGTTGGCAAAGAGTTCGCTGAATCAGTGAACAAAGATAAAAAAGGCAAATAAGCCTATTTCAGCATAGAGGAGGTTCGGGTGGGGTTACCTAGAGTTGCAGTAATCGGTTGCGGAAATTGGGGTAAGAACCTGGTTCGCAATTTTGCTCACTTGGGTGCCCTCTCGACCGTCTGTGATGCTGATCAGAAGCGTTTAGATTATGTTGCCAAAGAGCACAAGGGTATAGCTGTTACCAGCGATTACGACAGTGTTTTGGCTGACAAGAATGTTAGCGCTATAGTCATCGCAACTCCTTCCGATACTCACTTCTTACTTGCCGAAAAAGCTTTGCTCGCTGGCAAGCATGTTTACGTTGAGAAGCCACTGGCTCGCGATGTGAAGCACGCCGAGAAGTTAGATGAGTTAGCGACAGAGCGTAATTTAGTGCTGATGGTCGGGCATTTGTTGCTCTATCACCCAGCAGTTAATTGCCTTAAAGACCTTATTGCCTCTGGTGAATTGGGCGACCTCTTGTTTGTTCGCTCCGATCGCATGAATTTCAATAACTCGCGTCGTGACTGGAGCGTCCTTTGGGACTTGGCGCCGCACGACATTTCAATGATGAGTTATTTGCTCGATTGTGAATCGCCAGAAGTAAGTCGCGTGGGCGGATGGGACACTCTAGGCGATGGCCTGGTGGACGTGGCCTATCTTGATTTAACTTTCCCTATGGGCAACCGTAGCATTCCAGGTCAGGTTCGCAATAGCTGGATTGACCCGCAAAAATTAGTGCGTTTGACTGTTAACGGCACAAAGAAAACCGCCGTTCTCAACGATACGCAGCAAGAAGACAAGTTGGCCTTGCACAGTGTCACCCCTGAAGGACGTATGGTTGTTGAGTATCCATACTATCCAACTGGAGAACCGCTGCAGCTAGAATGCGAGCACTTCCTTCAATGTATTTTGCGTGGCGAGCGCCCTCGCACCGACGCCAACAACGCCTACCACGTAGTTCGTGTGTTGTCGGATGTTGAAAAGCGTTTGTCTGCTCGTCCTCGTCGTGTAAACGCTATCGCAACATCCCGTTAGGATTTGCTTGCAGGTGCACACAAGATCTTTCAGTTGTGTATAATTTCTTTCTGCGCTGGTTCTTCAATGGCTCTAAGCCATAATGCGGGAGTAATTCAGTGGTAGAATGCCTCCTTGCCAAGGAGGATGTCGAGAGTTCGAATCTCTTCTCCCGCTCCATTTTAAAGCTGCCCCCTGGGCAGCTTTTCTTTTTAGTACTCTTATTAACAGATTTAAAAGATTGCCTTGCTTGAGCTATATTAGTCATGTAAGTGCTGCGCGAGAAAAATCTGGAGAGTGACATCGGAATGACTGACGGAGTGCAAGATCCAGCAAATGAAGCCTCAAATTCGGCCGAGCCTAGTGTAGAAACAAGATTAGAAGCTACATTAGAGCCGAGTGCTGAGGCGACCACAGAGCCTTCTACAGCTCAGGTTAAGGCGACACCTGCGCCATCGGCTGCGGCTGACGCTGCCTGCGATCCTGCCTTTGATTCCGCTGTTGATTCCGCTATTGATGTAGCAGAAAGTCCAGCATTACAGGGAGCTGCTCAGAGACGTTCTCCCTGGCAATCATCGATGGCAGCCATTCAATATGTTGGTCAGGCTTCGGCTACCGATGAGGTGCAAGTTCGCACATCAGATCGCGTCACTGTAATAGCCTTGCTCGTTTGCTGTATAGCTGAAGTGCTGTCGCTTGTATATACGCCGATGGCTAGCATGCGTTTGGCCTTCATTGCGATTTCAGATGTGGTTTTGGCCGTGGCTGTCACTATGTTTTTGGTTTACCGTCTTGGAATCTTATCTTCTCTTGGTAAGCGCCAAGCCCTTATTTGCTGGCAGTTGATGATGGGCTGTATTTTCCTGGGAATTTTCCTTTGTGTTAATGTGGCTGCTGGTGTGGCTTTGGGGGTGTCTGCGATGTATCCAGCTGAGCTGCCATAAGGCGAGAAAATCTGAAATCAACCATCTAATTTGGCCGATTTCTAATTAGCTTCCGGCTACTACTCCGGGGCAACTGTAAATAATCCAGCTCTAGTCGCAGGGCCGTGCCTTCTGCCATGTTAAAATCCACAATCTAATTTGTATTTCGGCGTATATAGTCACTGAGAGAGAAAGTCATGAAGGTCACCCTCGAACGGGAAGGCAAAAACATAGTAAAAATGGGCATCGAGTTGGAGCCTGACAAGGTTTCCCGAGCCTACGAGATGGCTTGTCGCCAGCTCAGTCATCAAGTGCGTATCCCTGGTTTTAGACCGGGCAAAGCGCCAAGAATGATTATTGAAAAGACCATTGGTGAAGAAGCTATCAAGCGTGAAGCTTTAGAAAAGCTTGTTCCTGAGCTGATCAACGAGGCTCTTCTAAAAGAAAATCTCGACATCATCACTGCTCCTGAATATTCCAACTTCGATTTCAAGCTTGGTCAACCGCTGAAGTTCGAAGCTAAATTCGAGATTCGTCCTGAAGTAAAGCTTGGCAGCTACAAAGAAATCGAAGTCAATGTGCCTGAAGTAGCTCTTCCTGAAGATGCTCTTGAGCGCGCGCTCACAAACGTGGCCGAAACCAAAGCCTCCCTTGCACCTGTTGAAGGTAGAGCGGCTGAAATGGGCGACACTGCTGTAATTGATTTTGAGTGCTTTGTTGATGGTAAGCCTCTTGAGGGTGGTAAAGCCGATTCATTGATGCTTGATTTGGTTGAAGGATCTTTCTTGCCTGGTTTCTGCGAGCAAGTCGTTGGCAAAAACGCCAAAGACAAGTTCAAAGCTAAAGCCACTTTCCCTGAAAACTACAAACGCAAAGAAGTAGCTGGCAAAGAAGCTGAATTCGACGTTCATCTCAAAGAGATTCGCAAGAAGACTACTCCTGACGTTAATGACGAACTAGCTAAATCAGTCGGTCACGAAAATCTTGATGGTTTGAAAGAGTCAATCAAGGCTGAACTGCATGAAGTGGTCAAGCAGGAAAATGAATCTCGTGCTCAGAGAATGGTAGTAGAGGCGGTGGCGTTGAGCGCTCAAGTCGACATACCAGAAACTATGGTTGAGCGTGAACGCGATTTGTTGCTTGGTCAACTGCGTCGCTATGTTGAACAACAGGGCCAGCCATGGGAAGAGTTTGAAGCAACCGATGAGTACACTCAAATGAAAACCACTAAGTTGGAAGAAGCACGTCAGCGTGTTCTTACTTCCTTAGTGCTTGGTGCGGTTGTGCGCGAAGAGAAGCTCACAGTCAACGATGAAGAAATGGCTCCCTACTATGCTGAGCTGGCCATGCGCTATCAGTTGCGCCCAGATCAGTTCGAAGAGTTTGCCAACAACGAAGACGTGCGCAGACAAGTGGCTGAAGAAGTCTTGACCGGTAAAGTTGTAGAACTTTTGGTCAGCAGTGCCAAAATTAACTTCGTGCCCGATGAATGTACCGAAGATCACGACCATGCAGCCCATGGCCACAGCGGAAAAGCTGTAGCTAAAGCTGACAAGGCTGAAAGTAAAACTGAAGCCAAGGCTGCTGCTGAGGGCAAAGAAAAGCCTAAAGCTGAGGCCGGTAAGAAAGCTAGCAAGAAAGCTGAATAGGCTTGCTCCGAGCGCTTAATCTAAATTGAGCGCTAAAAGCAAAACTAAAGTCAGAACTAGATTCGGCAGCTACTTTGATACTTGAGAGGTGACAAGTACACTACAGGTGCTCTCCTGGGACTTTTTTAGGAAGTCTCTGATCAGAGGCCGTTTAATGTGTATTTGTCACTTTTCAGTAAGATAGAATGCCACATGAGCGATAAAATATCCTCTGAGCATTGCTCAAAGCTAAGAGACATCCTAGGAAACGGAAGACAAAATGACTACACAAAAATACGGTGACAACAACATCATTAAGTCGCCACCAAGCTCGAAGCAACTTTATGAGATCTGGAGTCAGACTCCTTATGTTAGCCCTGAAGCTATATACGCACCGACAGTAATTGAAACTACTGCTCGCGGTGAAAGAGCTTTCGACATCTTCTCTAGATTGCTGCGCGAGAGAATTATTTTCCTGGGCACCGCAATTGATGACATGGTGGCAAACCTTATCGTCGCTCAGTTGCTATTGCTTGAAGGCGAAGATCCAGAAAAAGATATCCGTCTATATGTCAACTCACCTGGTGGTTCTGTCACCGCTGGTTTGGCTATCTATGACACCATGCAACACATCCGTTCAGATGTATCCACAATCTGTTTGGGTCAAGCTGCATCTATGGGTGCCTTCCTTCTTTCTGCTGGTAAGAAAGGCAAGCGTCTTTCGCTTCCTCACTCACGCATCTTGATTCACCAACCATTGGGTGGTGCTCAAGGTCAAGCTACAGACATTGAAATTCAAGCTCGCGAAATTCTTCGCATTAAGCGCCAATTGAATGAGTTGATGGCTGAACATACTGGTCAATCGGTTAAAACAATCGAGAAAGACACAGATCGTGACAACATCATGACTGCAGAAGAAGCCAAGGAGTACGGCCTTGTAGATCAAGTTATTACCAAACTTGAGCAATCGCCCAACCTGTCAGCTGTCTAAACGTTCTTAGTTGATGCCCGGGCCTGAGCGCCCGGGCATTTAACTTTGTAGAATGCAAAGTGTGTGATTAAGTAGAACTATAGGTCCTAGATAGGGAAACTAAATGCCAAAACAATCGGACAATCGACTCAAGTGCTCGTTTTGCGGAAAGAGCCAAGATCAAGTCAAAAAATTGATCGCTGGCCCCGGAGTATATATCTGCGATGAGTGTGTTGATCTTTGTAATGAGATCCTTGATGAAGAACTGTTCGAAGGCGGCGCTGCTGCTCAGCCCGCTCCAGAAACATCAACTCCGCAAATGGTTGATATTCCTAAGCCTCAAGAAATTAAGGCCTTCCTCGATCAGCATATCATCGGTCAATCACGGGCCAAAAAGATTCTTTCAGTGGCTGTATACAACCACTACAAGAGAATTAGCCACAACGCCGAACTGGCTGATCAAGTAGAGATCTCCAAGTCTAATATTCTGCTGATTGGTCCTACCGGTTGCGGTAAGACCCTGTTGGCACAAACATTGGCAAAATTGCTCGATGTTCCTTTCGCCGTTGCTGATGCCACTACCTTGACTGAGGCTGGTTATGTCGGTGAAGACGTTGAAAACATCTTGCTCAGGCTCTATCAATCAGCTGATTACGACGTGAAGAAGGCCGAACGCGGCATTATTTACATTGATGAAATCGATAAAATTTCACGCAAGTCTGAAAATACCAGCATCACCAGAGACGTCTCTGGCGAGGGTGTGCAACAGGCTTTGCTGAAGATGATTGAAGGAACCCTTGCTAACGTGCCGCCTCAAGGTGGCCGGAAGCATCCGCACCAAGAATTCATCCAGATCAACACTGCCAATATCCTATTTATCTGCGGTGGAGCATTTGTTGGCTTAGACAAGATTGTTGAAGCCCGCGTCTCTTCCAACCGTAATATTGGCTTTGGTAGTGAGCGTCCTCTGACCGCTTGGGAAAGAGAACAGCGTTCATCTAAGATTCTGATGGACACTGCTCCAGATGACTTGCTCAAGTTTGGTCTGATTCCTGAATTCGTCGGTCGTATGCCTGTTACTGCAGTGCTTGAAGCCCTTGATGTAGAAGCTTTGGTTCGCATTATGGTTGAGCCTAAGAACGCCATCATCAAGCAATATCAACAGTTGTTGTCGCTTGATGGAGTTGAGCTTAAGTTTGACACCGAGTCAATTCGGGCTGTCGCCGAAGAAGCTCTAAAACGTAAGACTGGCGCCCGTGCGCTTCGTTCTATCGTTGAAGAAATCATGCTCGACATCATGTACGAAGTGCCATCGCGATCTGATATCAAGGTCTGCCATATCACTAAGGAACTTGTAGAAAAACGATCGACAGCGGAGCTACTTCAGCTTCCAAAGGCTAAACTGAAGGGGGAGATTGCCTAAAGCTTGCTAAGCTGGCGATTTATCCTTAAAAGCGTCAGTTTTTCTCGTTGAGGCCAATTAACGCCTTATGGTGGATTTGAGCACTGAAGTATTCCCCCTCATCCCTCTCCGGGATGTTGTGGTCTTCCCCCAAATGGTAACGCCTTTGTTTGTTTCGAGGCCGCGGTCAATCGCGGCCCTCGAACAGGCTCTGATGCGTGATGATCGACTGGTGGTACTGGTTGCCCAGAAAGAGCCAGAGACCGAAGACCCTAAAGTCGAAGACCTTTACCAGATCGGCACTTTAGCCGAAGTAATGCAGATGCTGAAGCTGCCCGACGGCACTGTCAAAGTGCTGGTCGAAGGCTCTATGCGAGTGATGTTGGATGTGATCGAGGATGCTCCCGATCATTTCACTGCCAAAGTTGAAGAGCGCAGTGAGATTTTGGTGGATGATGAGACCACCCGCACACTAATCAAAATTTCAGTAGAGAAGTTTGAGCAGTACGTTAAGTCGACGAAGAAAATCAATCCAGAGAGCCTTTTAGCAGTCTCGGGCATTGGTCAACCTGGTCGCCTTGCTGACATCATCGCTACTTATTTGGGGTTGAGCTTAGCTGAACGGCAGAAGTGTTTAGAGATAAGCGATGCTACTGAAAGACTCGAATATATTGGTCAGCTTCTTTCTCGTGAGCTTGAGTTAGCTGACTTAGAACAGCAGATTCATGACCGCGTGCGCTTCAATTTAGAGAAGACCCAGCGGGAATATTATCTGCGCGAAAAATTGCGCATCATTCAAGATGAACTCAATCAAGATGGTGGCGAACTCGGTGAGATAAACGAGTACAAGCAGAAAATTAAAAAGTCCAAGATGATGGGCGTGGCTCTCGAAAGAGCTAATAAGGAGCTTGGTCGTCTTGAGAAAATGATGCCCCAGAGTGCTGAAGCTGGCGTCATTCGTACTTACTTAGATACTCTTGTGGCATTGCCCTGGGCTAAGCGTTCCCGCGAAGTTATAGATTTGCACAAGGCCGAAGAGATTTTGACTGAAGATCACTATGGTCTAGAGAAAGTCAAAGAGCGTATTCTGGAATACCTGGCTGTGCGTAAGCTGGCCAAAGAGCCAACTGGAACTATTCTCTGCTTAGTCGGGCCACCTGGGGTGGGTAAAACCAGTCTGGTTAAGTCAATTGCACGGGCCATGAACCGTCAATTTGCCCGTATTAGCTTGGGCGGCGTCAGTGATGAAGCTGAGATTCGTGGCCATAGACGTACCTATATTGGCGCCATGCCTGGCCGTATTATTCAGGCAGTAAAGCAAGCTGGAACTAAAAATCCGGTGATTTTGCTCGATGAAATTGAGAAGATGACCCGCTCTTATCAAGGCGACCCTATGGCCGCTATGTTAGAAGTGCTAGACCCGGACCAAAATGATTCGTTCACCGATCACTATTTAGACGCACCATTCTCACTTTCTGAAGTTGTCTTTGTTGCTACTGCTAATAGCTTAGAGCAAGTGCCGCGGCCGCTTTTCGACCGTCTTGAGATTATTTCTATATCGGGCTACACCGAAGAAGAGAAAGTTGCGATTGCTGAGAATCATATATTGCCGAAGATTCTCTATCGCCATGGTTTAAGCGAAAAGCAATTGAAGATTCCGGCTGCTACTCTGCGCAAGATTATTCAAGAATATACTCGCGAAGCTGGTGTGCGCAGTCTCGAGCGTAATCTTGCTAATGTTTGCCGCAAGGTGGCGTCGCAGGTGGTTAAGGAAGAAGTTGAGTCAGTTAGACTGCAACCGAATCTGGTGCCCAAATTCTTAGGGCCACCCAAGATTGTGCGCGAAAATGAAGTGAAAGGGCCTCAAGTTGGCATTGTTATGGGCTTGGCCTGGACTGAAACTGGCGGTGAAACTTTATCGATTGAAGTTAACACTATGCCAGGTAAAGGCAAGCTGCAGCTAACTGGTCAGCTCGGCGACGTCATGAAAGAGTCAGATCGGAAGAGCGTCGT
>JAUPUU010000118.1 GCA_030917395.1 Cyanobacteriota bacterium erpe_2018_sw_21hr_WHONDRS-SW48-000092_B_bin.40
CAACAGTGCTTGAGCAGGCCACCGCCAGACAGGCAATATAGGTGCGCAAAATCAAAGGGTCAATCTCAACGGCAAAAATATGCTTTCGCAGAAGGCTAAGCCGCTCAGTCTCTAGCAAAGAAGATGATGATGATGATTCAAGATAGTCAAGTGCCGCAATTGACAAGCAGCCACTACCAGCACAGAAATCTAAAATGCGGAGATTCTGGCACCCGCTTTGAGCGCTGCTAAAGGCCGTCTGGACGAGATAGTAAGACAGCCCAATTGGTGTAAAGTAGGCGCCACTTGCTCTGCGCTCAAACTGCTCTTTCTTACTAGCGCTAACCTCTTGGCGCAGGCGCTCAAATAGCTGCGAAAGAAAGAAGGCCCGCACCCCTTGGGGGCTAGCAAAGGCCAAGCCTTGCTGCCTGAGCTTCTCGAGCTGCCGCTCAACAAATTGCTCAGCCATTTCTAAAATCTGTTGCTCTTCAGCACTTATTAACTTCTGAGGCGATACCATGGCCAGAGCAAGAGCTTCGATCAGCTCGACCAGGCACTCCGTACCCTCACGGCTAGCTAAGGAAAAATCTCCACAAGACCTAAGTACGTGCCTGAGCAAGAGTTCAGCACTAACTAGGGCAGCATCAATTTCGGCGCGCTTGCGGCGGGGTCTTGCCATGATCAGCAAAGAATAGCAAAATTACTAGGCTTAAGAGGAACCGACATGACAATCAGGCCGTGGCAAACAAGATCGGCTTTGACCGTAAGCCTTGCGGCGACTCTGCTGGCCCCACTATGTTGGCCTGCGGCCCTGGCCCAAGCACCAGAAGAAAGCCTTGTGTCAGCGGCCCCGGCAAGCCTCCAGGCTGAGGCTGATGCCCTCTATGCTAAGCGTCAATTCAAGGAAGCTTTGCCAAAATATGAAAAATTAGTACTAGATACTGATACTTGCGAAAGCCGAATGACCTCGGCCAAAAACTTTAGTCAAGAGCAACTCAAAGCCCTGACCGATTTGGCCGATTGCCTTTGCCAAGCCAAACAATACAGTCGCGCTCGCGCCATCTACGAACAAATACAAAGCTATTGGAACAAGCAACCAAGCTGTGCCATTGGTGCAAGAAACCAGCTAGAAAGCGAACTGGCAGTGGCTGGCTGTTACTTTCATGAGCACAACTACAAAGAAGCTGAACGCCTACTGCCGCACTGCGCCGAGTTAGCAAAGAGCAAAGAACTCGATAAGTCTTATCAGCGCCGCATTAGTACTCTGGTGCAAATTTACAGAGGCGAAGTACTCTATAGACAGCGCAACTACAGCAGTGCAGCCAAAGTTTTTGAAGCTGCCCTGGAACAATTGACCGAAGATAACACTATCTATCTTTCTTACGATCTCAACAAGATGGTGCTAGAAAATCTTGGCGGCTGCTACCAATACCTTGGTGCCTTCAACAAGGCAGAGCCAATATTTAGAGCCATGGCACTGCTCGATAAGAACTATTTCGGCGACACTGATATTCGCTATGGCTGGTCGCTTTTCTCCCTTTCAGAAGCACTCAAGGCTTGCCATAGAAATGACGAAGCCTTGCCTATTTATCAAAAAGCCATTTATATCTTTCGCCACAACAATCGCGAACGCATCGCCACCGAATACGGTATCGACGACGAGCAACTAAAACAGGCAGCACTAACTGAATCAGCCGAAGAATTAGAGAAGAAAACGAAGCTAGCGCATGCACTAACCATTGCTATTTATGGCTCAGAGGCTAGTGCTAATAATCGTGACGGCGATAAAAATCTGCAACAACAAACCGGACATTCTTCTGTCTTTGATCACTGCGAAAGACATCCGGCTAGCGAAAAGCTAGGAGCCTGGAATCTCAAACCGAGCGGCTATCGCGATGCTCCCGGCTGGGTTTGGGTTGATCCACGCGTGCCACGAAAAGCAATTCTTGTTTGCATTCATGGCCTCGGCTTGCACCACAAAGCCTACGAGTCTTTTGCCCAGCGCATCTGCAAAGAAGGAATCACGGTTGTCTCTTTTGACGTTCGTGGCTTCGGTAGCTTCCTTGAATCAAAAGGCAACGAAACTCTCAACATGGACGGCTGCGTAAGCGACATCGTAAACGTACTGAGCGAATTGCGGCAAGACTATAAAGGCCTGCCCATATTCCTTTTGGGAGAGTCAATGGGCGGGGCCCTCGCTCTTAGAGTAGCGGCTAAGAAACCCGAACTAATCGATGGCGTTGTCTGCTCAGTGCCTGCCGGTCAGCGCTACCGCGAAACTGGTACCAAACTAAAAGTCGCTTTCAATCTAGTTTCTAACAAAAACAAAGAGCTCAATATCGGTAAAGGAGTGGTCAACCGCTCGACTTCAGACCAGCAAGAGCGTATGCGTTGGAGTGATGACCCTAATTCGCGCTTAAATCTCTCAGCCAAAGAGTTGCTCAATTTTGAACAATTCATGCGTCAAAATGCTGAGTACGCCCGCAAAATCACCAAGTCGCCCGTAATTGTCTTCCAGGGCAATCAAGACCGCCTGGTCAAACGCGAAGGAACTTACGACCTATTCGAAGCAGTGGGCACCCAAGACAAAACCCTTGTACTACTTGGCGATCGAGAGCATCTTATATTTGAAGCCAATCCGTTCAAAGACGACATTACCCTTGGTATCGTCGGCTGGCTCAACGCCCATAGCAAGAACTAGCCCTTCTTCTGCCCGATTTTAAATAGGCGCGAAATCAAAGAAAGGCCAAAAATAAAAATGCCAGAGCCGACTATTGCTGGCAAGACTGGCACACCCTCAACCTTGGGGCCAACAGAACCCATGACAGACTCGCCTATCCAGGCACCGACTATACCAACCAAAGCCCCTGCCAAGAAGCCATTGCGACCGATGCCAGGCACCACACGCGAAGCTATACCTGCACAGACAGCCGAGACCAGAAGAAAAAGAAAGAAGTGAATAATGTCCACAGGCAACCTAAAAACCCTAGGCAATTATAGCCCTTGTCGTCGAAAGGGAACAAAACGGGCCCATCGCAGTCGTTGTTAGCCCTTAGCCAGAAATCGATTGCAGGTTTTTGGAAGAAGAAAACAGATTTATTAGCCGCCCAACTAATAGATTGGTTAATAAGCCAGTGGGCACATAGTAATTGAATATTGCGCATCTGGGGTGTCTATGTCTCATAAATTATTTCTGTCATTGGCCTTGGCTCTGGTTGGCTCTTCACTTTTCGCACCAGCCTCAACTGCCGCCGCTGGAAGTAATGCCGCCGCCAAAGCAGCCAAGCCCGCCGCACCGGCAGGGGGCAAACAGTTCAAAGGCAATGCCTCCTGGTATGGCGTGCCCTTTCATGGGCGCAAGACCGCCTCAGGTGAAATTTTCAACATGAACAAGCTCACAGCAGCTCATCTCAAACTAGCTTTCCAAACCAGAGTGATGGTGGAAGATCCCAAAACCGGCAAAACAGTAGTTATAAAAGTGAACGACCGCGGCCCCTACGCCTGCAAACGGGTAATGGATCTCTCCAAACAAGCAGCAACCAACCTTGGCACTATTTCTAGAGGTGTCGCCTTCGTCGAATGTACCGTAGTTGACGATGACGACGACTAGTTAATTCATTTACGTATGCGCGGCACCACCATATTTTGCCGATATTATTTATAATGGGCCAAAATAATTGGTGACAACATGACCGTGAAATTCTTAGTCGCAATCAGCCTTCTGCTTGCCCTCGAGACAGGCTTGCCAAGCTGGGCCGCAACAACCTGGCAATCGACCTACGGGCAAGGCCAAACAGCACTGAGCGAGCAAAACTTGCCTAAGGCTGAAGAATATTTTCGCCACGCCCTAGGCCAAGTGGAAAAACAATCACACAGTGCTGATGACTTAGCCAAGTGCCTGACCCGTTTGGCCGATACTCTGGCTTTGAGTAACAAAACCATTGAAGCCCAGGCCACCTATCAACGACTCTTATCTGTTCTAGAAAAGAAATACGGTAAGAACAGTGTCAAAACTGCTCCGGCACTCATTGCTCTAGGCTCGGTACAAGAATCAGAAGGCGACCATTCGGCCGCCATGCCCTATTACCAGCGGGCATTTGAACTTAACGAAAAAAACTACGGCCCCTACAGCCCTGAGATAGTCGCGAGCCTTCATCGACTGGCTCGCTCAACCTACAAAGCGGGCTTCAGAGAACCGGCGGCAAAGCACTACAAAAGAGCAATGTCTATTTTGCTCGACCAACCCAGCCTAGAAGCCAGCCGGCAACTGCCATCGCTAATTAGCGACTACAAAGACTTGATCAAAGGCGACGACCAATCAAGCCAAGACTTGCTCAAAGATTTCAAGAAAGACACAGCATTACCAGAGCAAGCAACAACTAGAACTGTGCCGAACAATCAAAGCCAATCAGCCTGGCAAGAGCAAAGCACAAACAAGTTAGCAAGCGACCATAGTTTTCAAACAGAAGAAGAATCAAAGATTCTGCTAAGAGGACTGAATCAAAACTACTCAGAGCAGGCTCTAAATCCAGCCTATAAAACAATGAACGAAGCCATTTTCGATCAAAATCACTATGGCAAAGGCGAAGACTTTTATCAGCGCAAAATCGCTGCCGATATTGCCTCACTGGGAGCCAATCATCCCTCCACAGCTAATGATCTCAGTGGTCTGGCGCTCTTTTATATCGGCCAGAAGCGCTACGGCGATGCCAACGCTCTGCTAACAAAAGCACTAGGCATCTATAAAGCAGCCTATGGCTCGAACAACATATTGACCATTCGCACCATGGCCACACTGGCATCAACAAAAATGCATCTTGGCCAAAACCAACAGGCCGAAGAACTCTATAAGAGCGCTCTAGCACTCTCGCAAACAGCTCTGGGCCCTAACAATATTGAGACCGCTAGAATTCTCAACGATC
>JAUPUU010000119.1 GCA_030917395.1 Cyanobacteriota bacterium erpe_2018_sw_21hr_WHONDRS-SW48-000092_B_bin.40
CGTCAAAACCAAGCTCTTTTGCAATTTGCTTCTCGTTATCAGTTAGAGCCATATTCTTTGTTCTGTTCTCAGTTAGTGGGATCCGGGGGGCGTGTTTCAACTCGCTACATAACACAGGAAGGAAGAAGCTACTGACAAGGCAAGCTTCAACACTCAAAGAAACCAGGACGATGGTCTCTAGTTGTCTCGAGCCACGATACTTCATGCAAAACCTTTTTCGTAGATGGACCTAAAGCCTAATGGTACTTCCTAACTTACCATCTAATAGAATGAATTTAAACGCACCATGTTGGTCTAGCTGTAACCGGGCAGTGCCGCCCCAGTGAGTTCCTAAAAAATAGTCATTCTCACCACACTTCACGATGTGCGTTGGCACCCAATTATTATGGAACAATATTTTGCCGTGCCAATTCTCTTGAACAGCATTGGTGAACTTCACAAGTTGACTCAATTCATGTTCATGCAACCGGTACATTCCACTTGGTCCAAAGCAAAATACGTCACCACTTGTATCAGGTAAAACACATGTTATTGCTACATCTCGCTCAGAGATACCATCTGTTTCTTTGACATAAGGTAATTTCTTGGCTTCAAAGGCAATTCGATCGCTGAGAGTGGCAATCCTGTAGCCATCCTCTTTGTTCCAGCGAAAAAGAGTGTGCGAAAATGACCCTGAAGAAATCCACAAATCACCTCTTAAACCTTGAACAAAACTATAGACCATGTCATAAGTGGGGCCTTCGGGATCACGCAAGCCACAGTTTTCTTCGAAGTAAATTAGATGGTCTAACTCATTGAGATCAAGCCAACATAAGCGTTTCCAACTTTCGCCAATACCTTCGTCTCTAAAGTAAATTCTAGGGCCAATCATCTGCGCCGGTAAGCCACACTTAGGAATATCGAACTTGGTAGAAACAATCGTCTTCCAGGTATCACCTTGCAATTGACAGATTGAATTTTTCCTAACCGCTAGAAGTCCGCTGGAACTAGTACCAAGTGTTAGCCACCCCTCACCAGGCGGCAGGGCTAGCAACTTATGCCGTCCATGTGAATACTCGACTATTTGCTGCTTTCCATGCCTCGACCCAATCATGTAGAGCTTTGAATCAAATACAACAGCACCATCAATCCGCCCAAACTCGGAGGTAGATAGTGGATGTATCTTGTTGCTAGTCAGATCAAATAGATATGCCGGATTATAGAAGTCATCATTGGGAAGGCAGTACTTAGTAGTTAAGAGAATCTTGCCCTCAAAGGGTGCGGCGTATCGCACACACAAATTTTCGCCAACAACAGGTGGAATGGCTATTGACTGCAGATGTGCAGGCCTGTCGAGCTTTACGCCCAGCATAGATTTAGCGATATTTTGATATACAGCTTCAATCTTTTTCTGCTTTGCCTCTAGCTCGCACCTATACTGCTCTTCACGGACTTTCGCTAACTCTCTATCTTCTTGTGTTTCTGCACGTGGCTGCCGGACGGGTAGCTCGAAAGAAAGACCATTGAGCTTGCGATGGTAAGACAAAATAATTGCATAAGGCTTAGAACTGCGGCGCAGGTAGCCTTTAGCAGCAAAGAACTTAGCTAGCTCTGATTCACTGGACGAAAACCAATTATCTTCAATCCACATGGATAAGGCATCATACTTCTGAAATAGATCGCTTTCCTTGCACGCGCGCAATTTCCCGATGTCAGCGCGAGGCATTTCACAATTTAGTTGCAGCAAACATTCATCTATGTTCTTAGGTATATAGCCTTTCTGGCCCAGCGTCTTTCTCTCGGAACGACTCTCTTTGATTCGGCCTGATTTGAACTGCAAATTCCAACGATAATTATCACTATGAGAGAAAGTAAGAATGGCCTGACTATTCTTAGTCCATTCAAAATCATCAGCCTTCTTGAACTTATGACTCGTTAGCACATTCCCTGTGGCTGAATCGAAGATAGTCACTACAGCCCGCCCTAAATCACATCCAGCCAGATACCTGTCATCAGGCGACCATTCAAAGGTTGAAATCGCTCTCTCTGGAAACGGAATTGCAATATTCATGCGCTTCTCAAGTACATTCCAGATTTGGATTCTACGATCAGGACCGTTAAAGGCCACGAACTTACCGTCATTAGACCATCTAACACAGCCAGCCGATTGGCCGGATACCTCTAGCACCTTAGAGCCCGTGCGAACATCCCAGACCCTGACCGTGTTTGCATCTCGAGTCGAGTTGTCTCCGGCCATACTTCCGGCTGCTGCACAATATTTGCCGTCTGGGGAATATGCAGGAGAGTAAGTTCGACCTGTAAACCCTTTGTAGACTCCGGCACATTTACCAGTAAGAGCTTCGATATAAAAGACACCAGTTTCATTGGAAACGGCTATGGTCTTGCTATCAGGCGACCATGAATAACCCCAGATCCTTGAGCCTTGACCAGGCGGTGGGCAGCGCCACAGATTAGTCTCGCTGCCAAGTTCAGTTAACTCAAGCCTGCCGCCAGACAGGTTAGCAACAAAGGCTCGATCTGGAGAATACCTAATGAATTCGCAGCTTGGGTCTTTGGGGGCCTTCAACCAATGTGCCTTAGCGTGCCCCAACGAAGATGTAACTGGCTCATTCTCCGAAGCGGCTAGTTCTGTTTGCTCGGCATTGCAGACTGCGCTACTGAACACAGCCAAAGCAGCTGAAGTGAAAAGAGTTATAAAAAATCGAAACACAGAGCCACCGTTAGCGACGAGATCCAATTTGATAGAAACAGATTCTTTAGTTATGCCGGAATCAAACTCCAATACTAATAGCATGCCCTTCAACCTGAGTCTTTTGTCAGCTCCGCAATCCCCTAACTAGCTGACGCGCTTGTGCACAAAATACAACAGACCAACATTTCTCAAACTGTTGTAAGCAATACGACCAATACTTCGGGTGGTCCGACGAAAGAATATATTGCTCGGCTCAACCACCAGTCAGTGCACCATAAAGGAAATATCGCCAGCAGTGCAAATTCCTCGCTTAATAGTGAGCGAGACAGAAGTTGAAGGCCCCGTATAGTAGCCTATAGCTTCAAGCACAGGACGATCTACCGGCGGCACCTCATGCCTAGAAACATGACGATACGATGACGGCAAGCCATACTCAGTCAACAGTTGCTGTACCGTTTTGCCATGAGCCCAGCGCACTATCTGCTCAGCTCGCCACTTTTGGAACTGATCATCTTCTTGCTCATTGCACACTTTGCTTTCAATACATTGATTATGGGCAAAGGTAAGACGAATGGCTTTCTCAGTATATCCCAGCCGATACAACCAAGTATCTTCACCGGGCCGGGAACTGCCCCAACAACTAATTTGACCACCCCTGAACAATGGTTTACCAGCCAATTGTTCAACTTGATCTTTGCTTAGACCACTGACTCTTAGACAGAATCGCTCAGCAGCATCAGACTCAGAGCGACCAAACCAACGACGAAGCTGAAAGGACATTACACCGGTTGGGTAAACACATCCATTCAGCTTGTGAAAAACAGAATTAGGTAGATCGCCACCTTCCAATCCGTGACCCGCAACTGATTTAAGTATTGGGTGATAAATCAAATCATCCTGATTTGGCCGTGCGAGCATGTACGGCTTCAAATCAAGTCGAGTAAGTTTTTTGCCAGACTCCATCAAAACCCTTAGTTTTTGGGCCTCACTGTTAGCGTCTGTCGATTGCAAAAGCTCGACAAGCAATTTGAGGTCGCTGCGAACATCAGTTTCATCACCAAACATTTCATAGTGGCAGGCGACTAATCTTTTTATAGTCTGCTCAGCTTCAGCGTATTTCTTTCGTGAAAGCAGTGTCGAAACACTGGAATATAGCCGTTCTGTTGCCATATAGCTACTAGCACCAAAGCGGGTCTCTCTCAGAGTTAACCCCGCTGGTCCTAGAGCAGCGACCTTCTCTAAAAGTAGCAGAGCCTTGTCTGCATCTCCTCGCTTGCAGTAAATTTCAGCCAAAGTAACATAAGTATTAGCAAGCTCTGGGTCTCTCAGCCCATAGCGAGACACTCGAATTTTCAAAGCGCGTTGACTGAATGACTCTGCACGGTCAAATTCACCAAGCGATACACAAACAAAAGACAGTCCATCGAGGCATTTGGCCACCTCAAGACTATTAGCACCAAAATCCTTCTCTTGAAGCTTCAGGGCCCGTAAATGAAGAGTTTCTGCCGCTCTATCCTCTCCACTTAGCTCCAACTCAAGCGCCCGCACATTCAAACAATCAACTAGATATGAATTATTGGCTCCAAAGCATGGGGCGACGGCCGCAGCCAAACTGCTCTGAAAACCAGCGATTGTCTCTGTGGTCTTTTGCTTCTCCATTGCAATTCCAACGGGGCTCTTCTCTCCGACACCCAATGACAGCCATAACGCCCCGGCTGCGAGGAGCACGGTACCGGCAAGGATGAGGATTCTTCGTTTCATTCTCAGCACTATACGCGAGTCATCCTATAGAAGACAGCGATCCGCAATCACTGAAATTTGATTTCACCATTGCAAGACTCAGCCTTAACGCAAATGCCATATAAAAATGTCAGCTCAGTATGGTTACTGGGACCAGTTTGGTAGCCAATAATCTTA
>JAUPUU010000120.1 GCA_030917395.1 Cyanobacteriota bacterium erpe_2018_sw_21hr_WHONDRS-SW48-000092_B_bin.40
CATCGATAGATCGCGTTCCGCCGCCAGATGAGACCCCTGGAATGTCGCGGGTGCCTTCTTCAGAGCGGCGCGAGCGGCGCCCTTGGCTAACTGAGCCATCTGTAGTAGTTTTTCTCACCGCTGGCTTCCACTTTACAGTTGTTACAGCAGGCTTGGTTGCAGCGTCGCCAGTGGCAGTTGTTGCAGAAGTATCGCCTCCAGCAACAGGCGCAGGTGTGCTAGCAAAGACACGCTCAGCGATTTTGCCAGGCAAGCCAAAGGCTTCACTCTTGCCTAGATAATCAACAGTTAAGCTTCCGCCATTACCAGCTCTTACTCTCAGCCCCTGGGCATCCTGAAAATCGCGGCGCTCACCCATTTCTAGATAACCAGTAAAGAGCGACTGACCAGAAGCAACTGATTTCACTTCAACCCAAACGTGCTGACTAGCCGACAAGGCAATTTTATTATCAGTGGAAGGCACAGCAGCGGCGCCGTTGGTGACAGCGCCGTTAACAGTATTGGTACCAGCGGCAACTCCAGTGGCAGGCAACTGACCGGGGTTGAATCGCTCAGCAGAGCGCCCTAGGGCCAAGAGGCCAGGATCTTGCGTGGTCATCTGCGTCTGGTACCAGGCTCCAAGACCACAAACCACGCCAAGGACAGCGATCAAAAGCAAACTCGGATAGAAAAAAGTTTTAGTGAAACTTGGTGCTTCAGTCTCGACTCGTGGTTTTGAGACATAAACTAAAGGAGCTACAGCTTGTTGAACCCCGCCACCACGATTGAAAAGTCCGCGACCATTTTCTACAACAGGCTGACCAGCCCGCTTATATTCATCGGCTAGAGATTGACCATTGAGGCCCAACATGTCGCCATAACGTTTGATAAAACCAGCGACATAAACTGGTTCAGGAAGGTCATCAAAGCGACCACTCTCAAGAGCGTCAATATGGTTTACGGGAATCTTAGTACGGTCATAGACTTGGCCAACGGATAGGCTTTGCCCTTCCCGCGCGACTTTGAGTTTCTGTCCAATTTGCTCAAGCGACATTTATGCATCCAGTAAGTGTCAGTTCAGTAAGTAAAATTCAGTAAGTAAAAATCAGTAAGTACAATATCAACGAGTAAGAATGCGTCAAAACAACTTTCTTAGAAGCTTTTGTCTGCCTCAGTAGGTTGCAAAAGCGCAAGCTCCTGATTGTTGAGACGACGCCATGATCCAGATTCCAGTTGACTTAATTGTAACCCACCAATGGCAACCCTGACCAAACGCGTTACTCTGTAACCAACTTGTGCCAACATCCGCCTGATTTGCCGATTTTTGCCTTCTCGCAGCTCTATTTCAAGCTGCGAATAGCGTGGATTAGCAGAAATTTTGCGAACAAAAGCAGGCTCAGTCATACCTTCTGACAACCTGACACCCTGACGCAAAGCCGTTATGGCATTTTTCGATATATCGCCTTCGACGTTAACACGATAGAGCTTGGGCACTTCGTGGGATGGGTGGGTCAAATAGCGAGCCATGTCACCATCATTTGTCAGCAGCAAAAGCCCCTCCGAATCTGAGTCTAGGCGACCGACTGGTTTTAGATGCATTAGTTCTTCTGGCAAAAGATCAATAACAGTGCGGCGACCGCGCTCGTCATCGCAGGTAACAACAACACCTTTGGGTTTGTTGATGACAACGTAATCAAGCCTTTTCTTTTGCAAAGGCGTGCCGTCCACAGAGAGCTTGTCACGCCCCATGTCAACCATTCGGTTGAAGTCGATGACGACCTCGCCGTTGACACGCACTAGACCATCAGCGATCAGAACATCGGCCTTACGCCGAGAACAAATGCCACAAGCTGCTAAAGCTCTGTTGAGCCTTAGCAGCCGCTTTGGGCTGGATTCCTTTTTCTTCAACTTCCTAAATCTCTAAAAATCAGCCCGAAGTGGCACTTTCCACATCGTCTACCATTACCTTGGAGCTCTGACCAGCTAGCTCTTGCAGTTTATGAGCAATTTGGTCTTTAGTTCCGACTACAGAGTCAGAAGCCTTCTTTAATACTTCGGTACTTTTGCTCTTAGCTTCAGTAATCACAGTGCCTGTTTTCTCACGCACATCAACCAAAGAGTCAGATGCCTGCTTATACAGGTCTTCAGAATTATCAGCAATCTGCTGTCTCAGCTCTGCGCCTGATTTCGGTGCCGATAGAATTCCGACTATATAGCCAAGCACTCCACCAACCACCAATCCTTCTAGAAATCTGCTCATTTAACTACTCCTAACCTACTTTCTAATCTGGGATTTGGTCTCTTCTATCTTTTGCCCACTTCGGACAATCTCATTTCGTCTTTTTGGTCACGACTATCTTTTTCAGGACGGCGCTCTAAGTAAGAACGCACTCCAGCAAACAACCCAGCACCAAACACCGATGACTGCTTCTTGGCCTCGCCTGTAAACTTATCTAGGCCACCTTTGACATCACCAACTTTTGAACCTACTTCTGTAATACGTTTCTCAGCTGTGGTTTTTAGCTCGAGCACAGTGCCAAGCAAGGCATCAACCTGCTTAAGAGTAGGACCAAGTTCTTGATTTACTGTTCCCAAAAGCCTTTCTAAGGCCGAAAGAGTTCGTTCAGATTGCTTGACCATCGACATCAAGGGCAGGCTCACCGCCATTAATGAGACTGCTAGAAAAATCAGGGCCACGGCCACCAAAATATCTAGAGGGCCTCCGAAAGAAGCGTTTACATGGTCCACAAAAAACCCCTTTAACTAGGTTAAGAATTTTGGCTTAGCCGCCGATTTCAATTTCTTCGCGCTTTTTAGCAGCAGCTAACTTACCTGCAGCCAGTGCCCGTCTCAACCGCATGCCCTGCTCTTCAACATTCATTTGACAATAATTGAGGAAAGAAGCGTACAAATCGAGGGAATCATCGACAACCTCACCTAAACGCTCTGGCACGTCTTTAGCGCTGCGCTGTATAACATCACGAGTCTCACTGCCAGACTTAGGAGCAGTCAATAGTGCAAGAGTTACTCCACCCATCACACCCAGTACTAAACCTGTAAAAAGCGAGACCAGCCCACCGCCACCTGCGGCATTGCCAGAATCAGCTTGCGAGTTATTGGCTCTACCCATAAACTTTTTCTCCGCTCCGAATATTTCAGACAAGCGAGTATATCACCCAGTGCTATTTCTAGCCTAGTTTAAGGGCAGTCTATGACTAGTTATTATCACTAATGAACCGGTGTCTTCTCAATTGCTTGAAAACGCTCGGCCAGTAAGTCGCAAAGATGCTCGGCAATGGCACGTTTCGGCATTCTCGGCAAACTTTCTTTAGCGCCGTCTGAATTGAGAATAATCACGGCATTGTCATCAGAGCCAAAGCCGATATCTGGTACCGAAATATCGTTTCCAACAATAACGTCAAGATTTTTGCGTTTCAGTTTTTGAGTGGCATTCGACAGCAATGCCTCTGACTCAGCAGCAAAGCCGATAATCACCTGATCTTTGCGTTTAACGCGACCAAGCAAATCGATAATGTCGGGGTTCTTCGTTAACTCCAAGACAAGATCTTCCGAATCAGTCTTCTTAATTTTGTGATTGGATGTGGTCAGTGGTCTAAAGTCAGCCACGGCAGCGGTCATTACCAGGGCATCGCAACCATCAAATTCTGACTCAACAGCATCTTGCATTTCTTGGGCTGTCTCTACCACGATCACGGGATAAGCCCGCTCCACATCTACGGTAGAAACCAAGGTGACGTCGGCGCCTCGACCATGGGCGGCATCAGCCATAGCGATGCCCATTTTGCCAGAGGAGCGGTTGCCAATGAAACGCACTGGATCGATTGGTTCTCTTGTGCCCCCAGCCGTGACCAACAAACGTTTGGTAGAGAGGGTGAGGTGAGCCAGTAGCCGAGCGGCTACTGCCGCGATAATGGTGTCGACTGAAGCCATTTTGCCAGTGCCCCAATCACCGCAAGCTACTTCGCCATATTCAGGAGGAATAACGTCGTAACGATAGCGATTTTCTAAGATTGAAAGATTGTGCTTGGTGGCGGGATGCTGCAGCATCACAGGGTTCATGGCAGGCGCAATCATGACCTTAGCAGGCGAAGCTAAGACCATAGTCGTCAATAAGTCATCACAAATTCCCGCCGCTAACTTGGCAATCAAATCGGCTGTGGCTGGCGCGATCAAGATCAGATCAGCCTTCTTAGCCAAATCTATGTGCTCTGGGCGCCAATTAGCCTGCGCACCGTATTGCTCACAATGGGCCTGGTTGCGGGTAATTGTCGTGAGCGAGAGCGGTGTAATAAATTCTTTGGCGTTTGGAGTTAAAACCGCATGGACATCAGCACCGGCATGGCGAAGCATTGAAGCAATGTCGCAGGCTTTGTAGGCAGCAATGCCACCACTAATGCCGAGGAGGACGGTTTTGTTCTCAAGAGGGTTGAAGGAATCAAAACCGAATTTAGAATCCCGCTTTTTAGAGGACTTCTTCATTGTCATAAGCCTTCAATGCCTCAAAACTAAAAAACCAAAAACCCAGTCTGTACTATTATGTACTGCTGATATTGTAAATGAAAGAATGGTCTAAATATGAATAAGTTCTACGTCACAACCGCCATCGATTACGTCAACGCCGCTCCCCACATCGGCCACGCTTACGAAAAAATAGCCGCAGACGTGATTGCTCGCTATTACAGAATGCGAGGCTACGATGTGCGCTTCCTCACCGGCGTCGACGAGCATGGTATCAAGATTCAGCGTTCCGCTGAGGCTGTAGGCAAAACCCCCCAGGCTTTTTGCGACGAAGTCTCAGAAATGTTCAAAGAATCCTGGGCCAATCTCAATCTCTCTTTTGACCGCTTCATTCGCACCACCGAACCGGCCCACGAAAAAGTTGTACAAAGCCTCTTTCGTCAACTGCGTGATCAAGGCGACATCTACAAATCGACTTACTCTGCCCTCTACTGTGAAGGCTGTGAAGACTTTGTCAGGGAGCGTGATCTCGACGAAAACGGTAACTGCCACAATCACCTCAAGCCACCCAAACAAGTTGCTGAAGAAAACTACTTCTTCAAACTAACTAAATACAAGCCACAAATTCAAGCCTGGCTAGAAGCCAATCCTACAGCGGTTCAACCCGACGGTCGGCGCAAAGAAGTACTGAACCAATTGAACGATCCAGAATTGGGAGATTTCAGCGTATCGCGCTCAAAAAAATCACTAACTTGGGGTATCCCGGTACCGGACGACGATGATCAAGTTATTTATGTCTGGATGGACGCACTAAGCAACTACATCACCGGTTGCGGCTACCTCACCGACGAAGAGCAATTCAAGCAATATTGGCCCTGTGACCTGCATCTAATTGGCAAAGACATCACCAAGTTTCACAGCATCTATTGGATTGCCTTCTTATTGGCAGCCAACATTCCGCTGCCCAAGCAAATTTTTGCTCATGGTTTTATCACCGTTGAAGGTCAAAAAATCAGTAAATCTCTGGGCAATGTCATTGATCCCAACAAATTAGTTGAGCAATACGGTGCTGATGCTGTGCGCTTCTACCTCTTTAGCCGCACACCCATGGATCAAGACGGCGACTTCTCAAGGGCCGAATTCGTCAGCACATGCAACGCTGCGCTCGCCAACGGCATCGGTAACTTGCTCAGCCGCACACTGAAGCTAATTGAAACCAACTGTGACAGCAAATTGCCTGACGCCAAGCCAGAAAACCAGCTGCGCGAAAACGCCAATGAACTCCATGTGGTTTATAACGCTCATATGGTCAAACTAGAATACGCCAAAGCAATCGATTCGATTTTAGCTCTAGTAGACTTAACCAATAAATATTTTGCTGACGAAAAGCCTTGGTCAATGTTCAAGGAAGGCAAAGTAAAAGAAGGCCAAGAAGTGCTCTACACATCAGTTGAGATGTTGCGTCGCATGGCCTTCCAAATTTATCCTTTCGCACCAAAACTTGCCTCCGACCTTTGGTGGCAACTTGGTCACGAAGACGAACTAGAAATTTTTGGTGACAGTGATCGACCTGATGGCTTCTTTGACATGATTCCTGCTGGGCAACATGTACGCAATGCCGGACCTATCTTCAAGCGTATTGAAGAGCCGAAGAACGCCTAATTTCACACTAGCCATAGTGCCTATTTGTTATCTGGAGCTTAGGCAACAGGTACGGAAGGCACTTTGGCTGGTCGGCGCAGAATAGTGATGCGCTTAAATTCAGTGGAATTGAATTTATCAACTGACTGAATCGCCATGGTTCCTAGATCGCTGTCGTTGTTGAATATTTTGCCATTGCCCATATAAACCGCGGCATGCGAATAATCACCACCAGCTCTATAGCCCAATATCACGTCACCAGGCTTGAGGTCAGCTATGGCTACCTCGGTAAAACCGTTGTCTTCCCGTAGTTCTTTTTCAAACTGACGGGTATTGATCTCATTGGTGTTGAGCCCATAGCCCTGGTCAAGAAGCAAACTAGCAGCCTTTACACAACCTAGGCGATCGGTGGGAAGCCGGTTATCGTAGGCGGTGGTATGTTTACCCACGAGGCTCTCAGCGGTTTGGCAGAGCTTTTGATAAACAGCCCAATCATATGCACTCATAGCATTGGTAGGGAGGGTGCGAGTAGGCTCTCTTTGTTCTACCTCTGGCCGTCGCTCAACTGTGTCACGTCTGTAGCGCGGCTCTACTTCGATCTCTACAGGCCGCCTGCGCGGCTGCCTTTCAATATACTCGCGGTCGGGCGGGCAATCAGTGGCGCCAGTATCCCAAAATGCCTGGGCACGACGCTGCTGCATGCGCCAGTCTTGCGGTTCAGGAAGATATTGCTGCCGCCGTGGGACAGGCAACCAACCCCTTTGCTGTATATAAGATGACTCACCAAAATCTTCATAGCCTCTGCGGTGGCTATAGTCAGGAGTCAGATATGGACGGCTAACAAAAGCTCCATCGAAGCGCTGGTTATTCTGCGGCCATCTGTCTTGTTGCCATCTGTCTTGCTGATAACGGCCATGCTGCCAATTATCTTGTTGCCAGCGGTCTTGCTGATAGCGATGGTGATGATTATTACCATTATCAAAACGATTACCACCCAAAAGCAGGTCAACCGGCCCAAGGGATACTGACATGGCTAAATTGTTGCGAGTATCGCCCCTATATTGAACGGGCAATGCATAGTCTTGAAAGGCGCCATTCTGATAGGCCCCGTCCTGGACAAAGCGGTCCTGGTTGAACCGATCTTGGCCATAGGAGCGCCGATTTGAATTGTCTTCCAATGAATTCCAGTTCGACATAGACCCTTTCAAATAACCTGTTTGCGTGAGGGAGCGTAATACTTGACCACACAACTACTATAGGTCAGACCCATTAAGGCTTACAATATGGCTCCCCCGGTTTCTCCCATAAAACGACTGGAGAATTTATCTTGGTAGCGTCAACAAAAGAACTAACTCTTGTTTTTCCCAGCAAAACCACCCTGGGAAACCTCTATCTGTCCAAAAGAACCTTTCCCCATAACCGCAGCTGGATTGGCCAAGCCTCGGGTGAAGTGAAATTGAGCTTACCCGACCAATCAATTATTGGCCTGGCTATGGCCCACGACGTCGACGCTCGCACAGCAGAAGGCAGCGCCGCTGCCCTGGCACAAATCACCTCAATGGATTTGTCCACCGCTCAATATTCACCAGCATTTTTAGCGGCAATATTAAAACTATCGACTTTGGTCGAATTGCGCCTCGATTTCCTCAACCTCACTAGTCAAGACTTCGTTAATTTGAACGAGGCCACAGCCCTTGAGACCCTATGGCTCACCGGCAGCACCATCAATGACCAAATTTTGCCCCTCGTACAAGGGGTGAAAACCCTCACCAGCCTAACTATCAAGAGCACCAAGATTACCGATGCCAGCATGAAAGCCCTGGCGGCCCTACCCCACTTAAAGAACCTGCACCTGCCGGCTACCATCAGCGACAGCGGGGTCATAGACCTGACAGCTTCATCTAGTATCGAAGACCTCGATATTTCTTACACGACCATTACTGCCAAGTCTCTGGCAGCCCTGGCCAATCTCAAGAGCCTTAGCACCCTGTATGTTAATGACACGACTTTGAGCGACGACAGTATGGCTGAAGTCAAAAACATAAAAGGATTGAAAGTGCTTTTCTTAAATGGCACTAAAGTTACAGACAAGTGTCTGGAACAACTGGCCGAAGCCACTCAGCTAGAACACCTAGAACTGCGCGACACCAAAGTCACTGAAATTGGCATTGCTCGTCTGCGCAGCAAATTAAAAGACTGCGCCATCTTTGGGCCTTAAGCTCTAGTCTTCAATTTCGGTGACAGGTTTAACCGCATCTTCAGCGGTTGTGCGTGGTCGAACAAAAAGCCAACGCTGGATTTTTTGCCAGACGGTACCTTTCTTCTTCTCTACTTCACTTCTGACTCTATGTAGACGGAAGCGATCCAATTCAAATTTGATTTTGGTTAGCTCCGAGCGATAATCTTCGGTCCGCACTGCTACCATCATGGCGCGATCAGCTTGGGCTTGAAGGTCAGGAAGAATGTTGAGCTGGGTCTCTAAACCGGCGATCTTGGCGCGGTCTTCGACTCGATCTGTCAGCAATTTGATAATGGTGTCTTGTGCTTCAATCACTAAATTGCGCAAAGATTCAATTTCGGCAGTGCGATCATTGACTTGAACATCTTGAGCGAGAGATACCGCTGTAGAAGTGCCACTATGCAGAGGAGCTGGGAGATTTGGGGTATCTGTCTTGAGAATGCTGACAAAGCCTTCTAGCAGCTGAACCAAATCTTTTTTAGAAACTCTATCGTCACCAGTTACAAGCTCTTTCACAGCGGTGATGCTTGTATTTTCTGCTACCGAGTCTGAAGACTCACCATTTTCAACCGCGAAATTTTCTAGATCAACGCCTTCAGCGGAGACACGCTCAGCAGTAGACTCTTCAATGTTGGGAGCCAGTCCATTTGGTGCAACTATTGATTCGGCCGACATTGCATGCGCTTGACTGGTCATAACTCGCCCCATATTCATTAAAACTTGGGCTTATTATCACCACAATAAGCGATCTTGTCTAGTTTTTTATAGACAGAAAACGACCCTATATATGGTGCATATAAAACTCTGCAGTAAAGCAGTCTTTAGTGCCTACGTTTTGGCTTTAGGGGTGCTGCTGGCTTCTGCACTTCTTCCTTGTCGGAGGGCAGCGGTTTACTAACAGCAAAGAACTTCTCAAGAACAACCTTCGCCAGCGGTGCACAAGTGCTACCACCGTGACCACCATGTTCAACAAAGCAAGCAATAGCTATGCGTGGTTTGTCAGCCGGGGCATAACAGGCGAACCAAGCGTGGGTTTTACTTCCAGCCGGTGGAGCCTCTGCAGAACCGGTCTTTCCTGCTACTTCAACATCACCGAGCTTGGTAGCGCCACCGGTGCCGCTTGCAACCACGGCCTTTAAACCATCAAGCACAACTTTAAGATAGACAGGGTTGGTTTTGACTGTCTCACACTTCGGTGAAGGAATCTGCCTGTCGGCAATTTTCATCACCAGGTGCAAATTCGGCACCTTACCCTTCATGCCTAGACCAGCAAATATACGAGCCGCCTGAGCTGGAGTTACCTGCACATAGGTCTGGCCAATAGACATGTGAAGGGTATTGCCGGGATACCATTTCTCATGATAGACCCGCTCTTTCCACTCTGAATCTGGCACAAGACCCTTGCCTTCATGGCGCAATTCAAGACCAGTAGGCCGACCAGCACCAAATTTCACAGCCCATTCTTTGATTTGCTCAGGCTTCATTTTCAGTGCCATCTGATAGAAGGCTGAATCTCGAGACCAGGCAAGGCACTTAACCAGATCAAAGAGGCCGGTAGTGCCAGTCCAGTCGCCGAAGAAGAATCCACCCAAGGAAATACCGCCAGAAACATGGAGTTTGGTATCAGGCTTAACGGCACCAACCTGCAGGGCAGCTAAAAGGGTCAAAGCCTTCCAAATTGAACCTGGCGGATAGCCAGATAGGGCGCGATTGAAGAGCGGATGATCTGGGGCGTTAATGCGCTTCCACACCGCCGGAGTAATGCGTTTCGTAAAAACGTTTGGGTCATAACTCGGTCTTGATACCATCGCCAAAACTTCACCGTTTTGAGGATCGATGGCCACAATTGCTCCGGAACGAGCACCAAGCGCTTCATAGGCAGCCTTTTGCAAGTCAAGGTCGATGGAAACTACTATTGGTTTGCCAGGTATAGACTCTTTGGTAATCTGGGGCTTTGATGTAGCAGCCGAAAGTGAATTACCCATGGCATTGACGCGAACACGCTGCTCGCCATCAACACCCCGCAGCTGATCATCATAAAGGCGCTCGATGCCGTCTTGACCAACCACATCACCCATCTTGCGATCGGGCCGGCGGTCTAACTGCGCCTGCGAAATCGAACCGCAATAGCCGAGCACATGAGCGGTTACCTCGGCATTCGGATAGCTGCGGCTGATGTCCGGCAGAATATCAATCCCAGGTAAGAACAGCTTGTTCTCAAAGAAGCGAGCCACTGTGGTCATATCAACATCATGGTCAATTACTACAGGCAAAACCGAACCAGATACCTTAGCCTTAAGCAACACTTCTAAGATTTTGGGCTCGGGCATGTCGATTACTTTGGCCAGCCGAGCAGACAAATCTTTGACATTATCGAGTTGAGCCGGAATGGCAATCATCGAAAGCGACTGTTTATTAGTGGCTAGCAAATTGCCGTGACGGTCATAGATGTTGCCCCGTGGGGCTCTCAAGAAAGTAACCCGAGTAGAATTTTCTACAGCCTGGTTTTTGTAATAGCCATTTTGGAGAATCTGTAGCCAAACGAGACGAGCAACAAGCGCACCCATAGCCAATACGATGACGAGTGACAAGACAAACATCTTCGGGCGCATGTCACGGCTGGCACCGGCACTGCCACTATCAGTATTGATAAAAGTGCGATCTCCGCTCATTACCACTAAAAAACTGTCCTCACGACTAATAGACTCTACTCAGTGGACATATGACGCCAGCGGGAGAATTCGAACCAGCCTCGCATTGGAAAGAATAAAACCGGGGCAATCAAGGCATTTAAAAGAGCTTCGGGAAAACTGATCATTACCAGGTGGCTAAATACTTCGTGCCTACCCATTAATGATAATTGCACAGCCATTAGTATTTCGCCAAGAAAACTTAGTAGCAGAACCAAGGGAATGCAGAGAAAAGCGGCTTGGTTGAAGTTTTTCAGCGAAAAGTAACCAGCCGTCCAGCCAATAATAGGATAGGCAAAGGGATAGGCGGGAATCACCGACGAAGCCAGGGCCGCGAAAAATGCACCAATAATGGCTCCTGATGGAGATCCGGAAAGCAGCTGGCGCACCAGAATGGCAGGCAAGGTCGAGACTCGCAATTCATCGTTGGTTGGCTTAGGCATAGGCGAACCAAATGTAACGCCCCAAACAATGATCATGGTCAAAGGCAAATTACAAAGTACATCGCCAAAACGAAACTTGCTCAGCAAGGCCAGCTGAATCAACCAAACCATAAGCACAAGAACGGCTGCTATGCTTATTTCACCCAAGCGTTTTCGGCTGCGCACCGAACCTAAGATCATCGCTTTCCTCCCTAATTCTCTAAAGGAGGAAGAACTAGAACTTGACTGATGTCATAGCAGTTCTCTGACAACTTCACGTCAATCTGCATTGAAGCACCATTAGCATCACGTCTGACAGCAGCCACAGTGCCAACTGGATGGTTGTCGGGGAATATGCCTGCTTTTCCTAGAGTGACAACTTTATCGCCCACATCTACATTAGTGCCAATAGGTACATAGTCTATGCGAGCCAAATTTTGATAGTTACCGACCAGAGTTCCGGTTAATCCCAACTTCGAAATCAAGACCCCTTCTTTTTGTTCGGGATCTGTAGCTAATCGCACCACACTGTCGTGTTCAGAGACACGAACAACCTGGCCCACTACTCCAGAAATTGAAATTACGGCAGA
>JAUPUU010000121.1 GCA_030917395.1 Cyanobacteriota bacterium erpe_2018_sw_21hr_WHONDRS-SW48-000092_B_bin.40
AGCCAACACTAACAAATATTCACCGCAGTCGATTACGGCAGGACGAAGCTTGCGCTTGATACGCATGACTAGTACAACCAATTTCGGCAGAGCGGCAATAAATAATGGTGGTAGCGCCAGTCTCAATGCCTTTGGCCCCAATGCCTCAACCGGTCAAAGCAGTCAATCAGGCGGCCAGATCACAGTTCAGACACCAAAAGTTGGTCATCCGGAAGTAAGTAGCACCGCAGTCAGCACTATTCAAGCAGCGTTCGACAGCCTGCCGCCTAACATCAAACAAATGCTCATTGCTGGTAACGTGCAGATTGTCGTAACACCGACAATGATTGATAAATTCCCAGCCGGCGCCTATCAAGAAAGAATGGGTTATAACGGCGGCACAGACAAAAGCTGCGATGGTCTCTGCAATGGAAGACTAGTTGTCATTGCAGAACATAAAGTCAACGAACGCACTGATGAAGTTGGTGCGGCGATTAGCCCGTCCATTATGCAAGAAACGTTTTTACACGAAACCGGACATGCTTTGGATAGCTGCCTCAATGGCTATGCTCAGTCGGCCGAGTTCAAAGCCGCCTACCTCGCTGATGTAGCAAAAATGTCCGATGACGACAAATCTAGACTCTCCTACTTCATGCAAAGAAACGGACAGGGACAAGTCGAGAGCTTCGCCGAGCTGGCTTCCTACCTGATGGGCAACCATCGCTGGGCAGCAGGCGAAATGGTAGAGAACTGCCCCACTGCCTTTAAGTGTGTGCGCGCAAGACTGGGCCTTTAGGGCTAACCTCAGGCAAAGATTTAGTCGACTAGATATCTACTTGAGGAATTCTGGTGCTAGTTACCGAGCGCAAAGAGCCTGAGACTCGGCCCAGGGCGCACGCCTGCAGGTGATCGGCTTCGTCTATGCGGCCGGCTGAACGCAGAAGATTGGCATAGTTCTCTAGCAAAGAAATGATGTCAGAATCAAATGGGCCAGCGCATTCCCGCATGATCTTCAGTGCTTTTGCGTAGAAAGTCTCAGCTTCCTGCACCTTATTCTGCTCTTGCAGAATCATGGCCAGATTCTGCGAAACCTTGCCCACTTCCATGTGCTGCGAGCCAAGGCTCTTTTCGTAGGTGTTGACAATCTGGCGACAGAGCTTTTCAGCCTCGGGGAAGCGGCTTTGTTCGTAATAGATGCTAGCTAAATGATTGGCCGAATCAGCCACATTTTTATGGTAAGGCCCAAAATTACTGGTATTGACGGCGATAGCCCGCTTTAGATATCCCTCAGCCTGGTCATCGCAACCAGTGCGATGGCAAGCCTCGGCAAGCTTATGGAGATTCTGAATCAAGCGACTATCCCGCGCTTCAAATTGGTCAGCCAGGACAAGAGCTTGTTCTAACAGCTGTTTGGCCTGGTCAAACTGAATTTTGGTCGATGCCTGCTCGGCGCGGTCAACCAACTCCTCCCAGGATTCAGCCATTCGAGAAATACCCCACACCACAGTCACTGATGAAAGCTTATAACACTGAAGCCCCGAGGTTAATTAGAGCTAGGGCTTCAGGCTTCACGTTAACCAGGTTTAACCTCGATCGCTGCGGCGAATATGACCATGGGTTTATTGAAGGAATAAGCGAGAGCGCCATCATCGGCTATAATCGGCAGCGATTCACGGCGCTAAAGGCGTTACCGATCAGCTGCAAGCTGGTGGCAGACAGAAGGCACTCGGCAGCCAGCAAGAATCCAGTTGGCATCATGCCGGCATCTAATCTAAATTGACATTGAGTAATGGCAGCAAATATTACAGGCAAAACACTGAGACAGAGAGCGAAAGGCAAGACAATTGGCCATCTTAGCGCAGCGCTTTTTAGCCTGGCGCTAATTAGCTGCTCTCTCCCGCCAGCTGCCTGGGCTGACTCTGCACCTCTTACCCAGCTTGAAGACCACTTCTTCCAGCATACCTATCCAGCTGATACAGAAGATGATCGCCTGGCACGGCTAGAAAAGTTGGTTTTTGGTGAGGCCAAGACAGGCGACGTAGCCAGTCGCGTCAGTGACTTGCAAAAAGTTGTAGCCGAGGCCGATGCAACGCCGTCTAGCTCTAGTTCTGGTTCTAGTTCAAGTTCTGGAACAAGCGGTAGCGCGCCTGCAAATACAAGCAATTCTTCAAGTTCAGACAATTCATCAAGCGCCCCTGCAAGTGCTGCAGATAATGCTTCAGATAGCTCCTCAGACTCGGCTGCACTGGCTGGCACTGACTATCCCAGGGTTGACGAGCTGGAACAATTGATTCTCAACCAAACATTCAAACAACAGCCGCTCAATAAGCGCTTGACCCAATTAGAAATAAAGGCATTCGATAAACCTAGCAGCGACGATGACCTCAGCGCCCGTACCGATGCACTGGAAGTACATTGGGAAAAGACACTGGCACCCAGTCTTGAGAAACAGTATCTCAGTACTGTCGAATGGCTCGAAAATAAAGTTATCGGCCAAAGCTACAGCTCGAAACCTTTGATAGAACGGGTACAGACCCTTGAAGGAATTGTTTTCCCCAATCAACCACCTGACACCACTACCGGTATCAAAGAACAACTAGAGACTCTCACAAACGCTGTTCACATAAACAAGAACAGCAGTCCCGATGTCACACCAATGGCAAGCGCCGACCAGTATCAGCAACAGCCCCACACCTATCCTGGACAGCCTGCCCAGAGTCAGTATACAAACCAAGGCCAGTAT
>JAUPUU010000122.1 GCA_030917395.1 Cyanobacteriota bacterium erpe_2018_sw_21hr_WHONDRS-SW48-000092_B_bin.40
GAGCTGCAGAATCCTCGGCATGCCGTTGACTGCGCCAGCAAGGCACTCGCTTTGGCCGAAGTTATCTTCGCCCAGGATGCAGTGCAGCTCGGCGTTGCTCGAGGTAACTTAGGCAGAGCGCTTGCTGTCAGCGGAGGCCAGGCGGAAGAGGCTCGCAAGCTTCTCTCGCAGGGTATCTTTGTTCTCGCTGGAGTGAGTCACAAGCTTGCTGCCAGCTCAAGTGCGAATGCCAGGCTGCAGAAGTACTACAGTGATACCTTCATCGAATTCGCTCGGGCCATTCAGAGTCTTCCTCCGCGGCCGCGCTAAGTAGTGACTGTAGGAGAAGTAAGCTGGGAAAAGTCGTGACTATTGTGCTTTTCCCAGCACTTTCTTTTTGTCTTTATTCTACTGTCTAGGGTAGTACCGGGGTGGTGAGTATAACCGGTGTCCTCTTTGAACTAACTTAGTAGGCTTTACTTTTGCTTAGCTCCTTGAACGGATCTACCTTACCGTCAGTCGGTTCTGGTGGCTTGACCGGCGGAGCTACGCGGGCTGCCAAATTTATGCCCTGCCATTGCCAGAACTCAATTTGCCCGCCTTTGCTGATCATTTCTGCCGATGCCATATTAGGAAAAGGCGCAGCCTTGCCTATCAGTGCCAAGACTTTTTTCTCGAGGTCAGTGGGGGGCTTTTCAGAGATAACCTTGAGGTTTTTAATTCGGCCTGTCTTGTCGACGTTAAAGTTGCAGAGTACGTTCTCGTTCTTAGTCAGGTTCTGCTCTAGACTTTTCACTATCGACTGGTAGTCTTTCTGACTTTTGATTTTATCGATTATTGATTCTTGGCCGTAATCGCGCGGGTGTCTCAGATCTTCAAAAACTAGATCTCGGTCGTGAGTTCCTGCCCAGGTGGCATTAACCGTTAGGGGCAGGGCTATAAGGCTTGCTACTAAGAAATGCCAGCGCAAAGATTGCATATTGATTGACCTCGATTGCTAGTCTGTTGGCACAGGCATTAGTTCATTCGCCTGCCTATTTATTCCCATATTGAGGCAATCCTACATCTTGCGTTACATCCAAATTTTGGCTGTGAGCTGAAAAGCCACTAAATATAGGCTTCTCTGGTATACACGTTTTCGTTAGTACGCATTCGAGAATCGACAGTCTATTTGGGTCGCCTGAAGATGAAAAAGTAAGTGGTGATGGCGCCTTGGCGGCGGGAGAGCGAAATGACTAATGTACTTCAACTACGAAATATCCCCTTCTTTGTTTTTATGTTTGCTTTGCTCTGCTTTCTGCCTGAGCCAGCTTGTGCCTACCTAGATCCTTCCACTGGAAGCTATGCGATTCAATGCGGCTTAGGTACTCTATTCGCTTTAGTATTCAATTCACGCAGGCTATGGGGTTGTGCTCAATCTTACTTTTGCTCGATGGTGAGAAAGTGATTTTGAGTATTAGCACTAGAGAAGTCAGCACTTCGTCTTTTCGCGATCCTTCTGGCTGTGTTTTTCGAGAAAATGGCGAGATCTATCGACAGGTTAATCTCGTGTATAAGCCGCATTATGACTGGCTTTTTCAGTCAGGTTTGTATCAGGCCTTGATCGCGAAAAATTTACTAATTGCTCATGAAGAAATTGAGTTGGTGAAAGGGGATGCACCGCAGACAAAATCCGCTGACGATAATCGCTCTAGTATTTACAAGATTTGCAAACCCCAAAAAGTGCCGTTTATTTCCTATCCCTATGAGTGGTGTTTTAGTCAACTAAAAGACGCTGCTTTAGCCACTCTTGAGATACAGTCTATGGCTCTGAAGCATGGCATGATTCTCAAAGATAGCAATGCTTTCAATATTCAGTTTGTCAATGGTAGGCCTCTATTAATAGATACACTCTCGTTCGAGCGTTACGAACCTGGCAAACCTTGGGTCGCTTACCGGCAGTTTTGCCAGCATTTCTTAGCACCATTAGTATTGATGTCAACTGTAGATGTCCGCTTGGGAAGCCTTTCGCGCAATTATATTGACGGTATTCCCCTTGATCTAGCTTGCAAGCTTTTACCAACTCTGGCACTAATTCGTCCAAGCGTGGCAATCCATCTAGCTATTCATGCTAACGCTCATAAAAGCACAATTAGTAAACTAGAACCTAGCGGTGAGCAATCGGGGTTCTCAAAAGATGCAATGTTGGGTCTGGTGGATAGCCTAAAGGGGGCTGTGGAAGCACTCAAGATTGCCAAAATCAAGTCTGACTGGACTGGCTATTATGAGGACAATAACTATACGGTGGCGGCACAGGAAGAGAAGCAAAGGATAGTTTCTCGTCTTATAGATCAGACCAAACCCCGCATGTGTTGGGATTTTGGCGCTAATACTGGAGCCTTTAGCGAGATAGCGGCAGCAAAGGGAATTTGCACTGTATCTATGGATTTTGATCACAACTGTGTAGAGACGAATTATCTAAAGAGTCGTGAATCAGGGCAGAATCTTTTGCCTCTGGTCGTAGACATGTCGCAACCAACACCGGCCATTGGTTGGGCTAATGCTGAAAGACAGAGGCTTGATCAGCGGGGCAAGGCCGATACAATTTTGGCTTTGGCGCTGGTTCATCACTTGGCCATTGCCAATAATGTTCCCCTTGATCAAATTGCTGCCTATTTTTCTAAGCTAGGCCATTGGCTAATTATTGAGTTTATTACCAAAGAAGATTCGCAAGTGAAACGCTTGCTGTCGAGCCGCAAAGACGTATTCGCCGATTATTCACAGGCAGCTTTTGAAGCGAGCTTTTCGCAATATTTTTCTATCGTCGAGCGCTCGCCCATTGCTGCAAGTTATAGAACTATCTATTTGCTTGAGAGTAAGGAATAGCCAAGCTAGAGACGAAATTCGGTGATTTTTTAGCCACTTAGAGGTTTAAGCAAGTATGCTCAAAGCTGTGCCACTGCATTCGATACTGTTTGGAGTTCTCCCCGTGCTCTGCGCCTACTCCAGTTTGGTTGCCTATCTTCTTCCTGAAGAATTGGTGTTGCCACTAATTGTTAGCCTTGCTCTGGCTATTGTTGTGCTTTTGCTGTCCTATGCCTGTCTTCGTAATTGGTGCAGAGCTGGAATCGTCACATCAGCGTTTGTCTTGATGAACTTCTCTTTTGATGCCATGGCTGCTCCCGCCAATCGACTATTGAGCAGCCTCGCTTTGCCGCATGATGACAGAGTTTACCTTGTGCCTTTTACGCTTTTGATTTTCACTATCATCTATTTTTTACTCAAGGCAAAAAGTGACTATAAAGCAGCGACATCGTGCCTCAACATAATGAGCTTGTTGCTTGTGACGGGCAATGCTTTCTATATTGCCTGGCATGAGTACAAAATTAGTCTAACCATGAGCAAGCTCTATCAAAATGACGATAAGGAGCTGGCGGCCATTGATTTGAAGCAGGTGCAGTATTCAAGCAAGTCAAATGAATCGAATCAATCACCTGATATTTATTACTTTATTCTCGATGCTTTTGGCCGCAGCGATACTCTCAAAGAAATCTATGATTTCGATAACTCATCGTTTATAGATGGGCTCAAAAGGCGGGGTTTCATCATTCCGGATGGCAGTCGCAGTAACTATCAGATGACCTGTCTGTCGCTGCCTTCGTCTTTGAATATGCAGTATCTAGATTATTTAGAGCCAACATTGGGTCGCAATTCTGCTGATTACAGCGTGCTCTACCGCCTGATTCAGCGCAATAAGGTCACTTCATTGCTGAAGGGGCTGGGTTATCGCTATGTCAATGTTCGCTCTGGCTGGAGCCCGACTGACTATATGCCAAATGCTGACGTCAATGTTGGTTTTGCCTATGGCAATGTTTTTCACCTTGCCCTGCTGCGAAACACTCTGATAGGTCCGTGGCAGCGTGATTTTGACTTCTTGGGCTGGGCAGCGCGAAAGGTTCGCCTTTATGGCCTGCAGAATATAGAGTCAATTGCTCAATTGCAGTTTCAGTCTCAAGCTCAATCAGTTTTGCCGCCGTGTTCCACTTCTGCCCCGAAATTTGTTTTTGTCCACATCGTCGTTCCCCATCCACCCTTTCTCTTTAACGAAGATGGAAACACTTACCCCCTTGGCGTAATTTCGCTATCTGACAAGTTTGAGAAGGAGAAATATGTCGCCCAGGTGAAGTTTATCCAGAAACAAGTTCTGGCGATGTTGGATCAGCTGGATAAAAACCCC
>JAUPUU010000123.1 GCA_030917395.1 Cyanobacteriota bacterium erpe_2018_sw_21hr_WHONDRS-SW48-000092_B_bin.40
GCTGGCAGAAATTTAGCGAAGCAAATATCTCCATGCCGTTTAGTGGTGACGCACACGCAGTCAAAGCCAACAGCAACGGCGAAGTAATTGTCAGAGATGAACTGTTAAAAGATAAACCTGCCCAAGACAATGGTAGTAAATATGCCACCAGATTTCTACCAGACGGCTCCAAAATAACAAGCTCATGCAAGAGCGATGACGGCTCCCGCACTATTTTTGACAGCAGCGATTGTAAACTAGAAAGAGAGCCCCATCGCGCCATCGTACAAGAAATGCCAAGCAACTGGAAGCAATTACTGGCTGAGAGAGCCGAAGAAGCGAGAAATCACCCCTATGAATTTCTCAATATCACGGATGCCCTTTCCTTCATCAAAGAAAAAACTGAAGACAAGGGAGATTGGGACGACAAGCAAAAAGGTGGGCAGTTTCAAGCTTGGGGCAATGTCGCCTGGGGAGTCTATGCCAGCGAAATGGGCTTCAGCTATGACCAATCAATTTGGTACAACGGTTTGGCGAAAAATCTGAATGGCAAGACAAATGCTGAGTGGGGCAGCCCCCTCGACATTCTCAACCCTTTTGCTGGGGAATCTACCTACGGTCAAAATCCGGCTGATGCTGAGCTGATTAAACGAGGCTATCAGTATCAGGCTATTATGGCGGCCGAGAAAGCCAAAAGCGAAGCCTCTGCTGAATACACCCCATCGCCCTATGAGCTTGTGTTCAATAACATTTTTCCGCTATAGAATAAGCCGATGTATTTTCTAGCGAGGCCAGGATGTTTTGCGTAGTCTACCAATGGAAAGTTAAATCAGGCAAAGAAAACGAATTTAGAGATACTTGGCGCGTTATAACTGAGGCCATTTTCAGCCAACATGGCTCACATGGTTCAAGGTTGCATGAAAGTGATCGGGGTACCTGGATTGCTTATGCACAGTGGCCAGATCGCGCCCATTGGGAACATGTAGAAGAAACGCTCGGAGTCGACTTGGTGCGCGCCAGGCAGTCTGAGTGCCTTTTGGAGAAGGCCGAAGTTCTCTTCACTCTGACAGTGACAGACGATCTCTTCAAGCCAGTTAGCCCAAAACTTCGCATAGCAAGACCGAGCGATAACATTGAAGACGTTGTTCGTTTCTATGTTGATGGATTGGGCTTGCAAGAGCTAAGCCGCTTTGAAAATCACCAAGGATTTGACGGCGTTATGATTGGCTCAGCAGATTCTGCCTACCATTTTGAATTTACAAAATGCCTGGGTCATAGCGCAGGAAAAACACCAAGCAAAGACAATCTAATTGTCTTCTATTTGCCAGAAAAAGCGGCATGGGAAGCCGCAGTGTCGCGCATGTTGAGCTGCGGATATGAAACAGTGCAATCGTTCAACCCATACTGGGACGTGCAAGGAAAGACGTTCGAAGATCCAGATGGCTACAGAGTTGTGCTGCAGAATTCTCAGTGGCCAACTTGAGATTTCCTTGCCTTGGGGAGCCGCTGCTTGCACTCCACCCGAGGCCCAGTTGTTGCATTTTGAACTCAATTTGTAGCTTTCGCTTTTCGCACTCTCTCAAACATTTTCTCAGCCTGTGGAATCGAATTGTCTTTGTAGAGTACCTTTCCCGAGAGTTCCAGCAAACTGACAATTTCAGAATCTTTCAGATGAAGGTCATTCTCGGCAATAGCAAGAGCCTCACTTAAGGTATTAATCGCAGCTTTTCTATCTCCCAACAACTGCTGGCAATCTGCCTTTCCAGCAAGTGCTGAAAGCAACCCCCGACTCAATATAGGTGCCGTTTTATACAACTCCACAGCGCGAACGAAAGTGACATAGCCTTTCTGATAGTTACCCAGCAAAAGCTCAATTTCGCCGATCTCTACCAACTTTTTAGGCAAAAACCGCTTGCTGGCAATACCTTGGTTTTCGAGAGTTGAAAGTTCCTTACTTTTGGCAGCAAGATCTTTCAAAATCGCTGCGCGCGAAGCCTCTACCGAACCCAAACCATTATAGTCAAAGGAAAACTCTATGGAAACAAACTCTGGACTGCCGGGCGGTAGTGGCGGAGCGGTACCAAGCTTTTGAACAGCCATAAGACCAGCCTGATCAACTCTCGAATCTCCGCTCGAAACAATCACTCTTAAATTTGAAACTGCTCCATCACGTTTCACCTTAAACGCAACCTTCATACGATTACTGTTCTTGGCAAAGCTTTTGGTGTTCCAATGCTGTTTTATTTTCCTTTCAAGCTCTCTTATATAAGTCTGGAGTGCAATATCCGAAGCACCGGTCGAGAACGCCGCAGGTGCTGGCATATCAGTTAGAGCTAACTTCGCCAACCAATTAAGTCCCTCCTCGGGCGGAGCCACTCTAATGCGCTCCTCAACCAGCTTGAGTTCCTTTGTCAGGCTCTCATCAGGCTTTAGCCAAAGAGCTTCCATGTACTCGACATATGCACCATAAAGACAATTGCTCTTAAGACAATCTTGAGCCAAAGCAGCATGAACAGCTGGCGAAATGGGATCTTTGCCCAAAAGCTTCACAGCATTTTGAAGATTTTTAACTGCGATTGGATCACTCGAATCAAGAGCCATACTGCGCCACAAATAATCAATCAATACGCTAGGCTTATCGCGATTTTTCAGACCGTAGTTGCAATATGCTACCGCCAGATTTAGGCGAGCATGATAATAGCCTGGATTATGCCGGACAAGCGGAATAAGGGTTTCTATGGCTGCTTCCGTTTGACCCTTAGCTATAAAAGCAGAAGCATAGTTATTGGTCTGACGATCAGCTGCTGACACAGAACCTTCAGCCCGCACAGAAAGCGGACAAGCAAGGCTAGCAGAAAAAGCCACGGCCACAGTCAGCATGACGATGAAATTTGGCGTACGTATCTGTGGCATCTGAAGCACTTACCATTAATCACTGAGTGCAGAAATTGTAACACCTGCAATCTGTAGGATCTCTCGCCATTGAAGCAACTAAGCACTCCTACCGTGCGAATCACAATATTAATAGACTGGTCTATTAATAGATTCAAAAAGAAAAGAGACAAAAAAAAGAAAGGGAGAGTGCGGCTTTTGGCCACACTCTTCCTTTTAGTTATCGACCTGCGAGCAGAAGTTCAGTCCAGAGACAGTACTGTTCTAGTCCGAATCACAGCCCTAGCCCTTCTTCAGCTTCTTGATGTTGGCCACGATTTCAGCCGGGTCAATCACGCGAGTCTGCAGCTTGGCAGTGAGATGCAGCGACTCAAAGACACCATGGTCGATACCATAGTTGAGCGACTGCTTGGTAGCAGAAGCAGCCTTGGTCGACTTGCTTGCCATCACCTGCGCGGTCTGCATGACGAACTTGATCAGGTCATCCTTGAGCGGATAGACAGCATTGACCAGGCCCGAAGACAGAGCGCGATCGCTGGCGATGCGCATGCCAGTGAAGGCCATCTCGCGCACCAGACCTGCAGGCATAATCAGCGGCAAGCGCTGCAAGCTGCCCAGGTCGGCCATGATGCCCAGATTGATCTCTTCGATGGCAAACGACGCCGAGCTGCAGGCATAGCGGAAATCGCAAGCAGCAGCCAGGTCCAAGCCAGCCCCGAGACAGACACCGTGAATGGCAGCAATCACAGGGAAAGGCGCCTTCTCGATGGCAGTGAAAGCGTCCTGCATGCGGGTGATCACCTGCAACAGATGGTCTTTGCCTTCAGCACTCTGCAGGTTCGCCAGAGCCGGTGCCAGAGTCGGGCTCTGGAACATGGCCAGGTCGATACCAGCAGAGAAGTGGTCGCCCTCGCCATAAATCACCAGCGCCCGGGTGTCACCCTGAGCAGCCAGCTCTTTGATGGCCTGCGGAAATTCAGTCCAGAAAGCCTCTCCCATGGCATTGGAGCGCTTGGCGTTGGTGAAGACCAGTGTTGCCACATGGTCAGCCACGGTGACGCTGAAAGACTTGTATTTCGGGGCCACTGGTTCAGCCTTGAGAGCCACCGTCGACGCATCGGTCGCAACCACAGGGGCACCGTCAGCCTTTGCCGCCGCCGGTTCCGTCGCCTTCACCTTAGGCAGCACCTTGGGCGGCTTGCCGAGGAAGAAGTCGGGCAGCAGCGTGGCCGTGGGGTCCACAGCGTACTTGCTCAGGTCGGTCTCGCCAGCAGCGGTGAGAACAGCCGAGTCGATGAAGAAATTGCCGCTGCAAGTGGCCGCTGGCTGGTTGAAAATCCAGTAAGCAGCGTCAGCGACGATTTCGGGTTTGCGCGAAGCCTGCACCGACTGATCGCCACCGAGCAGGTTGCGGATTGCCGATGTATCGATAGCAGTTTCAGGCCAGAGCGAGTTGACAGCGATGCCAAACTTCTTCAGCTCAGCAGCCTGACCAAGGGTGCAAAGACTCATGCCATACTTCGAAAGAGTGTAGGCCAGGTGCGGCGCCAACCAGTCGGCATCCAGGTTCAGAGGCGGCGAAAGGTTGAGCACATGGGCATTGGTGCTCTTCTTCAGATAGGGCAGGGCGTGCTTGACCACCATGAAGACAGCGCGGGCGTTGACCGACTGCATCAAGTCGAACCGCTTCATCTCGGTCTGTTCGGTGTTGGTGAGCTGGATGGCGCCGGCATTGTTGACGACAATGTCGATGCCACCAAAAGTTTCTACTGCTTTGGCGATGGCCGCTTTGATCTGCTCTTCATCGCGCACATCGCACTGAATAGCAAGGGCTTCGCCACCGGCAGCTTTGATTTCGGCAGCAGCACTGTAGATGGTGCCAGGAAGTTTGTCATTGGTAGCAGCAGTCTTCGCCGCAATGACAATACGTGCGCCATCCTTGGCGGCTTTGAGAGCGATGGCCAGACCAATGCCGCGGGAGGCACCGGTGATGAACATTACTTTGTTCTTGAGAGTCATATGGGTTCCCATTTATGGTTATGTGAAACAAACCAAGACTAGAAGCCAAATTCTCGATTAGAGCCAAGATGCACAACGTACATCTGCAACTCTGCAGCACAAAGTGTGCATACAGTGCGGGGGTCTAACAGTGATCTGGCTTATTTGGTTTGTTTGTTTCTTGGAGGAAGGTTTTCTTTGCGTGAGTAGTTTGGAAGTAACGCGCTGATATTCCACGATCTGGCCAGGCAAAAGATATCTTGATTACTGCCTAAAGGCCAATATTTCACTATTTATTAGCTCGGGTTGCCATGTGGTGCGCCAGCTTGCGTCAATTGTGGAGCTTTACAGAAATAATATAGAACTCACTAGTCTTTCCAGTCTCTTGATTAAGTAACAGGCGTTCACTTAGGTTCTCAAGGCACATATTACTTCTTTTCGATTTCAGGCCAAAAGCCAAAACCATTCTAACTAGCCACCTCTAACAAATTCTTCTGGGCCATACGGTCAGAAGAAGCAAACCGCCTCTTAAATCGAGCCATGAGTACCAGTATCATGAGTACCAAAGTTTCACAGACTAAAAGTTCAGCAGTCGCACAAACGGTTAAAACCGCGCGGCGCTACAAGTTTACGATTGAGAAGAGTTGGTTGCTCATGCCGGACGGTGTTCGACTGGCAGCCACTTCTTACATCCCCAAGGCACGTCGTCGCGGCGAAACCTTCCCGGTTCTGCTCGAATACCTGCCTTACCGCAAAGACGACACCTTCTATGTCGTCGACCACCCCTTTTTCAGCTACCAGGCCCAGCTCGGATTCATCACCGTCAAGGTTGATATTCGCGGCACTGGAGCATCGGAAGGAGAAATTCC
>JAUPUU010000124.1 GCA_030917395.1 Cyanobacteriota bacterium erpe_2018_sw_21hr_WHONDRS-SW48-000092_B_bin.40
AGGCGGAGTGGGTTGCGAGTCAGGTGCAACAGCTTTTGGATATCGGAAGAAATCCGCAAGAGATTGCTATTCTTTATCGTTATAACCGCTATGCATCAATGGTTGAAGAGGCTCTGTTCCGCAAAGGTATTAAGTGTCTTACTACTAATCCAGATTCCACCATGGTACCGGATGAAGTGGCAGATGTTATGGCCTTCCTGCGCCTGGTAATGGACCCTGACGGCCCGAAAGCGAGAGAGTCTTTCGAGCGTGTCTGCCAGCTGCGCTCTAAAGAGGTTGATCCAAAGCTCTTTGGCACCATTGCTAGTTTTGCCGAAGCTAATAACCTTTCTTTCTTGAAAGCAGTAGAAATTTATTCAGAGGCAGTTGCTGATCAGTCTTGTATGGATCTCAGTCAATTAGTGCGCATCATTCGCACTATGAACCATGAGAACTTGCCGCCTGCAGAAACTATTGCCTTGCTCAAGCGCACCCAGCGCCTGACTGAGTATTACAAATCAGTGAAAGTGCCGCCTGGTGTTAACTATGAGCCAATGCGCAAACTGGCTGCTTTAGAAGAAGAAGCTCGTAAGTTTAAGACAGTAACCGAGTTTGTGCGCTCTCAGCAGAATTTGCTTAAGGCTAACGATGGGCCAGATAGCGAGCCTCTCGTCTATATATTGAGTTTGCATGAAGCAAAAGGCAAAGAATATCCAATTGTTTTCCTTACGGGTATGGCTGAAGGTCTGTTCCCTTCAGAAACTGCTAATGACCCTGAAGAAGAGCGTAGGCTCTGCTATCTCGGCTTTACTCGGGCCCGTGAAGTGCTCTATCTCTCCTATCCGAATCAGTTTAATAACATTGCTCTTGAGCCATCGCGCTATCTCTTTGATGCGGCCCTAGTGGGCGAAGGAATGGAGATCATGCAGGCTAGTTCGCCGGCGCCACTGCCGACTGCTAGTTCAGCTGCTGCTCAAGCAGCATTGCAGGCTCAGCAAGAAGCTAAAGAAGCAGAATTGAAAGCTCAACAGGCTGCCCTTAAGGCCCAGCAAGAAGCGCAGCGTCTGCAGCAAGAACAAGCTCAACGGGCACAACAAGCAGCTGCTTTGAAGGCGCAGCAAGAGGCCCTGGCGGCTCAACAAAGGGCACAGCAAGCTGCTGCCATGAAGGCGCAGCAAGAGTTGCAAGAACAGCAATTGCGAGCCCAGCATGAAGCCGCGGTGCGGGCTCAGCAGGCTGCTAATGAGAAAATTCAAGCCGAGCAAAAGGCCCAAGAAGCTCAGAGAATGCAACAAGAGCAATTGCTTCGTGCTCAACACGAGGCCGGTCTTAAAGCTGAGCAAGAGCAACAGCTGAGAGCTCAGAAAGAGCAGCATTTGAGACTGCAGCAAGAACAACAGCAGCAGCAATTAGCTAAGCAGCAGGCTGAAATTAAAGCGCAACAAGAACAGCAATTACATTTGCAACAGCAAATGAGTTTGCGCAGTCAACAAGATGAACGAATGCGTCAGCAGCAAGAGGCACAACTGCGCTCTCAAGAGCAAGCGCAAAGACAAGCACAGCAAGAAATTGATTTGCGTTCACAGCACGAAGCGCAAGTAAGAGCCAGACTCGAGGCAGCTCAGAAGCAGCAGCAGGAAGAACGCCTGCGCGCTAATCAAGCGCAATCATCTCAAGCCGGTCAACCTGGTCAAGCCATTCAAGCCGGTCAAGCTGCGCCAGTTGATCCACTTGATCCATTTGATTTGCAAAAGCAAGTGGTGCTAGAAGCAGCGCAAATTGCTCAGTTTGCTCAAGAGGAAGAAGCAGCTCAGGCAGCCGCTCAAGCCGCAGCGCAAGCAGCGGCCCAGGCGGCGGTGCAGGCCTCGGCTCACGCTGCCATGGAAGCTGTGGCCCAAGCGGAAGCTGAAGCGGCTGCCCAGGCTCAAGCTCAAGCTCAAGCTCAAGCTCAAGCACAAGCACAAGAACAGATGCATGCTCAAGTACATGACCAGCCAATTGCCAGTCAATCTAGTTTTGGTCAACCTAGCTTCAATCAGCCACCAGAAGCGGCGATTCTAGAACCAATAGTGCCAGGGCCGGTAACGCCAGAGCCTGCAATAGTGGCTGAAGCCCCAGTAGTAGCGCCAGCCAAGGGCAAGGGTAAAGGCAAGAAGAAAGGTAAGGGCCAGACTGAGGAAATTGCAGCAGCGAGCCTTGCTGTGGATATAAATGTGCCACCAAATTCGATGGCAACTTCAGCGCCAAGAGCAGAAGAAACAGTTGGTTTGCCACCGACTTCTCCAGATTTTTCGTCACAACCGCCAGCTGCGGCACAGCAATTGGGCGCTCCTTTTGCTGAACCGGCAGCAGCGCAACCAGCTTATAGTCTAGATTTCTTTGATCCCTCGTCGGCACCTCAGACTGGTCAAGCGGTCTATCAGCCGCAGCCCCAAGAGCAAGCTGGGTCAATGCCAGGTCAGGCTGCCGCACTAGAATCGCCCTACCAGGCGCCAAGTGTGCCCATTCCTTCGCCGACATTCAAACCGGTAATACCGACGGGGCCAGCCCATCCCCAGGCTTTTGTGCAGCCTACTGAATCAGCTCAACTAGCCCCATCGGCTCAACCGGCGCAACCCGCGATACCAGCTCAACCGGCGTTACCTTCGACACCGGCTCAACCGGTGGCGCAAGAGCAGCCTGCTATGCAGCCTCAAGCGCAACCTGTAATACAGCCTATACCGCAATCTATACCGCAACAAGCACCGCAACCGTTGCCACCGCAACAGCCTGCAGCGCCTGAAGAATACGACGTACTGGCTGATCTAATTCCTGATTATCAACCCCAGGCTTATGGCCAGCGTAATTCAGAAGCCCCTTCTATTTCTGCCCTTCCACCTCAGCCAGTGGCTAGTGATGCCGTGCCAGCTGCCGATGCGCGTCAGGCTTTCTGGAATACAGTTAACAGCGCCATTAAGAGTGACCCACGCCAGGTCGCAGGCGGTGGTGTGCCCCAGGGTGTTTCTGCCCCTATCCCTGCTTACTTCCCACAGCCGCAGGCGGCCCCAGCTCGGGTTCCTGCTGGCACAGCATGTCCTGGTTGTTCTGAGTATCTTGAGCCTGGTTCGCGCTTTTGTGGTGAATGCGGCTATCGCCTAGAAGCAAGAATTTCAGCTTGTCATTTATGCGGTGCACCGCAAGAGCCTGGTGCTAAGTTCTGCGGTGAATGTGGCTCTAAGGCCGCTCCTGAGGTCGGTGCTCAGGGCAATGCTCCAGGGCAAGCTGAGCCGGCTCAATTTGGAGCGTCTCAAGCCCCAGCAGCAGCAGCTATGACCGAAGAAGCTCGTCAATATGAAAGCTACTTGAGTGGGCAGAAGCCAACTCAGCAGGCTTGGGTGACCAAGCTCAAGAAAATTCTAGACTAGAAGCGATCGCCAACTTGACGCTGAACCTGCACCTTGGCTATCTCAGCTTCTCTAAGAGGCACTAGTTTCAGGGCGTCCCAGGCGCATTGGGTTAAATCGGGTGGCAATAGTCTTATAACTGGCCAGGGATCTTTGCCATCGGCAGTAATTTCTTTGAGGCAATTTTGTACTCTCACCGTGAGACGGTGATAGCGTCTGCGCACCTGTTCCAGTAGCTCATGGGTGACGCCAAGATGACAAATGCGGTCTTCGGGAGAGCATACGGCGGCTTCTTTCTTGAAAGTAGCAACAGCGGTGGCCCAGTGCTCTCGTGAGCGTTCGGCAATAGGATGCTCTTGGAAAGAATCCTCTGTATTCAGATCTTCAAGCGGTACATCTTGCAAAAATTGATAGAACAACATCATTAAGCGAGCCTGACGCCAAGCTATTAAGAGCGGTTCAAGACCTAATTCCTCGGCTGCCATGAGGTGATGGTGGCCGGATAAATTGAGCACCGTTGATAGAGCTGTCTTTAGCTCAGGCTTAAGGGTGTCAATCATGTCCTCGCGATCAAGCGGGTCAAGGTCTTCGAGTTCTTCGATCATCTCGGCTGTAGCTTCGTTCAGGTCAGTTTCTCGAATGAGAAAATCGCCGCGCATTAGCTGAAAATCGGGATCGCTGCTTGAAGTTAGTCGCAAAGTGGTTAGCGCCTGCTGCTTTTCAGCGAGAAGGCGGGCTGTTTTTTCAATTAGGTCGATAAGGGCCATGATTTAGCTCACTTTGGTCGCTTTCAATTATAATGCGATAGCTCTATTTGCACTGTAGCACAGCCAAATCAAGTATGGCTCGTTTCAAGGCCATCTCCAGCGTGGAATAAGCAATAAAGCACACCTAGAAAGCAGGTTGAGCAAGTAATGAAGGGTAATACCAGCGACTACGCACCTGGTTTTCAAATCAACAAAGCATATGAAGTAATTGGCATCATCGGCCATGGCGGCATGGGTTCGGTATATCGAGTGCGCCACCTCTTCTTGTCAAAAGAAATGGCCCTTAAAGTTTTGCCTACAGAGCAAGTATCTGAGGTTTCCTGGCGGCGCTTTCAGATTGAAGCTCAGGCCATAGCCAGGCTGACTCATCCAAATATCGTGCGCATCTTTGATATGGGTATGGTTGATGGAGTGACGCCATATTATGCAATGGAGCTGTTAAATGGCCAGTCTCTTGCTCAAAAACTAAAGAAAAAGCATGTCTTGCCGCTCAGTGAAGCGATCGGGATTTTCCGCCAGGTTTGTGCCGGTTTGGCCTATGCCCATGAGCACCAGATTATCCATAGAGATGTAAAGCCCGCCAATATAGTTTTGCAGGAATTAGAACCAGGTGTAGTGTCAGCCAAGTTAGTAGATTTTGGCATTGCTAAATTAACTGGTCTTGGAGATGGTGATAAGCAGGGTCTGACAAGACCTGGTGAAGTATTCGGTAGCCCTCAATATATGAGCCCAGAACAGTGTGCTGGTGTTGCCGTTGACTACCGCACCGATTTGTACTCGCTTGGTGCCTCACTGTTTGAGACATTGACAGGCACAGTTCCTTTTCGCGGCAGCGACGCCATGACTACGGTGCAGATGCACCAGACTGACACTCCACCTACTTTGTTTGATGCCTCTGAGGGCGCAGATTTTCCTGAAAAAATTCAAGAGCTAATGGATTCTCTCTTGGCAAAAGACCCTGAGGATCGCCCCCAGTCGGCCTCTGATGTGGCTGCTGAATTGCTTTTGATTGAACGTTCTCTTGCTAATGAAGAGAACAATGAAAAGCGCAGTCATGGCGCATCTGGAGTGCGCAAGCCTTTGGCTAAGCGCAAAACTGAGGAGGCTGAGAGCGATAGTGATACCCAATCTGGTGCCAAAAGGAATTCTTTGATTGTGGCTGGAGTGGCTGCTGTACTGGCGCTAGGCCTTTTGGGTGGTGGTGTTTATTATTTCGTCAGTCAGAAAATGACTAATCGCAGTGCCGCAGAAGAGAAAATTGAAGCGAAAAAAGTTGAAGAGAGTGAACAGCTAAAAACTGAAGCTGCTTTCAAGGCCGAAGCAGAGAAAAAAGAACCATTTTTCTTAGGTACTACCAATAAAGATGGTCATCAAGTTTCACATTACAAGTTTCCTGATGAAATTTCACTGGGCACTCTCACCTTACGCAGCGAGGAAGAAGAAAAGCCCCAGGACGCAAAGGGAGAAGTTTTTATCCCTACTCGTTACAGTTTGCTGTTTACACCCAACACTCTTTGTCTGAAAAACCCGCACATACTGAGGCGATTTGACGACGGTACCTTGCAGGCTATTGCACTGACAGCCGATGACAGTGAATTGTCTAGAGTTGTGGCACCAACTACCGCTGAAACTGAAGCGCCGAAACTGGCAGCAGAAGACCCTAGACGATTGCATCGTAGCGATATCGTCAACAATGAGACGCTAAAGTGTATTACTCAAATTAAGAGTTTGAAGGTTATCGAATTGGGACAGAGTGCAGTTACAGGCGAAGCACTAGTGACTTTAGCTCGCTTTCCTAAGCTTATGGAGCTCAAGGTTGGAGCGACAGATATTGATGGTGAGCAGCTCGCTCAGTCTGGTTTGCTGCCTAACTTGCAGGTGCTGCATGCCGATCATTGCACTAAGATTAGTGTTGCTCTTGCTGCCTTAGAGAATTCACCTAAGCTGCGCAAGCTCTTCATTTCGTTTTGCAATGTCAGCCCCAAAGACATGCAAAATATTAGCACCATGAAGCAGCTAACCAGGCTAAAACTATCTGACAATGCCTTGAATGATAGTGATTTAGAACCGCTGATTAAGCTGCCTAAGCTAGACAATCTTGAGCTGGATGGCTGCAAGATTACTCCGGCTTGCGTCAAAACACTGAGTCAATGTAAGGCTTTGAAGGAAGTTAGCGTGCGTCGCAATCTGTGGACGTCACAGCAATTCGCCACGTTCAAAGAGGCTATGCAAAAAACTAACCCACATATAAAAATTGAAGAAGATATTGTTGATGCCGGAAGCATCAAAGAGTTAGCAGCACCAGCACCCGATGAAGAGTAAGGGAGTGGTGCAGACTGCATTTTCTATAGATCTTCTCGCCACCTTCGGCGTTTCGGTGACCGTTCATTTTGGGTGGGAGTATTCGTGGAAAAAGATGATCTCATTGACCAGTTGCTGATGATGGGGCGAGTCGGTCTGTCGCTGGCACTGCTTATGATAGTGATGGTGGCGGGGCTTGTGTTGAGCAAGAAGCTGATTCCCGATTTGAATCCATTTCTTGTTCTTGTGGCTGCAATTGGCACTGCCGTCGCCTCTTTCATCGCTTTTCCTAAAGTAGTAAAACGTCAGCGAGTCACCACTGCCCCTCCCTCGAAGTTTGCTAGGGAGGATTTCAGCGTTGCTGAAAAGATGGTGCCAATTGAGCTTGAACAGCAGGGGATTTCAATAGATTCTGTGCACTTTTCTGCCATGCCAGGGCTCAATCTTGTGGAAAAAGATGCTACATGGGCTAGGTGGCAAACCGACGAAGGGGACATTGTCTTCTTGCGTTTTATCCCAGAACCAATTCGAAACCCGGTCCCCTTGAGCGATACCAATGGAGTACGCGAACAGTACAAGGAAATGGTGGCGCAGCAGGGTGCAGCTATGATTGAACTCGACATCGTTTCCTACAGCGGCATCTCGTGTATGGAGATGATTTCTAAGACCAGAATGGGACCCCACGGTATGGCTTATGCTGCCTCTGCAACCCTGATGTGGCGCGATTTTTCATTCAATATTGCCTTTCATTCGCCGGAGCGTGGTGTGACCGGATTTCGCGATGCAATTGTGGCCGACAAGTTTCTCGCGAAGTATGAAAGCATGGAGGAGTTTGATGCTGCTTTCCACGACAGATCGTCGAACCCCGCGGCAGCACAGCGTAATCGTTCAGATGATGAGTGCTATGACGTCGACTTTCCTGACCACCCACTGAGCCGCTGTCGCCAATTCTTGCGAGACCTGCGTGCGCTCATCGTTATCACGCCAGAAGCCAGAAGCGCCAGTCCTTGCCAGATGTAGTTAGTAGTGGAGATGTTATCAAGGAATAACAAATGAATGGATGAAGAGAAATTTTGGAGCTTAATCGAATCGTGTGTAAAAAAGGATCATGGTGTGAGTTCTAGCAGTGTGGTAGAACATTACAACCAAATCTCTGCTGCCTGTGGCAATCTATCTCAATCTGAGCTTAAAGAGTTTCATTCTATTTTTTATCGTCTCAGAGAGCAAGTGCGCACCTCACCATTAACACAAGCGGCTTTCATTTTCTCGCATGGTCAAATGGATGACGAAACGGTGGATGTATTCTTAACCGGCGTAATAATGCACGGTAGAGAGTTCTATCTTAGCTGTTTAGAGCGACCTGAGTCGACGTTGCTATCAATGGAATGTCCGCAAGAGCTGCAGATGTACGACGGTATCAATATTGCATTTCAACAACTTGACCAAGACATGGGCTGGAATTATGGGATCTCTGTTGCCTCACCTGCAGAAAATTTAGCACTGATTAAGACGGGTATTCGAGAGCAGCAGTCTATTGAGGAAATAGTGAGACAGAAAATGCCTGGGTTGTTTCTAAAGTATTGGTAGTAGTACCGATAAAACTTAAATGAGGTCCCTTTTGTGATGCACTGTCCTAAAACTACCGCATCTATTGTTAGAGCTGAGCAAAAATGCCGCTACAATTTGCTCTCGCTAAAAGTTATGCGAGTTATGACATTGTAGTCGCACTGATAGCGCCCGTCTTTGTAGCTCCAGGTGGCTTGTTTATTGGCGTTTGGTTCAGACACCCAGACAGCAGAATTTTGAAAAGAAGTATTGTTTTGAATGAACGATGAGGGAATGGTGAAACACTTTTCTCCATTTGTTGGTTCAATTTCTATCCAACCAATGTTGGGAAAATAGACTTCGGCCCAGTTATGCGTGTTGCCCCAATCGTCTGGCCTGCTAGTCTTCTTACCATTTGGCTCAGTGAGGTTGACGCCGACCACGTCTCGACTCTTAAGACCTACACTGCGACAAAGGCCATGCAACAGTTGAGCGGCGTGACCGCAGTGACCGCGACGTTTCTTTAGCGTTGTCGCTAGATCATCGGTTCTATGTGGAACTGCTTCGTCGTAGTCAATATTGGTTTTTAACCAGCGACAAAACTCTATGACTGTGTTGGCCGGGTCATGATTTTGCTTGAGTTTGACTGCTAGAGCCACTACTTCAGGGTCATTGGCAAGCTTGTTTGGTGAAGTGATTTGATCTTTGCTCATAAACTGTTGGCAATCGGCCCAGCTACAGCGGAATGAACTTGGATTGAAGGATCTTTTAACCGATACTGCCTTGTATGAACTGACATAGCGAAGCTGTGTACCGGGCACAAATCGACGGTTCTCTTCAAAGTAAAAATGAGCCGATCGCTTATCATCTTCTGCTTCGATTTTGCCAGTGGGAGCACTGCGCAGGTCGTTGGCGCCAAGCGGTGAGCTAGTATTTGACCAGGGCTTGTAAGCGGCGATGGCGTGCCAAACTCTCACCTGGTGGCAGCTAGGACCCTTTGTAGGAATGGTTACGTCGGTCTGGGTGCGTACTGTATAGACTTTGGCTTCGCTTGTTGCCACAGCCCCATAGAGACGGTCGTTGACTGAGCCTGCTTGCAGCGGGACGATGAATGCCAAAGATAGGGCGAGAAAGGGGGCCAGGCAGCGCAATTTAATAGCTCCAAGTTTAGGTCAGAAGCTCGAACAAGGGAGCTTAAGCTTACTATGCAAATGTACAAAATTGCCAGTGGCTACTCGATGGCCGGAGCCGCTGGGCAATCTGGCAGGTCTTTGCGCACGTAAATGCGGTGGTCGTCTATTGTGCCGCAATATTGGTAGTCTTCTTGCACAGCCGTCTTTAGAAAATCGGCGTCTTTGAGAATGTCGTAGATACGCGTTGCTTGAACGAAAATAAGTTTTGGTTTGTTGTTGGCAATGTCTTCTTTGTATTCTGCCAAAATTTTTGTTTTAAACCCATTCATTTTGGCTTTGATAGCTGGAGATTTTGAGACATCTCTGGCAAATATAGTGGTGGGAAGGAGCATGGCGTGTAGGTAGCGCGAAGCTGGTTGGCGTTTGGTTTGCAGTAGCAAGGGATAGCCAGGGGTGATGCTGCGAGTCAAAAACAGCACTGGCTCTCCCGCTTCTGTGTATTTGAGAATGACAAGGGCAAGATCATTGAGGTCTCTTTTAGGAACATCTCCGATATAGCCAATGCCCATCATTGCTAGTTTCGGGGTTTCTGCTGCTTCTCGTTTCTGTGTTGTTATCTGCTCGTGGTTGACTTGAAATTGCCACAGGCAGATAGCGCTGAGCCACATAGCATCGAATACTTTCACGAACTTAAGAACAAATTGGCGCAGTATAAACAGCAATATTGCTGCCTCGACGCCAGCTAGCATGTAGGCGCCTGCCAGAAAAGGTATGGCGTGATTTAGCCAGGGCTGACCTTGCATTAAATAAGAGGCCAACCCGAAGAGGCTGAAGGCCAGCAGAGGCATGATTAAAGTGGAGTAGCGGCTGAGAATGAGGCCCAGTATAGAAGTGTATGTGAGCAGTAAGAAGTAGTTTTTCCAGTAGGGGCCCCAGCCCATCAGTTGGAACATTAATGAAGTGCCATACTCACCGTAGCCCAGAGTAAATACTGGCACCATCATGCCAAAGTAGCCGTTCTTCATGTCTTGGGGCATGGCCAAAAGAAAGCCAGCGTAAGCTAAGCCGAATAGTGCGCAAATAATTGTTTCGGGGGCAATAAGGCAGCGCCATTGTCGATTTTCTCTGAGCCAGAGCGCCTCAAGCACAATTGCTGCCAGCAAATAACTTGGTTTCATATAGAGACCAATTGAGGCGAGTATTGCCGCGACAATTGCTGCCACTGCTGGCAAAGAAGCGTTTTGCCAGCGTAGCCAACGCACTATAAATAAAGGGAGAAAAAGTAGTACGAAGATGTGTTCTCTTTGGCCGAACTCGTCTTCACCCGACAGAAATAGAGTTAAGCATGAGAATGACAGTATTAGGGGCATGAAGACAAACGATTCTTTGTTCTTGGGCTGTCGCCACAACAGCCAAAAGCTAAAGGCTATGCTGTAAATCCAGAGGGCTATCGTGGTGTACCAGAAGGCTTGTGGCTGTGTAGTACCGAAATAGTGCGATACTAAATTTGGTGCTATATGAGCGTAGAAAGCTAACGGTGGATTAACATCAAAGAAGTCTACATAGGGTCTTTTGCCCTGGAGAATAAGCTCGCCGATGGCGACAAACATAGATTGATCTGGTGCAATAGTAAGCGGGTGAATGGCGGGAATGGTAAGCAGTCGCCAGGCCGTGATCAACAGCAAGAAAATACCGGCAATGAGCATGACTCTGCTAGTCCAGAGATCCATTGTCATAGAAACAGGCAAAGAATCAGATTTTGAAGAACGTAGTGCCGATAGTACTGAGGCTATTTTGCCTTGATCTGGCGTTTTCATGGGGCCTTCTTTCGAGGCACAAAGACCGAGAGATGATATTGAGCGCCGTGATATTCTAGGGGTTCTTTATTGTCTCCATTTATTTTCTTGAGGCGCGCACCGCCCTTCCAAACATAGTATTTGTTTAGACTGGGCATTACTTCGTTTTTGTCGAGCAAACTACGGATGGTGCCGTCTTGCACTATGATCATTTTGGCTTTTTGCTCACTTATATCTTGCTTAAGTCGATTGTAAAATTGCTCTGAGAGCCGATTGTATTTTTGTTCGTATTCGCCTGGATGTTGAGCGTGGGCGATATATGGCAAAAATGTAGATTCAATGAGAAAGCCGCTTGGCTTTCTTCCCATCTGCAAAATTAAAGGATAGGCTGGCAGTATATCGTCGGTTAAAAACATCAGTTCGTCGCCTTTCTCAGAATATTTGGCGACCCATGAAGCGCAATCGGCTGGTATTTCATTTTCTCCAGGCGTTTTGTCTGTAATTGTAGGCAGTGCCTCGGTAAACAGGCTCGATTGATTTTGGAGAAATGTCCCCGTAAGGATTATTAAGGCGGTGCTAAGTGCGCACAAGAGGCCAAAATTGAATTTTGCTAGTACTGGTCTTTTGCCCTTTAACAGTTTGATTCGGTGAATGGCCGCAGATAGCACGCCGATGTTGTTTCCCCATAACAGGGTAGCAGCAAAAATCATGGGAATTGCTGTATGAGTTAAGCCTGTTGGTTGGTTGAGATAGAACCAGAAACCGGTACAAAATAGAAGCATCAGTACTAGTGACAAACTAGAGCGACTGTTTTGGGGAATGGCAAAGAGAATGGCGGCAATTCCAGCGTAAAAGATATCGCGCCTCTCTGGGGCATTGCCTGCGCCGTATAGATACATGTCGAAATAGTCAGGAATAGCGGCAGGAATTGGTGCGAATGTGCTGAGGTATGCTGCTGTGAATGGTACTGGCGCCATGATCAAGAATAAGCCGTAAGAGAGCATTGTAATTAGGCAAGCGCGCGCTTCTGGCGCAACGAAGGGGTCAATTTTTATCTTTGTGCAGAGCCAAAGAGCCTCCAGGAATACTAGAAAAACAATGTAGAGTTGACAGAGTGAAAAACCGATGCCCGCGAATATGCCGCTGTAAATGGCTTCACTTTTTGAGATAGCGTAGCCGTTCCAGCGCAGCCACCTAACTAGCAGATAGGGCATGAGAAGCAGCATAAAGAGATGTTCGCTCTCGCCAAGCTGAAACAGCATTAGCACGTTGGCTAATGTTAGGGCAATAATAAATGGCGGAAATATATGCCACTCTCGGTGGTGCCTTCGTGGTAGAAGAATTTTAGCGCAGGCCAGTGTAGAGGCTGCTGCGAGAAGCCAGGCCAGCAGGTTCACAACCAAGCTCGGTGCAATATTGAGAACTTGGGCTATTAAGAGTGGTACCAGGCTGCCGTATAGAAGAAGTGGTGAGACCAAACAAAAGAAGTCTATATATGGCGCTTTCCCTGCTGCTATGAGTTTGGCCGCCTCTAAACTTAGGGCAGCCTCTGGCGCGATCATAGAAGGGTGACTGAGAAGAACTATGGCAACAGCAAAAAAGATAAGTGCAACCACTACTAAAGTTACTAGGCAATAGCCCCGTCTGCTTGTTAGTGGTTGTCTAGCCAAGCTAGGGCTTGTGATCATCTAATTCACTTACTAACTAATCTTATAGCCAGTATACTGCGTCGCTTACAGTGACAGGTTCATGCCTCGGGCCCGCAGTTAACAGCAGTGGGCATACCGTTGTTGCAATTTTAAGGTAGATGGGGTTGACTAAGTCTCAACTTAGACTTATTCTAAGTACATGACCGCCCATAACACTAGCAACAAAATAGTCACCGCTGAACAGCTGCTCTTATCGCGTGGCGTTAAACCCACTCCTCAGCGCGTTGTTATAGCCGATTATTTGTTGCAGACCGACAGTCACCCTACAGCAGATGAGGTGCTCTCAGCGGTTTCTGAGGCCCTCCCTGTAGCTCTTTCACGAGCGACTGTGTACAACACTCTCAATACACTGAAAGATGCTGGTGTTATCAAAGAAGTATTGACCGAGCCTGGTCGTGTCAGATATGACGCCAATATTTCCCATCATCATCACTTTGTTGATGTGAAAACTGGCAAGATTGTCGACATTCCCGCCGATAAGGTTGAGGCTATCGGTGAACTATTGGGAGATCAGTATAAGGTTCATGGTTTTCAGGTTCTGTTCTATGGAGAGCTAGAGCAGCACTAGGTTTTTTTGCCATCAAATTAGATTAAATCTAAGAGTAGACTATTTCCAGGAGAAATTATAATGTCAGAGAACAAAGCACCCCACTTAACCGATTCAGAAGCTACTTTGGCTGAGTTAACCAGCGCCGATGCCACGGCTAAATCGGGCGCAGCGCCAGATGGCACTAAAACAGCAGCAAACTTGATGGCTGCTTTTGGTGGAGAATCGATGGCTAATCGCAAGTATCTATATTTCGCCAAAATCGCCCGCAAGCTTGGTAATGAAGAAGTAGCAAAGCTTTTTGAAGAAACTGCGAATCATGAAACAGCCCATGCTTTTGCTCATCTTGAGTTGATTTATCCATCATCTGAAATGACTGTTGAGAAGATATTGGCTCTGGCAGCTGAAGGTGAGATGTATGAAAGTGTCACCATGTATCCCAATTTTGAGCGTGAAGCTGTAGAAGAGGGCAATGAAGCGGCTGTAGCTGAGTTTCAAGAACAAGCGAAAGAATCGCTAGAGCATGCTGGCATTTTTCAAAAGGCAGCAAAGCGCTTTGGCGCTCTCAAGCGGGTTGAGGCTTTCCATGCCGCTCGCTATCAGGCTGCTCTAGATAAATTGACTGCTGCTAAAGTCTAGTGTTTTAGCGCTTAGTCTTGTTCTGGTTCTCTTTTTGCTTCTTTTTCCGGTTCCTGGTTTTCTGCCATCATCTGGGCCATGCGCTCATGAACCGAGGGAAGTAAATCAGTAAGTGGTTCACTATCTTCAATGCCGCCCATAAAGGGGCGGCATTGCACTATGTGCCTTGCCAGTTTGTCTGGCCAATTATGCAGATTCTCCAGACCCTTTTGATGACCTAACCAGCGCATTTTGTAAGCAATCGCTAGAGAGTGAGGTTCCATATCATCAACTAGAACAAAGCCATTGGTAGGCGGTACCATGTCACAATTGTCTGGTCCATAAATTTCGCCAACAAGGTCTGCCAGTCCTAGTTCTTTTAAAACTTTAGCTTGAAATTTTGAGTGCCCGAGAGTGAGCATAGCTACTTCGTACTTGCTGCCTAGCTCTTGCAAAAACGCTTTGGCGCTTGGCCTGGCCTCAGTTAGCACAGTATTCCAGCGAAAGAAAAACTTCGGGCGGCGATCAAATATATGCCTGGAAGGCATAGGATAAATCTCAGTGTTAACCAGCGTACGGTCGCAGTCTACGAATACGCGGTGATTGCCAGAGGTAATGATTTTTTTGCTCACATCAATCGTTTGTGAACGATGTGGTCGATATAAAACTGGAATTGAGTTGGTGTTGGCCAGGTACCGTGAGTACCCTTTCTTTCTATAAATTTAGTCGGGTTGCCGTTGGCCACCAGGGCGCGATAAAGTTGATTCTGTAATTTTGGCGGCATGGTTGTATCTTGCATGTGAGATATCACCACTACTTTTACTGTTTTCGGAAATTGTTTGATGTTTGGTATAAAGCTGCGTGCTTTGTACTCTTTCTTTGCCTCAGCAGGAGTGCCGCCCATGGCTTTTACCAGCGATTCTTGCACGAGCTTTTCGCCAGTTAGTTTGTAGAGATTAGCCAGGTCGCCGCAGCTCAATAGAACCATGATACATTCTGATTTGTTTTTGATTTCGGGTGGTGCTTGCTCAATGAATGAAAGCAAGTTGCAGCCACCCATTGATGCGCCCATGTAGATAATGCGATCAAATTTGTATTTGTCTTGCACTTTGGCAATGGCATCGCTGACGTCTTGGAGAGCGGCTGGATTAGCCCATGTATTAGGTTGGCCGACCGAGAGGAAGCCATACATCGGATAGACACTGGTCATGATCGGCCCAGTGGGAGCACCTACCGGCAATACGAATGGTTCGTCGATGTTGGAAGTCATACCGTGATAGTAGACCACTAGCGTGCTTGGACCGGTCACATTGGGCTGTGTTGGTGGAATGAAATAGGCATTGATTGGTTTGCCGTCAACATGACTGGTGGTGGTAATTTGCTCTCGGCCAGCTGCTTGTGCGCTGTTAGGGCTGCAAAAGAGCGCGGTGAAAAAGAGCATTGAAGCGATTAGAGCGGTGCGTATGGGCGAGGTGGGTGCCAATATTCGTTGCTGTCGTGTTTTTGTTGAAAGATTCATTGAAAAGATAATTGCCAAAGAACTACCGCTGACCTCAATATATGCTTGTAACCGTAATTGCAGCACTATTTGCAGCATTTTACAGCATTTATTTCTTGATTAGCTAGAGTTCAAGATGCTTGAGTCTGGGGGCGTTATCGTCTACCATCATCAGAGATAGCGGTGATGGTGGGCGATTGGCCTCATCGCTTATTGATCAGAAAATCATATTCGGTAATATCTTTAGATACCTGTCCTTAGGAAATTCATGGCCACAATAGAAACAGAGCGCAGCATCTTCACTTTGATCAATACCTTCGAAGTTGAGCCAACCAAGCAGCAAATTTTGGCCAATATGCTCGAGGAGGTCACAGAGAAAGTGACTAAGCATCAGCCAGGTTTTGTCTCTGCTAGTGTTCATCAGAGTTTTGACGGCAAGCATGTGGCGAGCTACGTGCAGTGGGAAAGCGAGATTCATTATCGGGTAGTCTCTAAAAATCTAGAGATTCAAGCCCACATGAAAGAAATACAGGCTGCGGCAATATCGGTACAGCCGGTTTCTTATCGTGTTACCTATGTCGGCGAATCAATCAACTAACACGATCAGCACCAATCTTTCGCTGCCAGATTGTCCACGCTAATATTAGGCAAACAACTAGTTCAATTATGCTTGCTTCTGGGCCGAAGACCCCTCCAGTGAGCCATGGTGGACCGCTGAGAACGCTAAAAATTAGGGGTTCGCCCATATGCATGCCTGAAACCGGGGTGCCAAACACCGGCCCTTCAAAAATATTCCAAAAGGCATGTAAACCAGCCGCTAGCCAGAGTCGCCTTGTGTATAAGTAAGCTGCACAAAAGAGCAAACCGGCATCAAGGCCGAGGGCAGTACAAGAGGCTATTTGATTGAACAGCGGCACGCTCTGTTCATGAAAGTTGGTCATGTGGGCAGCACCAAACAATAGAGAGCTTGCGATCACAGCAATCTTGGTATTGCTTGCCCGCTCGATTGTTTGCAGCACATAACCGCGAAAGAGAATCTCTTCATAAATAGCAGCAGCAATAAGGCCTGGAACAAGTTCAAGCAAATGGCAGTGAGTATTTATGCCTAAGGCTTGGTAGCAGCCCAGGGCGGCCAGAATGATAGTGACGGTGGTGACCATCAAGCTTCCGATCAGACTACCGTCATAGAACTCAGTGAGGCCGGCCCAGAAGCTTTTTGCTCCAAGACCGTAGTCGCTTAGAGTGCGCTTTTCTATGAAGCGGCCAACGAGCCAGAGCAAGAGTAGGCCCCAGAGCAGGTAAGCCGTAAACTGAGTATAAATAGAAGGCAGCATTTGAGAGACGGCTACGATTAGAGGCTGGCCGCAGTAAATGGCCACAAACAAGAAAATAAGCGACTTAGCGATTGCCAGGGCTAGCTGTTTGGTTCGAAAACCTGGTTTGGTTTCAGTCAGTGCTTGCGCTTGAGAGTTAGGTTCGCTGGTCAATGGCACCTTGCTTTGGTCAAATTTCAGGCTATTCATATTGCTTTCTATTTGCCTATTGTACGAATGTCACAGGGGCTAAGGCTATCTCTTCAAGCTAATTAACAGTGTCTATACCGGGGCTATGGTCACTAACTTCTCACTGTTTTTAATTAGGGGGTTGACAGTTTGTAGACGACCGGTCTAGTATTGCAATATGTCCAAACGACAGCCGGGGCAAAGAGGAGATTTAGCCATGACTCAAATACCATTATTCGATGTAGTCATTCCTGGAGTTATAGCCTGGGTATTGGTCGACGACCTGTTGCGGTCGATAAAGACTGCGGAACATTTAAGACCAGTGGTGAACAAGCTGATCGAAAACAAAACAGCCATTAGCAAGGCCGTAAAGTGTGCTAAAGAGCCTTGTTCACTGCATCGCTAGATCTTTTTGATAGTTTCGATAATTTTGCGAGAAGGCGGGCCTTTGATTATCGGCCGATCTTCAAGTTTAGTGAAATCAGTTACTGTCTTATAACCTTTAGGAATCTCGAAATCAGCCGCCACTAGTTTGACTGGCTTCATTTCAGAAGTGAGCAAAATTGTGTTCAAGTCGCCTCGGCAGCTAATGTATTTAAACTGCAGCGGCATTGATCGTTGCAGCGGTACGCCATAAAACCGAGAGAGAACTGTGGCCGCTTCAACAGGTAAGGTGACCTTTTCAGCTACTAACATTTGGGCTGATTGCACAAATCTAGGATCGGCTGATTCGTGTTCTTTGTCTTTTATTTGTTTGTCGACGAAACTTTTTGGTGTCTGCAACTCTACTGCGTTGATGCCGTGCAGCACGGTTTTTGATGTTGGTTTTAGAGGAATGTTGTATAAAGTTACGCCACCAGTAACAGTGGCAAGTTTATTGCCTATGCCTGTGAATGTGCGCGGTGAAGTGAATGAACAGATGCGCTTGGTGCGGTTGTTAAAAGCAAATACTTTCCATTGGGGAGCGCTTGCCACAACCACCGTACCGTGACTTCTATCAGCAATCTTTACTGCCGAATTAGTAACATAGGTATCTTGATCGCCCATGGTTGAGCTGGTTTGATAGCTGTAATAGCCATCATCGGCTTGGGCTTTTGCAGCATTTAAAGTGAAGCAGATAAGCAGGCTCAGAGCAAATGTGATTCGTTTCGATAACTGCATTCTTCCTTACTCAATAAACTGACTGACGATTGTACTCAATAATTTGCGTGCTGCTGGAGATATAGATAGAGATAGATATATAGAGAGATAGGTAGATAGGTAGAGCTAGAGCAATTTTTCTAGTAAAAGGTTTACCTGCCTGGCAGTTTCGGCTTCGCTATGAGAATTGTCTATTACTTGATCGGCGCGATTGCATTTTTCGCTCTGTGGCAATTGGGCTTCTAAACGCCTTTGAATTTCTATAGCGTCTAATTTATCTCGTTCCCCAAGACGCTGTTTCAATACCTCTTCAGAGGTAAATACTGTCCAGATTTCATCATATTCATCTGCCATATTAGCTTCGAAAAGAAGGGGAACCAATACCGCTACTATTTTTTCTTGGTTCAGCTCTTTTATGCGGCGCCGACAGCTCAGAACAACACTGGGATGCACTATTTGTTCCAATTTGCGCCGTGAATCGGCATTTCTAAAGACGATTTTGGCTAAGTTCTTGCGATCGATGGGCGTGTCCAGAGGGCTAATTTCGGCATTTGCAGCTTCGCTGCTGGCAGCAGCACTATTTGTAGTTTCTGTGGTCGGAGCTTGTAAAACGCCAGGTCCGAATTGTTCGACGATAGCCTTTTTGACACTGACATCATGAGCTAGAACGTCGTGAGTTAGCTGGTCGGTATCAATAACAGGAATATTTTTTTCGGCTAGCAGCCTGCCCACGGTTGATTTGCCCGACGCTATTGTGCCGGTAATGCCTAAAACAATTGGTCCATTAGGGTTAGAGCGTTTCTGCATCAGTCTTTATATCGCCAAATTTGCTTTGTACTTTGTTCAAAATTTCTTTCATACGCATGCAGGTAAGCCTTTTATTGCGGCTTTCGCACAATACTCTTAGTTCTGTTTTGGGCTCTGCACTAGCCTCAGTTTTTGCCGCGGATTTTGGAACACTAGTCGCTCCGGCCTTTGCTTCTGCTAGTGCCGGTCGCAGGGCGACAATTGCCTTTTCGCTGCGGCTTGTGGTATCACCACCATTAGAGTCAAGGCTAGAATTGCCGTTGTAAGTTAATGTAATGAGCATGTGGCCAGAGTTGGCACTTAGCCCAGATACGGTCAGACCCTCGTCTTCGAAGGCTTGTCGTAAGGCTTGTAAGGCATTGTTGTAGTTGGCGTTCAACACTAGGGCTATGGTGGTGTTCGGGTCTAGCTTTTGTTTAAACAGTTGAAAGGCCTTGACGCGCCAGGCTTGAGCTGGTCGCGCCACACCGTTTCCGCTCGGTCTTAACGGGGCAGCATTCGGTGGTGGTGGAATGGGTGGGCGATCAACCGTTGGTACTATATTTAGTGCAGGAGTGCCATCGGGTGTAACTGTAAATGGTTCTGAAGTGGTCTCTGGCTGCCCCCCTTTACCTGTGGTCTGGTCGCTAGTTTGATCCGAACCCTGGTCAGAAAATTGGTTAGCAGGTTGTTGAGAAAATTGTCCCGATGTTTGGTCAGAACTTTGATCCGAACTTTGGCCCGAAGTTTGATTAGAGGCGCGCCCGCCTATAGTTGGGGCAAACTTTGGTTCAGGTTGATAAGGTGCAAAAGCCGAACGTCCTTTGATTAGCGGTGCGGTTTGACTCTGTGCGCTTTCCATAAAAGGAAATACAGAGATAAATAGACTTATCAATAAGAAGGAAGGCTGCTTCACGGCTATATTCATCGATATCTTCAGCATCTGCGGCATCTGTTTATATTAACTTGCGCTGTCAGTGCCAGCCCAGAAATACTAGTAAAAAGACGAATTAACCCTTTACGTTAAAATCTTGATTGACAGAGGCCAACCGCTTGATATGATTTCTTTAGTCTCGGTCTGGGGCAGAGCTCAAAAGTTTTGTCCTACAAGTTTGAACATACGGGGATCCCGCTCGACGCTTCCACGTATACCTTTGAACCAGCTTTACGCTTCTCGCAAGCCCCTGGAGCCGGAAAAGGAAACGGACAGAAGTTAGGAGGTTCCCCCCCTGGAGTATATCCCGGGTACAAAACGCGCACCTGTTCTGGACTGAGACCCTTTTTAAACAGATGACAATACAATTTCACTTAGGTGGCTTACCTCAGACCAAGCGCTTTGGTCTTGAACTGGCGCATGCTGTGGGCAATGGCGCCATTATTGCTCTGAGTGGCACCTTGGGGGCTGGCAAAACTACTCTGGTAAAGGCTGTTGGCAGCGGTCTGGGCGTCACTGAAGTAATCAGTTCGCCAACCTTCACCATGCTCAATGAGTATCACTCTGGCCGTCTGTCGCTCTTTCACCTCGATTTATATCGCGCTGGCGAGACTGGCGAGACCATCGACTTGTCGATGCTGGCCCTAGAGCTTGATGAGGTTCTCGATGAGGTGCATGATGCGACGATAGGCGGCCTATCTCGCGGTCTACCTGCCGGTGTATCTGCTGGCCTGAGTAACCCGCCTGCGCTAGTAATGATTGAATGGCCCCAATACTTCTTAGTTGAAGGCGAATCTTACTTATCTGACAAAGACTATTTGGAAATTTCCCTCGACCTTGTCAAGCAAGGTGACCTCCTATGTAGTGTAGGGGGCTCTCAAGAGGGGGCTGTGGAAAAAGTGTTACAAGAAACATATGAGGCTGAAAACCCTATAAAGGATGGGGTGGGTGAGGCCAGAATCGCCAATCTGGTCGGACATGGCCCGGAATCTTCGCAAGTTATCGGAAGACTTCAGAGCGCTCTTCCTGATATGGTTATATATTTGTAAGCCGAGGCCGAGATTTGTCATCGTGTTATACTCCATCGACGTCGGCGTATCTTGACAGGCCGCGAGTAGCTCCACCACAGCGTTACAGAGAAAAATGGTCAAATCGTTAGTTATTGTTGAATCTCCAGCCAAAGCCAAAACGATCTCAAAGATCCTTGGCAAGGACTTCACGGTTAAGGCCAGCTATGGCCACGTGAGGGATCTCCCCAAAAATAAATTGGGTGTCAATGTTCGCAAGAACTTCGAACCCCTCTATGAAGTATTAAAGGATAAAGAACCCACAGTTGCTGATTTAAAAGAAGCAGCAGCGGGTGTCGATAAAGTGTACCTGGCGCCCGACCCTGACCGCGAAGGGGAAGCAATTGCCTGGCACTTGTCAGAAATTTTGGAATTGCCTAAGAAGAAGCTGCATCGCATCGAATTTAACGAAATTACGAAAGAAGCAGTTTTGGCGGCCATCAAGGCGCCACGGCAAATCGATCAGAGTTTAGTTGATGCCCAGCAGGCCCGCCGCGTGCTTGACCGTTTGGTTGGTTACAAAATCAGCCCATTGCTCTGGCGTAAGGTCAATGGCCGTTCGGCTGGCCGTGTGCAATCAGTTGCTGTTCGCATCATCTGTGAGCGCGAAGCAGAAGTAGAAGGCTTCACTCCCCAAGAGTACTGGACCATTAAGGCCGAGCTATCTCGCGCCCGCTCTAAGCAATTCTTCACTGCGCCACTAGCTAAATGGAAAGGCAAGCGAGTAATTGCTGCTTCTGAAAAAGCGACAGCGCAATCGACTACCATCGATACTAAAAAGATGGCTGACGATATCGTCAAGAAAATCGAAAAAGAAGATTTCACCGTTGCTTCTGTGGTTGAGAAAACCAGTCAGCGTCAACCGCAGGCTCCGTTCATCACTTCAACTCTGCAACGAGAAGCGGCAACATTCTTAGGCTTCGCTGTTAAGAAGACAATGAAAGTTGCTCAAGAACTCTATGAAGGTATCGAACTTGGCTCACAGGGCCCAGTTGGTTTAATCACCTACATGAGAACTGACTCGACCCGTGTGTCGCAAACGGCTGTTGATGAAGCGAAGAACTTCATTGTTGCTCGTTATGGCAAACAGTATTATCCAGAAAAGCCTCGCGTTTATGTCCGCAAAGCTAAGTCGATGCAGGATGCCCACGAAGCTATTCGTCCATCCCATCCTGAAAGTTCACCTGAATCGATCAAGCAATACTTGAGCAGCGATCAGTTGAAAGTGTACAAACTGATCTGGGAACGCTTCATGGCTAGCCAAATGGCTTCAGCTGAGATTCTCACCAGAACTGTTGAAATCACCGCGGGCGATGCCATGTTTAGAGCATCTGCTTCAGAGAAGAAATTCCCTGGTTTCACCATTGTGTATGACCGTCTTGCAAAAGACATGGCCACAAGCGATTCAGATGCGGTAACAGATGAAGTTGAAGAAGAAGAAGCGGCGCCAAATCTTCCTGAGTTAGAGAAAAACGAAAAGCTCAAACTCAAAGAAATGAAGCCTGGCCAACACTTCACCCAGCCTCCACCCCGCTTTACAGAAGCAAGTTTGATCAAAACCTTAGAAGAACTGGGTATTGGTCGACCATCTACTTATTCTGCGACGGTGAGCACAATCGTCGATCGCAAATATGTAGAGCGCGTGCAAAAAGCACTGGTACCAACAACTCTTGGTAAAGCTGTTAACGCTCTTCTAGTTGAGCACTTCGGCAACATCGTTGAAGTTGGCTTCACCGCTGGAATGGAAACTCAGTTAGATAAAGTCGAAGAAGACAAGTCTGACTGGCGCGTCATGCTCAAAGCTTTCTACGAGCCTTTCAATAAAACATTGAAAGAAGCCGAAGAGAACATGAACAAGGTGCTCATTCTCTCTGACCAATTCTGCGAACTTTGCGGACAGCCTATGGCTATTCGTTCTTCGCGCTACGGCCAATTCTTGGGCTGTGTCGGCTATCCTGAGTGCAAGACCAAAATCTCGCTAACTAAAGATGGCAAGCCAGTTCCTGAAGATAGACCGTCAGAAGAGAAATGCAAAACCTGCGGTTCTGACATGCTGATTCGCTATGGTCGCTATGGCGATTATCTCGCCTGCTCAGCTGAAGAATGTACCGAACAACGACCAATTCTTAAATACACTGGTGTTACCTGCCCTCGTGAAACTTGTGGTGGCGCCATTGTTGAGAAGAAATCGAGACACGGAAAAATCTTCTTCGGTTGTTCCAACTATTCACTCAATCAGTGCACATCGGCTTATTGGTACCCACCGGTGATTTCAGGTGGTCCAAAGGGCGACAATCTCTGTCCAAAATGCTCGAGCGTTCTTATCTACAAGACCCTCAAGCGTGGCGACCAGGTAGCTTGTTCGTCTAAAGAGTGCGACTTCGCTGAATTGATTACTGGTTTGGAAGTGCACGCTTAAGGATAGACACGCTTAAGAGTAGATAGGATAAACTTTTGGGCTAGCGTCTTGAAGCTAACTGGAAAAGTTGCCTGGAAACCTGATCGGCATGTTTGAGCACTTTAGCGAACAATCAATGAAAGTAATGGCTTTGGCTGACCGCGAGGCCGCTGCATTGAAGCACGACCGTGTAGGCACTGGTGAAATACTGGTGGGTTTGCTGGTTTGGGCTGAGACTTCGGGCGAGGCAGACAATGCCTTGGCGGAAGCAATTGATAGTAAATCTGAGAAAGCAGAGAAATTTCGCATGAATTTCTCTGCTTTTAATCTGACTGCTGCAAAAGTGCGGGCGGAAGTCAAAAGAATTACCGGCTCAGGGGCAGGTGAGAGGGCTTCTGCCTACAGTTTCACCCCAGGGGCGGAACTTCTCCTGCTGCTTGCCTACGAAGAGGCCTTAAACCTCTGTACGCGTCCTGGCACTGAAAAGGTCGAGCCTGAGCATTTGCTGCTTGCTCTTTTGCGCCAAGATGAAGGGGTGGCCTGTCGCATTCTGGAGCGTCTGGGGCTAGATGATTTTAGTCAGTTGCGCTCGGCAGTGCTTTCGAGCTTAGAGGTCAATCAAGAGGAGCTTCTTGAGATTCGCTTTGAGCGGGCGCGGCGTCAGAGAGTAAACGTGCAACTTGCGGCGGGTGAACTTGCTGGCCAGGGGAGCCTGACAGATTCACAGGACTTCGCACACCCGGGCGATCTTGCGATGTTGACGACTGCAGAGAAATTGTTAGAAGATGGCCTGCAGAGCGGTGCCTCATTTACCGATCTGCCTTATTCGCCTTATGCCCTTGAGCTATTCAAACAGGCCCAAGAAGCTGCTGCTACCCATGGTCATGATGTCGTCGGCAGTGGACATTTGCTTCTTGCCGCTCTGTCGATGCATAAGGGGCTTCCCCTTAGAGTTATGGCTCAGTGTGGCATTGAGCGCTATCAAGTTGATGAAGAACTGTCTAACATCCTCGGCCCCGGCTCTGGTGTGCCGTCAATTTCTTCTATGGCCTTGAGTGCGTCTTGCCAGAAATTATTGAATTTAGCCGCCCATGAAGCTTTAGAGTGGCATCATAGTTTTACAGGCTTGGAGCATGTGCTCCTGGTCTTGTTGCGCGAGCACGAAGGAGTGGCTGGCCGCATATTGGAAGATTTTGCCGTAGATAAGGGTGCGCTACGCAATAAGATTTTGGCAGACCCGCAATTTGGTAGTCTCGAAGGTTAGCTTTGCGGGCGCATGTAGAGCGTATTGAAAAGATCGATTTGCTCAGTGGTGACTGAACTGCCTGGTACAGGTTTATGGTCTTTTACTGACCGCAAGAGATCACCAATTTCAACTTTTCTAAAAGTGGGGGCCACTCTAGAGATGCTGCCGCCCTCTGAAAGCATAAGCGGTAGAACTTTTGAGGCTGGTTGTTGCAGAAAAGCATCTAAGACCTTGCCATCAAATTGAGTACCCCGACCTCGGTCAAACACGTCAATCAGTTTTGAAACCGGAGTAGGAGTCTTGTAGGAGCGACCGTGAGAAAGCACGTCAAAGACATCAGCAACAGTATTGACTCTAGTTTCAACGGCAATTTGTTCAGCACTTAGTTGACTGGGGCTACCGCGACCATCGAGTCGCTCATGGTGATTCTGTGCCACTGTGGGCAGATCGGCAAGGCGCTTGGGGTAATCGACTTTCTCTCTGAGGATGATACCAGTGTCGGTGGCGTGGTGATTGATTACTGCCCGCTCATGACCATCTAGTTTTCCTGGAGAATCAAGAATCTCTTTTGGTGTTTTGAGTTTGCCAATGTCATGCATTCTTCCTGCCAGATATGCTTTCTCTACTGAAGCCGGAGGGAGACGCATGCCTTCAGCAATGATTCGGCTCATATCTCCCACTCGGTCCTGATGATGAGCTGTCAGCGGATGATAGCCCAGCATTTGCTGGCGCAGTTGGGCGTGTTGCTCTTGGGTGCGAATACCCAAGGCCTTATCAATGCTGTGATGCACACCCATATAAACGCTTGAATTGCGGGCCACTTTGACCCCGACAATTCCGCCAGCGCTAAAAATGGCGCTATCGGCAATAAATGCTCCGAGAGCATTGGCGCTGCTTCGCGCCTCTCTGTTTTCACCAGATTTGTTGGTCCAGGTATCGGCCACGGCGTCGCGGGCGACCTCGAACTGCCTGGCTGAGGTGAGGACAAATGATGCCGTCATTGAAGCGCCAACGATTTGGGCTACTTCGCGAGCTACCCCAGCTTTTCCCTGGGCCAAGGCTAAGCCAGCGCCAATTAGCATCGAACCGCCCAATTCAGCGGCTACCTGACCTGGATGGTCGGTGAGTTCGTCGACACGGTTTATCACTCCGCGGCCGACTTCGACCACCAAGTTACCTTCGCGGCTGAGGCGTTCAGCGTTGGATTCTCCCGAGTCTGAGCTTTCGGACGATGAGGAATGCCCGGATGCAGAATCAGAATGTCCGACTGCAGATTGATTTTCTCTGAAGGGCATTAATTTGTTAGCTGTGATTTGGGCGCGGGGGATTAAATTGTCTTCCTGGCCATGTTAGGGGCAATACCGGGTATTGTCAAGAAGTTGGGGTGGGGTGATCTGGGTAGGGGTGTGGTGGGCATAAAGGGAACGGAGCATTATTTTGTGAGGTTCTGTTGATGTTTGAGCGTTTTAACGAGGGCGCTATTGAGACTATTAGGCTGGCACAGGAAGAAGCCGCAGCATTGGGTCACAACCGCGTTGGCACGGAAGCAATATTGTTGGGTTTGATGGCACAAGAAGAAGGCATTGCTGCTCAGGCATTGACTGAAGAAGGTGTTACTTTGGACGATTTGCGGTCTGCTGTGGAGAAAGAGATTGGTCGTGGTAGTGAAAAAGCCACCGATGAAATGCCTTTTGACTCAAGGGCAAAAAGGGTTCTTGAGCTTTCTTGGGACTCGGCTCGTCGTTTTCGCAACGACCACATTGGTACTGAGCATTTGATTCTTGGACTTTTGCGGGTGGGTGATGGCGTTGCCTGTAAGACTCTGCGCAATCTCAAAGTTGATTTGGCGCGCTTGCAACAGTGGGTGCAGGATGAAATTAATCCACCCGATGGGGTTGTTTAGTGTTGGCCAAAATGGCCGTTGAAGTTATGCACGACGCAGAAAAACAAGCAATGGATTTTGGAGCGTGGCGATACTCATTCAAAGCCATGCGAGCAATCGTTTGTGCCGAGGAAGAGGCGCGCAAATTGCAGCAGAAGTATTTTGGCAGTGCAGAAATAATGCTGGGTCTGATGGTGGAGGGCACGGGAATCGCTGCCCTGGTGCTGCGGTTGGGCAAACTGAGATTGGCAGAAGTGCGTGTGCTTGCCTCTCGTAAGCATGTGCCTTGCGATGGTATGCCTGAAGACATTTTATTAGACAAAGATGGATGTAACTTAGTTGAAGCAGCTAAGGCTATTGCCGTGAAGCGTGGAGAGTCGCATATTCGTACTGCTCATCTTTTGTTAGCTATATTAGAGTCAGAGAATTCCCTGGCCCGGGAGATTCTTGGTCTTCTGCATGCTGA
>JAUPUU010000125.1 GCA_030917395.1 Cyanobacteriota bacterium erpe_2018_sw_21hr_WHONDRS-SW48-000092_B_bin.40
AATATTCCTTTGAAAAAGCAAACTTTCTCTATAACTTCAAAAATCTCTATCGCCACAAGAGCAAATATAGACCTGAACTTCCTGGAGCCCATGAAGAGAAGGTCTATTGTTGTATGAAAACCCGATTCTTGTTAGTGCGTATCTATGATGTTTACAACGTGCTCGGCTTCCACCCAATAAAACAGATAATCTCTCACTTTGGTAAAGCTATGACTACCAGCATACGCAATATCACAACGGGGAAAGACGAATCTGATTTGAGCAAGCCGGAGTCAACAGAAAAGCATTCTTGATAGTGAGAACGGATTAGATGATTGAGCGACGAGACTCAAAGATAAAGCTTTCAGACGGTCGCACTCTAGGGTTTGCTCAGTATGGTGCCAAAGGTGGCCGTCCAATTCTTTATTTTCACGGCGGTGTTAGCAGCCGCCTCGACATCGAATTTGCTCACAGCCATTGCCATGAGAATAACATCAAGATAATTGCCCCTGACAGACCCGGCATTGGCATTTCATCACCAAAGCCGAAGCGCAGCTTGCTCGATTGGGCCAATGACGTAGAACAATTGCTAGACCATCTTGAGATTCAGTCTCTACCGCTGTTAGGCTGGTCACTTGCTGGTCCGTATGTAATGGCTTGCGCCTACAAGCTACCCCATCGCTTTACTAAAATTGGTACTGTTGGCGGTGCCTCACCAATACAACCACCAGTTAAGGTGAAGCAACTTGGTCTTCTAGCAGACCGCCTATTGCTTACCTGTCCTAAGCCTCTTGAACCACTACTGGCAGCGAGCCTGGATGCCAGCGGCAAGCTACCGGCCCGTACTATGAAATGGATCTTGGAAAGTGAGCTTACTGCAAACGACAAAGCAGTTATCAAAGAGCTTTCGCCAAAGGTTGCCACTGATTTCATTTTCGAATCTACACGTCAGGGTGGGATGGGAGTGGTGGATGATTATCGAGCTGTTGCCCAAGACTGGGGATTTGACCTCAGTGCCATTAGAGGCCATGTTACTCTCTGGCATGGAGACGAAGATCGGCTCTGCCCACCAATCATGACCCACTATCTCAAAGAGCGTATGCAGCACGCCACTGTTAACATGGTGCCTCAGCGTGGGCACTTCCTCTTACACCACATGCTAGACGAAGTGCTTACAAGCCTTCTTTCCGAAATTTAGTCACTGGCCCGTTTCAATAGCCTGACGGATCTTAGCCAAGGGAGCACTATTGTCAAAGACAATACCTGCTGCAGTTTTCTTTATACCTAACTGCCGCCAGAGCTGTGCTAAATCGACTGAATAGCTATCATATGCCATCTTCTGGTAGAGACTGGCTAATACGTCAAGACTAACAGCCTTATCACCAGCAGCAAGAGCCTGACTGGCTGTCCAGTTAGATCGAGCAGTACCGCCACTGCTGGCAATACCGCGCAGGGCGTGCTCAAGGCCATACCGATTGCCAGTCTTTTGCCTAATTTCTATGTCAGCCAGAAGACAATAAAGGGCTCCACCCCAGTAGATTCGCCCCCAGGAGGAGCTGTTATTGAGACCCCTTCCACCAGGCTGAGGTAGCCCCTCCGGTGCATGTAGCAGCAAATCACCCCAGAGATCTTCAGCCCTAATCATACCCAGGCGAAGCCGACCAATAGGCTCTTCGTAGGTAGCAATTCCCTCTGCCAACCAGCGCTTCGAATGTTCAACTATAGGAAAACCCAGATGCAGTAGTTCGTGGGTTAGTGTCCAACTCTGATCAAGAGTCTCTCGACTGGTGTCTCGCCCAATTGCTATTTCAACCAAGCCATAATCTTCGTCATCGTTGTAGGTACTAGTGGCAAAGCCGACACTGTCCCCATCAGTCGCTTCAACCCGAATAACTGTGCGTTTGACAGGTATTTGCCCATAAACTTTGCCCACAGCTAAGGCGGCGCTGCGCACATAAGCTAACAAGTCAGATTGAGAAATGTTGAGTGAACCGTCGATAACGACCAATACCCGCTGGCCATCTATCTCAAGTTCTAGTTTTTTACTTTGCTCTTTCAGCGAAACTAAACGAGCTTCTCCAGTGGGCTGAAATAAGCCCAAGACGAGAGCCATAAGCAAGGCCAGGCAGGTTAGTTTTCTAGTGAACATAATTCCAGTGTATTAGTTTTCAACAGCTTAGCCCACAAAATTGCTACATCTAGAAAAATGTGCTGGCTTAGCGTACCTTTTAGTACTCGACGATTTATTAGCATGGGGCATCTAAAGTTATGGTTACACTTGATATGGCTAGAAAAGTAATTGCTGCAGCCGAGGCTAAAGCAGCCGCAATCGGCCAGCCCATGAATATTGCAGTGGCAGACGCCGGCGGCAATCTAGTGGCCCATGTGCGTATGGATAATGCCTGGTTAGGCAGCATCGATATTTCTATTAAGAAAGCCTACACAGCCCGCGCTTTCGACATTACCACCAAAGATTTGGCCACACACAGCCAATCGGGCGGTCAGTTTTTCGGCATCAATGCCTCTAATGACGGCAAAATCATGATTTTCGCCGGCGGCATTCCCTTGAAAAAAGACGGAAAAGTTGTCGGAGCAATTGGAGTTAGCGGCGGCTCTGGCGAACAAGACCATGCGGTGGCTGAGGCCGGCGCAGCAGCCTTCTAATTTTTTGCAAGTAAAGGAGACAAGAAATGCCAAAACTAACCGACATCGTCGATACCAAACTGAAGAAATTTATTAAGAGCCCAACCATGGTTGTGCAAGAAATATGCCCAGCTGACGATGTTTCACAGTCAATTATCGAGCATTCCAACTACCGCTATCAGCTCACCTCAATGACCTCGTTGACGGTAGGGCCTCATGGTGGCCGTATGCTGCTGATTTACGCCTATCAAGGCGGCGCGGTAAACGTTCAGTAGAAATTAAGCGGATTATATCTGCTCAAAGTGGATGTATGGTTTAATAGCCTCCTGACAATCAGCATCGGGCATTCCTTTGAAGATCTCTAAAACCGCCACAGCACTACTAGCTTTTCTGGCTATTAACCTAACTTTAGCCGGAAACGGCTTGAGTGCGGCTGGTGAGTCAAAAAAAGATGCCATTCAGAAGTCTTTAGCCCAGGCCACCGCTGTATTGCAGCAACAAGCAGGGGCTGAACCGGTGGTCCTGATTGGCTCTTCCCTCATTCTCGCTCCACTTTGGAGCGTAGATGTCGCTGATGGCGCCTTTTTCAAAGATTGCATGCAGCATCACACCAGTGGTCACTTAGAAAAACTGGTGGACCGCCCCGTCGTAAGCCTTGCCACGGCCGGACAGTTCGTGTCTGATACCTATTTGATCACCGAAAAATTGCTTAGCGGCAAGCATCACCCTAGTGTTCTCATTTATGGTGTGGCACCACGCGATTTTATGGATGATACTACTGGTGGTTTAGCAATGACCTCAGTATTTGACTCTCTGGTTGAGACAAAAGATTTTTCAAAAATCGACAAGTTGTTCTTCAATAACTTTGATGAAAGAGGCGATTTTGTTCTCAATCGCAGCGTCTTTCTCTATCGCAAGCGCGGACGCTACCAGGCCAAAGTGCAAGATTTTACAGCTAAACTAGAAGATAAAGTTCTGGCAAAATTGCCATGTGAGACAGTGCCGGCTGCGGCGAGTGACAAAATCAATGCAAATGCTGCTAGTGCCGATCCTTTGGCTAACTTTTTACTTGGAGGCGATCGCGATGCCGTGTGGAAGCAGAGTATCGAAGAGTATGCCAGACGCTATAAGCGCTTTAATGCCAAGCAGTTCGAGAAGCAGAAAGAGTGTTTCCGTGCCCTTACGGCCCTCTGCGCCGAGCGTCAAATCAAGCTATGCGTAGTGGCCATGCCTCTTACCGATGACAACATTAAGCTGATGCCCCCAGGGCTTTATCAACAGTACATAAGCTTCGTCAAAGAAGCAACAAAAGAAGCAGCAGTGCCCTTTCTCGATCTACAGTCGGCTAAGGCTTACGACGAAAGCAATTTCTACGACACCGTGCACCTCAATAGCAAAGGTGGCGAGAAGTTCCTCAGCACCATCTCTAGCCTTGTAAAAGAGACTGACTCTCTGGCCACCAGCAAGCCCACTGCCAAAACATACTAGCTTTTAGCAATTTGATATTGCCGACAGAAATTGTCGAATTGTTCGTGCAAGCGCTCCACTAGTTTGCCAACGACATTCCAGTCGAGCCGCCCGCCAGCGTCCTCAATTTCAAGGCAAGTTTGTGCCATATCAGCGACAAAAACTGATTGACAGACTGCTCGTACACCACGACAGCTGTGAAGTAATTTCAGCGAGTTTTGGCACTGGCAAGACTGCTTGAGCTTGGCCAAATCACTGCCAACTTCACTGCAAAACAATTCCAATAGTTGCTGCGATTGCTCTTCACCAAATTCTTCCTTGAGACGCTCTAGCATATTGAATCTCTAATTGAAAATCAGCTCGAAGAGCATGACTGCTTAGAGCCTCTAGAGTTCCCGCCCTCGTGAAAATGGAGCAAAAATCTCCTCGACATTGTTCTCTCTGCGATTGCGGTGACGGGTAGTGGGAACAATATCCTGCCTTCCTCGCAAGGCGATTCCTTTTTTCTCAAGAGCCTCAAGAGCTTTGTTAGTAAATCTGGTATCACGCAAGTCGAGACTGTGCAATTTAGGCATCAAGGCAAGGGTTTTAAGAGCACCATCAGTAATATCAGGGTTGTTCGCCAAAGATAACCACTTGAGATTCTTACATCCAGTGAGCACCTCTAGATCTCGATCATTTCGACGCGTATGAGAAAGATTGAGATACTCCAAGTTCGGCAAAAGACTGAAGTAGCGCAACTCAGAACTCTTGAAGCCAGTATTATTGACAGCTATATAGCGAAGAGATTTATGACCGGCAAGGCTCTTCAAAAACGTCCCATCAATTTCAGTACAAAATAAGGCGATGAATTCCAAATTGACCAGGGGAGCAAGTTGCTTCACACCTTGATCGTTGATCTCCGATCTCTCCAGGTCAAGACAACGGATGCTAGTAAACCGAGACAAATAAGCAAGGGCCGGATTACCAAGGTGGTCGTCGCTTGAATCCATAGAAATATAGCGAAAAAGAACGAAATCAAAACTATTTGCTGGCAATCCGTCGAGTAAGTGGGGTGTGCGAATGAAGTTGTGATTAGGAAAGAAGACCACAAATTTGTTGGCAGGAATCGTAATTGTTCCTTGGGCCTTACGATTAATCGAGCGATCTGAAAGCTCACCTCCAACTTCGTCTACTGAATAGTAAGGCTGGTCCAAAACAGCAATGCCGCCAACAGCTTGATTAGCCGGAAACTTTAGAACCCTGGCAGGCATGGGCACGTTCTTCACGACTGGGTACATCTTGAAGCTGCCCACAGCAGTTTTTGCCTGACTAGAAGCGGGCGAAGCATAGGAAGTTATTAGGGTTAGAGCTGAAAGCAGCCATAAGCCACTAGCTATTAGGGAAACTCTCGGCAACGAAGTCTTACCTATTCACAACTGCAACAGCTGTCAGTGTACCTCAGCTTTGCTTTTCGCGACCTTGGTCTGCAGAACTTGATTGACAAGACCAGTGGTGCCGGATAAATCTACGGTTGTCTTGCGCCTGCCTAGGCCGAACCATGTCTTCTTAGTTTCAACTTTATCTCCCAGAATGGTCGAGATCTTATATGACTTATTGCCAAAAATGCCCGTTTTCGACTCATAGCCATTACCTAAAATTTGCACTTTAGCCTTACTGCCAACTAAACCAGTTTGATGCTCGATCTGATCGCCCAGGCGATCTTGCACGACAATATTCTTTCGTCCAAAGAGACTGTGTTTGACCTTGAACTCTTCGCCTTGACCGCTTTTAACTTGAATATCACCACTCCGAGCCAGGGCATCGAGGTTGGCAGTAGAAGCGATCACGCTCACCAACAAGGCTACAAAAAGCCGGTAATTAAGACTGCTCAACTCCATCCCTCACTATTGATTTAGCCATTGACTTATTTGAAGACAGCTAAAGCAAGACGAATGTTCCGCACCACTCTGGAAGCCTCAGGCTAACGGTGACATTTCGGCACAAACACCAGTCTATTGGCAGTTCTGCGATTTCAATAAGCTATCATCGCTTGTAGTCCAATTGATACAGTGGTTGCTGGAGACAAAGCACATGAATGCTGAGAGGCGCGAAGTAGAAAGACTTGAATTGGCACGCCAAGGTAAAGAACCATGGAAAAAGTGGGGGCCGTATTTGAGTGAACGCCAATGGGGCACAGTGCGCGAAGACTACAGCGACAATGGCGATGCCTGGAGTTATTTCAGCCATGATCAAGCCCGCTCCCGCGCTTATCGATGGGGCGAGGACGGCTTAGCTGGAATTTCTGATGACCACCAAGTTCTTTGCTTCAGCTTAGCGCTATGGAACGGCCATGATCCAATTTTGAAAGAACGCCTTTTTGGTTTAACCAATAGCGAAGGCAATCACGGCGAGGATGTCAAAGAGTACTATTTTTACCTTGACAGCACCCCCAGCCATTCGTACATGAAGTACCTATATAAGTACCCGCACCAAGCTTTTCCCTACAACAGCCTGGTCGAAAACAACAGAGGCCGCAGCCGCCAGGAACCGGAGTTTGAGCTGCTCGATACCAAGGTCTTTGATGACAATCAATATTTTGACGTCTTTGTCGAATATGCCAAGGCTGGCCCCAACGATATTTTGGTCAAGATCACTGCCGAAAATCGCGGCAGCAATGATGCTCCACTGCATGTTCTTCCCACCCTATTGTTCCGCAATACCTGGGACCATAATGAGCACAGTCAAAAACCAATTTTAGAAAATCTCAACCACAAGAAATACAGTGTCATTCATGCCCATCACACTGACCCACTATTTCAAAGATCACTACCAGACTATTATCTCTATTGCCACGGACTGACCAATCAACAAGAAAAAGTACCGCTATTATTCTGCGACAACTCCACCAACCACCAGCGTCTCTTTGGCACGGAGAATCGTACTCCTTTCGTCAAAGATGGCATAAACAATTTAATAGTTAACGGCCAGCCAAGTTGCAACCCTGAAATGGTGGGCACGAAAGCATCGGCTCATTATCATTTGATGGTGCCCGCAGGCAGCTCAAAGACAGTGATGCTGCGCCTCAGCAATCTGGCTCCAAGCATGAACAAAGAACCATTCGCCGAATTTGAGAAAGTTTTCCAACAGCGAATAGAAGAGGCCGACGAATTCTACGACGCCATTTACACACCAGATATGGTAGCAGATCCAGAGAAAGCAAAAATCTTTCGTCAGGCTATGGCTGGCATGCTCTGGTCGAAACAATACTTCTATTATGACCTTAATAGCTGGCTCGCTGATCATCACAAACATACCAAAGTACGAAATAGTGAATGGCGGCACATGTATAGCGACGATATCATTTCAATGCCTGACAAATGGGAGTATCCCTGGTATGCCGCCTGGGATCTAGCTTTTCACACCGTACCACTCGGAACGGTAGATCCTGACTTTGCCAAGCAACAGCTCGACTTGATGTTACGCAATGACTATCAGCATCCCAACGGACAACTGCCAGCTTACGAATGGAACTTCAGCGACGTTAATCCGCCAGTGCATGCCTTTGCCACCATCGAAATTTACCAGAACGACAAAGCACGAAATAGCGGCAAAGGCGACATTGACTTTCTCAAATACGCCTTTACGAAGCTCTTAGTTAATTATAGCTGGTGGATCAATCGCAAAGACCCATCGGGCAAAAATGTCTTCCAAGGCGGATTTCTTGGCCTCGATAATATTGGCGTTTTTGATCGCAGCTCACCACTACCAACCGGAGGCTCTCTTGAGCAAGCAGACGGCACCTCGTGGATGGTTTTCTTTAGCCAGCAAATGCTAAGAATCGCAATCGAAATATCCTCCCATGACCATTTATATGAAGATATAGCAGAACGATTCTTGCAGCATACTATTTGGATCGCTGGTGCGATGGACCGCCCTGGCGAACATCGCGACGAGCTTTGGGATGAAGAAGACGGATTTTTCTATGATGTCTTGCGCCTACCAGGAGCCAAATCACAACGACTGAGAGTAAGATCGATGGTTGGTTTGCTGCCTCTCACGGCTGTCTGCGTCATGGAAGAATCGGTTCTAGAAAAGCTACCAACATTTTGCAAACGCAGTAACGACTTTACCAAAAGACATCCCGAACTTTGTGCCAATATTCATCTCCCCTCAAAACCGGGGGTAGTTGGTCGTCGTATGCTCTCAGTGGTTAATCAAGCCAAGCTCAGGCGCATACTATCGCGCATGCTGGACGAAAAAGAATTTCTCAGCCCCCACGGTATTCGCTCTCTATCGCTCTACCACAAAGACCATCCCTTCGTCTTCAATCACGAAGGTCACGAGTTCAGAGTCGACTATCTACCAGGGGAATCAGACAACGGTATGTTTGGTGGAAACTCCAACTGGCGCGGACCAATCTGGATGCCAGTGAACTACTTGCTGATCAAGTCACTCTATCTCTATTTTGCCTATTATGGTGAATCATTTAAAGTTGAGTGCCCAACTGGCTCAGGCAACATGATGAATCTGCTAGAAGTAGCCCAAGAAATCTCCCGCCGCTTGTATTCAATATTTCTCCCTGGACCAGACGGAAAACGACCAGTCTACGGCGACCGCGATAAGTTTCAGAATGATCCCCACTGGAAGGAGAACATTCTCTTCTACGAATACTTCCATGCCGAAAACGGTAGCGGCCTTGGCGCTAGCCACCAAACCGGCTGGACAGGCCTGGTGGCACGCTTAATGCGCCTAGAAGAGCTAATCACTCCAGACTTGTTGCTAAGCCCAGGTGCGGCAAGAAAAGCGAACCAGGCACTAATGGCACACTGGACCGATAATGAATAGTTGAGGCAATGACTAAATAAGAACATGACCAATTAAGGCAGGGTCACTAAACCGGTGCGATCGACGTCGATGGCCAGCGAGCGGGTGTCCATATGGACGTCAAAAGTAGCAGGGTGATCTGGCACTCCCTCTTTGGAAAAAGTGATTCCGCCAATCATACTAACTCCGTCTGGCAGAACAACTTCTTCAAGAGTACGAGAGCCGCTTCTTATGACATAAGCGGCTCTTTTATCCTCGGTCGATTGCCGCGATTCTACCGAAATATCGATGCCCAGCTCAGAAGCCATCTGCTTGGCCTTGCGAATATCTTTGACCAGATCATGGGCGGCATTGTTCAAAGCAAGGTGCCTGGAAGTGTAATCAACAACGCGATAACCAAAAAATGGCACAGCGATAAACATGGCAAGAAAAGCCAGGCTCTCTAGTTTGCGAATCAATGGCCATGCAAGAAAAACATTCTTCTTGCGACGACGCTGGCCAGCAGAACCGTCCTGAGACATCCGAGACTTCCTATAATTGAATTTAGGTCAAATACAGTATAGAACAAAAGCTTAGAGCAAGAGCGCTATGCTGTCTCTATGGCAGCATCTGACTGAAGACCCAAATCTTCGATCATTTTGTCCCGCATGGCAAATTTCTGAATCTTTCCTGTAACTGTCATGGGAAATTCAGAGACAAACCTAACGTATCGTGGCACTTTAAAATGCGCCACTTGCTCTCTCAACCAACCAAGCAGTTCAGCCTCACTGATTTCAACACCACTCTTTACCGTCACCCAGAGGGCGACTTCTTCGCCCAAACGACGGTCTGGCACTCCAAATACTTGCGCCTGGGCCACGGCCTGGTGAGCATGTAAGACTTCTTCAATCTCGCGCGGATAGATATTTTCGCCACCGCGAATAATCATGTCTTTCTTTCGCCCAGTAATATGCAAGTAGCCTTGAGCATTCATCACGCCCAAGTCCCCGGAATGGAGCCAACCAGCAGCATCAATACAATTGGTTGTGGCTTCTGGATCTTGCCAATAGCCAAGCATAATGCCATGACCGCGGCAACAAATTTCACCCTGGGCACCGCGCGGCAAAATCTTGCCCGAATCATCTACCAGTTTCACTTCTACGCCAGGAATAGCTCTACCAACGGTGGTCGCTCTGGTTTCAAGAGAATCATGAATAGTAGTAGCAGTCATCAGCGGCGAAACTTCTGTGAGACCGTAAAGAATGACTACATCAGCAACATGCATTTCGCTGGCAACCCGTCGCATCAATTGCACCGGGCATGGTGCACCAGCAAGAAAACCACCTTGCAAACTAGAGTAGTCAAAAGAAGTGAACTGACTGTGCTCTAGCTGGGCTATAAACATAGTGGGAACACCTGAAAGATGGGTGCAGCGCTCAGCTTGAACGGCCTTCATCACAGTTAACTCTTCGAAATAGGGCCCCGGCAATACTAATGTTCCACCGACAGAAAATGTCGCCAAAGCAGAACTAACCATGCCACCACAATGATAGAAAGGCATAGGCACACAGAATCTTGAGGTTGTGTTCAAAGCCATGGCACGGGCTGCAAACAGACCATTGTTGAGAAGGTTGTGATGAGATAGAGTGACGCCCTTCGGAAATCCAGTTGTACCCGAGGTGTACTGAATATTTACGGCGTGATCAAACTGCACCAAATTCTGCCGCTGCTGAAGCTGGTTAGAACTGGTCAGTTCAGCCAGGCTTATAAACTTGTCCCAACCATGAACAAAGCGCTTATCATCGCCGAAAGTTTGCTGCTGGCCATCAATCGTGACGGCAGGCATAACGACAATATTCTTCAACGCCCCAGGAAGGCTTTGAGCCTTAGTGGCAACCGCATCAGAAGTAGCAAATAAGTGGGGTGCCAACTCTTCTAGCATCTCTAAATAGTTGCTCGAACGATTAGCAGGAATAGCAAAGAGCAGTTTAACTCCAGCCTGACTTAAGACATAATCAAGCTCGCCACTACGGTATGCTGGATTGATATTAACCAGAATTGCTCCAATTCGAGCAGCGGCATAAAGCACTGTAAGCCAGCGCCAGTTGTTAGCAGACCAGATACCGACTCGATCACCTTGCTCGATACCTTGGGCCATCATCGCCCGAGCCAAGACTTCGCTCTCAGCTTTGAACTGAGCGTAAGTCAGCCGTTTATTCTCAAGACAACTGACAATCGCTTCGTGCTCTGGCTGCTGCTGGCAAATCAGATCAAGATGCTCAGCTAAGGTAAAGCCAAGAAGCTCAGTACATATGCCAAAGTCGTAACTGAGGGGCTGCTGAAAATTCAGGCCACCATCAAATGCTTTTGTCTCTGTTGTTGCTACCAATGTATCTGCGTGCCCAATTTCCTGTTACATAGGAACGATATCAGAGCCGCCGAGAATAAGAATTTTGTCTGCGCTGGAAGGCAATCTATGGCGTTCACGTACTATCTTGCTATCAAAAGCAGGTCTAGTTTTGCTTCTGCGACTTTTGACAGAAACAGCATGATCAGCCTTGTTGAGATAGTCAACAGCTTGATCAATAGAAGAATCGGTAGCGTTGCGAATTCCTGGTGTGTTAACCGCAATCAAATTAGTGTAATCAGAATTGCTTGCCAGTGCCTCAGCAGCAAAGGCTGAAGATGAAAGAGCTACTAGTGCTGCAGCAGTGAACTGTTTCAGACCGTGGATCATTTAAGACTGCCCCTTTACCTTCTGTAAATTGCGTCACTCACTGAGTATAAGCGTGAGTTTGGCTGTTGAAAAGCATTGTGCAAATCTATTAACAATTCCATGAGCGAATTATAATCAAGCAAGAGGCTGTCAAGATGAGCTTCTTGGGCAAATTGCTTGGTCTTGGGCCCGACAAAGGCAAGCAGTATGAGCAAATTCTATTGGTAGCGCTGCCCCTTGAAATCTATGTATCCACCTTCATGCCGGGGCGTGTCGCTCGCGTGGGTCCAGTGAATCACTCCACCTTTGTTGTTCCAAATATATTCGCCGTGCACCGTTACGATATCGCCTGCTTCAACAGGAACGCTCGGGGCCCTGCTGACATTATGAGCCACCAAAATTGTTGAACCGTTTGAGAGTTGTAGAAGAAATTTCTCGTGCTTCTCCCCTTTATCATCAGGGCGCAGCATGCGTTTCACCGGCAGTGTGCAAGTGACTTGAACATGACTGGCGCGATTATTCTGAGCCGCTGCCACCTCGCTCTCATTAGTATCCGCACTCGGTGCAAGCTTGGTGTAATTGGCTGGTCGCTCGGTCGTGCTGGTTGAGGGCGAACAACCAGTGAAGACCAGGCTGCAAGGAACAGTCAAAATTACTGCCTGGCAAAGCAGTTTTAGCCATACTCGCGAATGCATTAATCACACCGACCTTAAATACTGAGAAAGAAAGCATACTCGATTGATATGCAAAACCGCCATACCAAGCTCAAAGCTAAGCCCAGAAATGATTTTGAAGCACCAAAGCGTGAGCAAAATATCCTCAAAGCCACGTAACAACGCCAAAAGTTTGGTAAACTGGCACTATGGCTCTTCTTCAGAGCAGCAGCGGCATCAGGAGCACTAAAAATTGTCGATACTTTCGTCAATTTATCTCACCGGCGGATCTATAGATCCCGCTCAGCTGTCACATTCAGCAGCTATTAGCAATAACATTGCTAACAATATTTCGGCGCCCGATTGGCGCACTTTCGCTCTGACAAGACTGCAAAACCACGGCCTCAGAGTGGTTAACCCCCTAGAATTTGCCTGGTCCGAGACCGATGTAGATTTTCTCGATGCCATTGAAATTGCCGGCTCTTCAGACCAAAGGGTGCAAAGAGCCCTTGAGCTGATCGACCAGAGCGATGGCCTCTTAGCCAATCTAGAAAGGCCCAGCTATGGCGCAGCTATGGAAATGTTCTATGCCCATAGACGGGGCAAGATGGTTACCGTAGTTGGCCCCTCACCGTTTAACCCGTGGGTACTTTCGCACTCCCAAGCTCGCTTTAACGAACTCGATCATGCTTTGCAATATATTATTGGTCAGCAGCCCCAGGCAGACCCAGTAGATTGGGCCGTTAAATATGAAGCGCTGTTGTCTGAACGCTACGAGCAGATGCCTCACGCTGGAGAGCCTGACTATAAGTTTATGGGCGGTAACTTACCAGTCTTAGTGGTTGCACCCCATGCCACAGCAAACTGGCGGGAAGGCGAATTTCACGAGCAAGAGTCATTTACAGGCAGTATGTCGGCCTTGCTTAATCGCATGACCGGCTGCCATACATTAATGAGCAACTATTGCATGGTGGCCGACCCCTGCTGGTATTTAGAAACTCCGTTTCGGCGTGTCTTTAGCGATGTCATCAAGGCGGGCAAAGTGGGCCTGGTGGTGATGCTGATGGGCTCAACCTGGCAAGAAGCACCAGGAGTCCAAATTTCAGCTTATGGTGAATCTTTAGGGGCTGAAGAATACGAACGACGGCTCAAACTAAAACTCTGCGAATTAGAAGCCATTGGTGCTAGGAGCTTTGATCATTTCCTCAGACCTTTCGCCGATTATGCCGCTAGCGAGCTCAATGTACCAGTAGTGATTATCCGCTTGCATAAGCGTTATCGCATGCCGCGCTTGCAATCTATGCAATTCCTCAGAGCAACTGAACTGATTGCCTCATTTATTGCCGAAGCTGGAAATGAGCTTGCCAGCATGATTATCTAAATTATGAAAAACAATATTGTTCTTACCACCTGCGCTCAATCAGAAGCAGAGTCGCTGGCAGAAAAACTAGTTGAAGATGGCCTTGTAGCCTGCGTCAACATCATTGACAAAGTGCAATCAGTTTACCGCTGGCAAGGAAAAATCGTGAAAGATCAGGAATGCTTGCTTGTAATGAAATCCTCGAGCATCGTTTACGATAGACTGCAACAGCGCATAAAAGAAATTCACTCTTACGAAGTTCCAGAAATAATTTCACTTGATATTGAAAACGGATATGCACCTTATCTGGAATGGCTTAATTTAGCACTAAAGTAAATCAGGACTAAATTTACGGCTTATGGCATCAAAAACTGAAAAGACGATAATTGATGTCTTCTGGCGACGGGTGGAGAGCAATAGCGAACGCCCAGCTGTTTTGCATAAAGTTCAAGGGATTTATCAGCCAATAATCTGGCGCGAACATGGTCGCGTCATCGAGCTTGCTATGGGTGGACTAGCCAAACTAGGCATCAGTAGCAAAGCTCATCTAGCGATACTGTCACTACCTTCGCCCAAATGGACTTGGGCAGACCTAGCCATTCTCTCACTAGGCGCAGTCAGTATTCCCATTTACCCAACCCTAAACGCGCCCGAAGTAGATTTTCTTATCAAGCACAGCGACTCTGCAGGAATTTTCGTAGAAAACGAACTGCAACTGCGAAAAATATTGGAGCGGCCAAGCCTTCCGGAAAAGCTCAAATTTGCGGTAATTTTTGAAGGTGAAGCACCACCATCAACCGATAGGCTGAAAATATTGAAGTGGGATGAACTACTTAAGGATGGAGAAGTATATCTTCTCTCCCATAAAAATTTAGTAGCCGAGTCGATTGCAAACATAGCCCCAGATACGGTGGCATCTATTGTTTATACGTCTGGCACTACAGGTATCCCCAAAGGGGTAATGCTCTCCCACGGCAATATTTACTCGGTCTGCGCTGCTATCGGCGAGCGCATGAGTTTTTCTGAAAACGACCAGACCCTTTCCTTCCTTCCACTTTCACATGTCTACGAAAGAGTGGGCGGACAATTTCTAAGCATTTTTGGTGGCATTACTATGGCCTATGCTGAAAGCATAGAATCAGTGCCGCGCAATATGATCGAGACCCATCCAACTATCATTAACGGTGTGCCTAGATTCTACGAGAAGGCCTACCAGCGGATTAAATCGGAAATCAGGAATCTGCCAAAAGCCCAACAGATATTGATTAACTGGGCCTTCAGCTTGAAAAAAGCTCCGGAACAAGTAGCCAGCGAGAGCATGGCCACCCGCAGCCATCAAAGCCAGACCGAGACAAGCAACAGTGAAGTCAAAAACGCTATTACCAAGCAACTTCATGCCGCCGAGCTAAGGGCCGCAGACAGATTGGTTTTCTCAAAGATACGAAGAAGATTTGGCGGCCGCCTGCGCATGCTCATGTCAGGGGCAGCCCCCTTACCGCCTGAAGTGCAACGCTTCTTTGACACCATCGGCTTGAACGTCTTAGAAGGTTATGGCCTGACTGAAACAAGCGCCCCGCTAGCCTGCAACAATCTTGAAAGCAATCGCCCGGGAACCGTGGGCCAACCGCTTAAAGGTGTAGAAGTTAAGCTCGGCGAAGACGGTGAGCTACTTGTTCGCGGTCCCAATGTCTTCAAACAGTACTACAAGAACCCAGAGGCCACAGCAGAGGCCTTCGCCGATGGTTGGTTTAAAACCGGAGATATTGCCGCCATCGATGGCGACGGCTTTATCACTATTAAAGACCGCAAAAAAGACATAATTATCACTGCCGGTGGCAAACATGTGGCCCCGCAGTACATTGAAAATCTCTTCAAAGGTGAGGCCATAGTCAGCCATTGCCTCGTCTACGGCGACCGACGAAAATTTATTACCTGCTTACTCACCCTCAACCGCGAAATGCTTAAGACTGTGGCCAGTCGCCATAAACTCGTCTATAAGGAAGTAGAAGAGCTTTACCAGCACCCTTTAATAAAAGACGAGATTGATGCCGCGGTTGGTCGAATAAACCAAAGCCTGGCAACATTTGAGCGGATTAAGCGCTACGAAGTTCTACCCAACGACTTTACAGTAGAAGATGAAGAGCTAACTCCGACATTTAAGGTTAAGCGCAAGCATGTAACCGCCAAATATCAGGCAATTTTAGACTCTATGTATCCTGATGAAGACATTGAACTAGAAAAAATATAAGGCAAAAGATAAAAAAGTTCTTTACATTCGCTTGGCAACTAATTACAATACAGGCGAGGCTTTCTAAAGCAATGGCCACTTTCAGGTCTAAAGCTCCTCAGGGGATAACCCCTTTTTACTATGTTCTAAGACCAAGCCATCAGTTTAGTTGGGACCATTAGAAGGATTAGGTCATGTTTGAATCATTCGGTCGGGGCTTTAAGATGATCATGGCAGCCATCAAAATGGGCTGGCAAGATAAACGACTGCTGCTTCCAGCGATATTGACTGTATTTAGCAACTTCTTCTTTGCCATCATGCTCTTTTTTGAAGGCAAATCGCGGGTTGCGGCCACAGCCCATGGCGCCCAGGCTGCACATGGGGCACACGCTGCCGCCGCGCATGGCGCTCATCACGCCGCTAAAATCACACCTACCCCCGAGGGCATCCAGCAGTTTATCGGGCAGACAGCCCTGAATGGCCAATGGGACCAGAGCGGTGTCGGTGCGCTGCAACAGGCCGCCAGCCCGGATGCTGTCTTTGCCGTTGTTGCCATACTCTCGCTCTGGTGGTTGACCAACCGCTTTTTAGAAGGCGTAACCACAGCTCTGGTCTACAGCCATCTAACTGAAGGGGCCGGCTCTGGTAAGTTTTCCACCTCTTGCGCTGCTGTCTTCAGCTCACTTCCTGCCATCATAACCCTTGGCCTAGTAACACTTATTGCCAAACGTATTGCCCGCTTCATGCGCGATAAGCGCGGTTCAGGCATATTTGGTATGGGCGTCAACTTCTTATCGAGTATTGTTGAAATCTTCTGGACCATGGCCGGTCACTTGATCTTGCCTGCCATCGTCATTGAAGGCACGTCCTTCTGGGGCGCTCTCAAACGCTCGGACCGCATTGGTCAAGGTAACTTGATCACAATCGGTGTGGGTGAGATCGGTATCGATACAATCAACCGAGTTGTGCTTCTCTTGGTTGCCGGTGGCGGTATGGCTGGGTTCTCTTATGCCTATGTCTCACACCTGTCGATGGCCTCACCAATAGTGGTCTTAGGCGGCTGTCTCTGGGCCTCGACTGTGATTGTGGTAACAGCAATGTCTATCTATATCAGGGCAGCTTTCTTCACCTGCCTCTATGTTTGGGCCATTGAAGCAGAAGCTCTAACCGAAGCTGAGCGCATCAATCACAGTATGCCTGCACCACTTGCAGCAGCCATGGCCTAACTCTAACAACTAGAGTGAGTGAAATACTTTAGGTGGAAGCATCCATTTGATGATGCCCGGGCTAGTTGGTGGCAAGTCTGAAACATCCACGCGGCATACACCGCCTTTCTTAAACGGCAATTCAAACTCAAGACCGGCAAACACCAGGTCGCGCACCAACATGCCCATATCGGGTTCATGACCAACAAGAAAAATTTGCTCGGCCTGAGGATAACGGGCCACGCTCTTCCAAACATTGGCGGCGGTCACACCAGGCGCCAGAGTATCGGTGAACTTCAACTCACAACCGAACTGTTCCACTAAAATTTCTGCAGTTTCACGGGTACGCACCAAGGGGCTGGCAAGCACCACATCTGGTTTGACATTGAGCTTGGCTAGACCGCGTGCCACCACTCTCATCTCTTCCTTGCCTTCGTCAGTCAGCGGTCGATCAGCGTCTCGTGTCACACCATGACCCAGACGTTCTGAGGCAATTCCGTGTCTAACCAGATATAGTCTCATGGCAACCTCACCATCCAATTTTTTGTAGCGGCTTTTAGCCTATTACTATTTTACGTGTTAGAAATTACTGGAACTTATCTTTGACTAGAGTAATATTTATTAGATGAGTAATTTAAAGCCACGAATGATCGGATTAGATGTCGGCGACCGCCGCATAGGTGTCGCTATTTCCGACCCACTTGGAATGACTGCAGCCGGCCTGGAGACAATTCATCGCGTCAATATGCACACTGACGTTGACAACATTGCCTTGCTTGCCGCTCGGCACGGCGCAGTGCAAATTGTAGTTGGCCTTCCTTACAACATGGATGGCTCGATGGGTGAACAAGCCGAAAAAGTGAAGTCGTTTGCCAAGAAGCTAGCTAACGCCACAGGCTTACCGATTGTCTATGAAGACGAGCGCTTAACTACAATATCGGCCATTCGCACACTTACTATTCAAGGTGTGAAAACTGGCAAAAATAGAGACATGGTTGATAAGCAAGCAGCGGCCATCATTTTGCAAAAGTATCTAGATCGCAAAAGCCCGCCACCAATTGCGTGATTGCTTAATTAGATAACAGAATTAGTCTCCAAAATCAGTCGATACTGTTGATTGACGGGCGAGAGTTGCCTGGGTGGCAGCCCGATTGGTAAAGGTTTCGCTGTCTCTGATAATTGCCTGTGGAATTAAAAGCGGCGAATGCACCTTCATGTTAGGCAGTTTCTTTATGCCGGTGCCTATGGCTAAAAGCTCAACCATGCCACCACCGAGATCATAGACATAGGTTTTGACACCAACCACTTCATCGGCGCCGAAGCTCTCAGCATCTTCAGCAATCATGCTCAACGCCTTGACCCGCGCTTGATAAATCATATAAGTCAGCTCTTTGATTTCACCGCGGACAAAGCTTTTGAACATAGCCTTGAGGCCACCGGCAAAACCAATTGAGAAAATTGAAACTCCCATTACAAGCCGTATAGGGCAATAACCTAAGGCGATAACATTCCACATCTCTTCATTGGTCAAATCACTGGTGATCGGTACTTCTGAAAATTGTGCCGGCAACTCTTCATGGAATGATGCTGTTCCAGTCATCACCATTTCTTGCATACCTAATAAAGGCGCGATGGTCGTCTGAATACCAAGCACGGCATTGGCACCGGCCTCTTTGGCTTCATGAGAAATGCGTTCGATAGCCAGATGCCTGGTCTTATTTAGCATCTGTGAAAACTCGACGACTTCGCCGGCCTTGAGACTGCGTAAAGTACCCATGACACCACCACCGATGCCAATTGAATAAGCAACGTTGCCGAAAACAAAGCGCAGGGGGTGAAAACCGCAATCTAGCTGGCAATAAAGCTCTTGACCATTGGCCGAAGTAGAAAATGGAATATCTTTGTTGCTCTCGCCATCCCGGTGCACAGCCGAACCAATAGCAAGATACTCGACATTGGTGTCATGAAAAATCAATTGGTTAGTGACGCCAGTAACACCAGCGCCGACGTGGCGCCTAGCTTCTTCTATCATTCGCATGTAGGCCATTTCCCGGCCTTCTCGAATCAATTCAGTCAATTCATGAATTTCACCTCCGCCCAATGTCTTCAGGCCAGAAGTGAGACTACCAACAAAACCAAGTGAAAAAACGCTGTTACCGATCACCAGATTTCCTGGTGTGTAGCCCTTCTCATTGAGACAAAACATTTCGTTGCCAGAAAGCCCAGTAATCATAAATTAGACCAGACCCTTCATCATGCCCTGCCAATAAATCTGAGGCAGAATGTCTTTCTTAAAGACGTACATAGAATATCGCTCTTCCGATTGATCAAAGGGGAAAGTTTCTTGGGGTATCAAGTCATAGTCAAACTCAGCAAGAACAAGACTGCTGTAGCCGGTTACCAGCGGGCAAGATGAATAGCCATCATAAGACTGCTGCAAAGGCTCGCCCCGCATTTGACTTATTAAGTTCGCCACCAACACCGGTGACTGCTTGCGAATGGCCGCACCAGTTTTGGAAGTGGGTAAATTCGAACAATCTCCCAGAGAAAAGACATTGGCAAAGCGGTTGTGCTGCAGAGTTGCCTTGTTCACATCCACCCATCCAGCACTATCGGCCAAGGGGCTCTGCTTGATGAAATCAGGAGCACTCATTGGCGGCGTCACATGCAAAAGATCGTAGTCGACGTCAACTGTCTCGCCCGTATCTAAATGCTTGAAAGTAGCCCTCTTCGCTTCACCATCAACTGCAATTAAATCATGGCGAAACATAGTATTGATGTGCTTACGCGCAATCACTTTATTGAGAGTGGCGGCATACTTTGGCACCGAAAATATTCCAGGATTAGCCGAAGCGAAAATCATCTTGACCCGATCGCGAACACCAGAAATATTGAAATAGTCTTCTGCTAAATAAGCTATTTTCTGAGGCGCTCCGCCGCACTTCACTGGGGTATTAGGCTGGGTAAATAAAGCGGTGCCACCAGCGAAATTAGAGATAAATTCCCAAGTTTTACCAACTAGTGAATAGCTGTAGTTACTGCAAACGCCATTTTTACCAAGGGCCTCGTTTAAGCCCTGAATTTTATGCCAGTCAAGTTGCAGGCCTGGTGCCATAACAAGATAGTCGTAAGTGATCTCTCGTCCACTATCTAGCTTGACAATATTGCCCTCGGGCTTGACATCAACCACTCTCTCTTTAATCCATTTAACACCCAAAGGGATGAGCGAATACTCATCTCTGACACTCTCTTCTTTAGGAAAGACACCAGCCCCAACCAGGGTCCAAAGTGGTTGATAGTAATGTTTTTCGGACGGCTCAATAATGGCCATGCCAACATTGCCAATGGCCCGCATGAGGCGGTGTGCGACAGAAATACCTGCCGTGCCCCCACCGACGATGAGAATTTTGTGATGCTCTAAGGCAGTATTCTCAGAGGTATTGGTCGACGGCGATGCGGTCATAGCTTGAGCCTCTCGAAGTTAGTTCAAATTGTTTAGCACGACCCAGCTTATGGGAGGGTCTTCAAAGTTATAGGCTATAATTCTGCCATGTCACACTGCATTCAGGTGGCCCCCAAGGCGACCAAAGTGAAATTTCATGAGCGCACCTTACATCGCACTGCTAGTTTTTGAGGCCATTTTAGGGGTTCTCATGATTATCCTGATTCTGCTCCATGCCCCCAAGGGTGATGGTATGGCAGGGATAGGAGCCGCCGCTACAGTGTTCAGCGGAAAGCGCGGTGCCGAAGCCGGGCTCGATCGCCTCACCTGGACAATTTTCGGTCTATTTATGCTCGTCTGTCTGATTTTAGGCTTCGGGTTCGTCAAATAATTCCAAAGCGCAGGCGTCACTTATGTCATTCAAACTGCCAACCAAAGAAGACAAGCACGATTATGTGCATGATCAGTTTGAGCGAATCGCCAAGGGCTATGACTTAAGCAACGATGTTATCAGCGTTGGCATGCACCGGGCCTGGAAGCTACGGGCCATCAATGAACTAATGGGTCTTGGCCTGAAAAAAGTTGCCACTAGCGACGACAGCGCCAATAGAAACAACGAAAAATACCTCGATATTTGCTGCGGTACTGGCGATTTAGCTCTGGCCATTGCCAAGCAAGCAGCTGCTGGCACGAAGATTACGGGCCTCGATTTTTCACAGAACATGCTAGATCTAGCCGGTGAGCGGCAAAAGCGCCTGGCTCGCAGAAAAGATAAAATCAAAACAGTACAAATGGAATGGATCTGCGGAGACGCACAGCAATTGCCATTCGAAGACAACACTTTTAATGGCGCCATCATTAGTTTTGGCTTGCGCAACCTTACCGATTTGCAAAAAGGGCTGGACGAAATGACCCGAGTTGTAAAACCCGGAGGACGAGTCGTCAACTTAGATTTGGGCCATTCCACAGTGCCGTTATTCGCGCCAATTTTTGATGCTTACTTCAGCAATGTTGTACCTGTAATTGGCGGAATTCTGCAAAACGATCGCCAGGCCTACAAATATTTGCCTGAATCTGGCCGTACTTATCCTAGACCAGAAGCCATTTCTGAGATGTTCAAAAAAGCTGGATTGATCAATGTTCGCCACATCCCCCAGGCACTGGGCACGGTGGCGCTACATGTAGGAATAAAGCGGTGACAGGCCCTAGCCCTATTGTTTCTGCGGAGACAATAGAAAAAACAGGCCGCTCACTGATGATTGTCTCTGGTGATCATTCAGGCGAGAAGCACGCCTCCAAAATCATAAGAGAGCTAAAAGAAAAAGATCCCGACCTACACATATGGGGAGTGGGCGGCTCTGAGATGGAAAAGGCTGGCATGGAGCTGCTCTTCAATAGCGCCGACTATACGGTGGTCGGCATATTCGAAGTAAAAGACTATGTCTGGTTCTTTGCCAAAATGCATTGGACGCTCTTAGCCAATGTAATTAAGCGCAATCCCGATGCCATTTTGCTAGTAGATTTTGGCGGCTTCAATGTCGGCTTTGCCCAATCGGTTCGCTCAATCATGCCGGTGATTCCTGGCGATACTACTAATATCGATGACGACCATTCACTTGCCGCTCTTATCTGCAAACCGAAGGACTATTTGCAAAAATGCTTCGATGATTTAGTGCGCTATTTAGGCTTCAAATACTATTTAAAATGGCAAGGGGTGCGCAAATCTAAACGAGCAGTTCCTATCTATTACTTCATATCGCCCCAGGTTTGGGCCTCAAGGCCCTGGCGCATCAAAGCTTTAAAGCGCTCGATAACTAAAATTTTCACCATCTTTCCCTTTGAAGAAGGCGTCTATCTTCAAAAAAACGTCAACGCCCGCTTTGTCGGAAATCCGCTGCTACGCGCTCTGCCAGAATTAGACACAATACCTGATCGCGAGGCCATGTGCCGTTCTCTCAATCTCGACTCTAGTAAGCCAATTATTGTAGTTATGCCAGGCAGTCGCAAACAAGAAGTGCTATCCCACATGCCGGTGTTAGAGCGGGCCATGAAAACAATTCTGGAAATTCGCCCAGAAACTCAGTTTGTCATATGCCGCGCCACAGACTACCTCGCCACCCTCATCGATGCCAGTCTCAAGGCCTCAGGTCTCGATCAGCGGATTGGGAAAGGACTGACCATACTCGACTCAGACCGCAACTTCGAACTAATGAAAAACTGCGACCTGATCTGGGCGAAATCGGGCACAACAACCCTAGAAACAGCCCTGTTTGGCAAACCAATGATCATCTTCTACATGGGCAATTGGTTTTCTTACTTACTTGTAATGCTCTTCAAAAGCGTGAAAAACTTTGGCTGGCCGAACCTTTTGGCTGGTCATCAACTGGTTCCTGAGTTAATTCAACTAGATTGTCGCGGTGAAATGCTCGTAAAATACACTCTCGACATGCTCGATGTGCCTGGCCTAAGGCAAGAAATCACCAGCGAGCTACTGACCCTCCGCGCCGAACTCGGCCAGGGCGATTTTGTCGAGAACTGCGCCCAGGAGCTTCTACAAGTTGTCCAATGAGCTACATTCACTAAAGAAGTTGCCAGGTCTGTCTTCGACTATAAGCCCGACCCAGTTTCAGACCTATTTGCGCCTGCTTAGCTATATCAAGCCCTACACATTTCTCTTCGTTGTCGGTGCCCTAGCGGCAATCCCTTCAGGCAGCATGGACGGCGTTATTGCCTGGGCAGCCGGTGCCGGTTTGCAGAAAATCATTGCCGAAGGTCAGATGCAATATATCTACTGGGTGCCGCCAGCGGTCTTGCTTGTCGCTTTTCTGCAGGGAGTATTTGGTTTCATTGAAACCTATACCATTAAGTATGTCGGGGCCTCAGCCATTCGCGATTTGCGCAACCAGCTATTCAGCCATTTGCAAAAACAACCACTGATGTATTTTCAAGGGCAATCATCTGGTGTATTGATTGGCAGACTAATTAACGATGTTGCCATTGTTGAGCATGCCATTTCGCAAACTTTTCAGTCGCTAATTTCGCGCGTGGTCACAGTGATATCACTAGCCCTGGTGATCTTGCTGCAAGCATTCTGGCTGGCCCTAATTGCTCTTTGCATAATTTCACTTATTGTGGTGCCGGTTTCGATTTTAAGTAAAAAGATTCGCAAATCATCAAGGGGCGGACAAGAAGCCATTGGCGACTTAGTATCGGTAATTTCAGAGTCGATTCAAGGGGCCAAAATTGTTCAATCTTTCAACCTCGAAGACTATCAAGTGAAACGTTTTGTTGAAACCAACAATGGCTTCTTCAAGAACACTATTAAGGCAGTCAGCGCCGAAGCCATTCTCTCCCCCATTCTTGCCATGATTAGTGCCAGCGGCATAGCCTGTGTAATCTGGGTAGCAGGCTCGATGCTAATCAAGCATGAGATGACCCCCGGGGCGCTGACATCGTTTATCGTCGCCCTTTTAACTCTTTACTCCCCCATCAAAAACATCGGTCGTATCAACGGCACGATACAGCCGGCCATGGCTGCGGCCACTCGCATATTTGAAGTGTTCGACCAGGTGCCTGATATTCGCAACTGCGACCAGGCAATAAAGCTCAAACCAGGTGCCCACCGTATCAAATTTGAAAATGTCTTCTTCCAGTATCCCAACAACGAAAATATGGTACTGCGCGATATCAGCCTAGATATTGCCCCAGGCAAACTAGTGGCATTGGTTGGTCTTTCTGGTTCGGGCAAATCAACCATGGCCAATTTGATACCTCGCTTCTTTGATGTAACAGCAGGCAGCATTTTGGTAGATGGTATCAATGTCAAAGAAATTGATATGGCCTCACTACGCTCTGAAATTGCGGTAGTGACCCAAGACAATTTCTTGTTCAATACCACTATCTACGAAAACATTCTTCTTGGTTGCACCACGGCCACAAAAGAAGCGGTAATCAGTGCTGCCAAATCAGCCTACTGCCACGATTTCATCATGGAACTGCCAGAGCAGTATGAAACAAAAATTGGCGAGCGCGGGGTTAGATTATCAGGCGGTCAACAACAACGACTGGCCATTGCTCGTGCCTTCCTCAAAGACGCCCCTGTTCTAATTCTTGATGAAGCCACCAGTTCACTCGATAACGAATCAGAAGCGATGGTGCAAGAAGCTCTCAATAACTTGATGAAAGGCCGCACAGTTGTGGTGATTGCCCACCGCCTATCAACAGTTCGCCATGCCGATCAAATATTAGTATTAGAGCAAGGTCAAATTGTTGAAAGCGGCACCCATGATGCCTTACTGGCCCGTGACGCTTCTTATGCCAGGCTGATTCGGGCACAATTCGAAAGGCCTGTGGCTCTTAATTCTGAAGAATAATATGAAAACTGTCTGGCCTTTGCTCATAAGTGCCTGCTGTCTACTTATTCTCGCGCCAGCAAAGGCACAAGAGAGCACTCAGGTAAACGAACTACTGGGGCAGAAGCAATTCAGCAAAGCATTTGATTTAGCCAATCAGAAACTAAAAGACAAACCTGATGCAAATGCCTATTTAATTAGAGGCAATGCCTATTGGTCAATTTGCGATTACCGCAATGCTATAGCTGACTATGACAAATCCCTGGCTCTGGATGGCAATTCAATCGATACTCTGGTGCACAAAGGCATCTGCCAGGCGAGGCTGGGTAATAGAGAAGAAAGCCTAAAGACTTTCGAGCAGGCAGCAACTGTAGATTTTACAAACTGTAATCCGCATCAAATACAGACCATCGGTAAGGCATTAATTGAGGGTGGGCGTTTAGAAGCACTCGATAAGATGACTGCTCTGCTTCGGGAAAGCAAGAACAATCAGTTAATTCAGTTGGCAAACAAACTTGACACTGACAAAAACAAGCCAACTCCTGAAAATGTCATCAAGAAAGACCAAATAACAGCTGGCATGACTGCCTTCGTGGCCACGCCACACTTTGTTTTCATTGGTGATATAGACAAGACAAAACTTGAGCGCTATGGTGCCATTGCCGAAGGTTTTTTGGATTATCTTCAGCGTAAAGGCTTAGGTGATACCGAATTTTCTCTGTCTTGTGGAGCTGAAAGTAACACTTTCAAAAAACTAGTTAATGCGCCAGAACCAGTCAGTATCTTCATTTTGCACGATAAGATGGCAGAGCGGGCCTTCCTCAAAGAGCGTCTCAATTTTCCCTATCATGTTCATGGCGTCTTCATCAGTAGCCGCAATCTGCTTGCCACCTACGATGGTGCCGGCCCAGGGACTTACTTACACGAACTAATGCACACCGTGCTCAGCCGCCAGAAGAACCTCGAATATTGGGCAGAAGAAGGCATTCCTTCTTACTTTGAAAAAGTCTATGGGGCTATCTCACCACAATTTGAGCTGCTGCATGGCTATGGTGAGAATTGGTTCCCCCAGGCCCTATCAGTAAAAGCAATCAGAAACGTCAGTCTCAATTTGGCCGACATCGTAGGCAAGGCCAAGCATGCCGATGCTAGCAAGGAAGTGCAGCAACGTTTAGTTGCTTTGTTCTTGCAAAAGTACAACCACTTAGATGAATACCTAACCCTGACAGTCTCCAACCATAACAAGGGCTATAAAACCTTTGTCGAAGCTGCTTTTGATAAACCAATGGCTAAACTGGTTCCCATGTTTAACGATTTCATTCACGAAATCAGGCATCCAGCAACAGCACTAGATTTGCCACCATCACAAATATTTGATACTAAGCTTGAACTAGACAGATTTGGAAGTGAACATTTAGGTCGAAGTGCAGACAAACTCGACGATTTCTTAAAGGGGAAATCGCCCAGATATAATGGCTACGACAAGTTTTGAGGTCATCGCCGCGGATTGCAGCTAATCGATGCCTACTTTTCCGCTGGAATAGTCTCAACATAGATCGGTAGATTCTTCACTGTCAGATCAACCACAGTTCGGTGATAATGCGAAAAGCGATCGATCAAAATCGCTACATGGGTTGTATCTACTGGCAAAATGACGGCTGATTTTGGCGCCCTTGTGTCAATCATTCGCCAATGAACTTTGCCAAAAGTAAGAAAGGGCCCCACCGGAATATCTTCCTCTAAAGTTAAAGTCGACCGCCTATCCAGCACGGTCTTAACCTGGCAGAGCCTAAGATTATACCCAGCCGTATGCAATTCATCCTGTACCGCAACAGGTCCGCCCAAAAACGGATAGAGAACAAATACCCCGATCTGTAGACCAGACAAAACCGCGATCCCTAAAGGACGGCTGGCATTCTTAAAGCGAAAAGGCATTAACATCAAGCAACTGATTGTCACTACTTGATTCCAAAATAGAAGACCAACAAAAGACACTATGGTAATTAATGGTCTTTCAAACTTGTTTGGCTGACAAAAGAGTATTGAAATACAGAAGAGCGGCGCAAATAGACTGAGGGCAAAACATAAGAAGCTAAAAGGTGGCGAAGACCAAAGCAGAATGCCATGGATATCATGAAACCAGATACCAAGGATCGTAAGCAAAGCCGAGGCACACAGCCAATAGAACTGACTTTCGTTTTCGAGCATATAAATTGTAAGGTCATTAAGCCTTGATCTTTGTCGATTTTCCGGCTTGCAAGTTGAAGCGAAGTCAGCACTATCCTCTGCATCACTGGGGACCATTGCCTCCAGGTAATCTTCGCTAGTCGTCAAAGCGCCAGAGGTGCCATCGGGCTCGACCACTAGCTCTGGGTCAGAAACCTTTAGCTCCGGCTGTTTCCAGTCTGATGATTTTTTATTGTCTCTATCCATAGCTAGATTAGGAGTTTCCACCTCGCTTGGTCACTGAAACGAAATAGTGGGAAACCTAGCCCGATAAGTCTTCAAAATTTCAAGACTTTGCCTATCATTTCCAGAGGCATAATCTGACGCTTCCAGTATCACATGAAGG
>JAUPUU010000126.1 GCA_030917395.1 Cyanobacteriota bacterium erpe_2018_sw_21hr_WHONDRS-SW48-000092_B_bin.40
CGGGAGAGAAAACAAGGACGACAAAGATCATGGCACAGCACCAGGCGATCTTGGCGAACTTTGGTGTACGTTCAATTAGATTGGTTTTGTTGATGTAACCCATGGCGATGTGGGCCAGAGCAAGCATAGGCAGTAGTAAGAAGACTGATGGATAAATCAGAGGGTAATTGATTGTTGGCAGTAGCATAGCCACATCTTTTGTCTGGCCGGCTGATTGTTCGATTGCGGGCGCTAGAGTTAGCATCTTGCTGAGCATTTGCAAGGCCAGTGTATTTGTTTCTGCCCTGAAGAAAACCCAGCCGATGCAAACTACATGGAAGGTCACTAGTATTGATGCGACTTTGCCGACCTGAGATTCAAAGGCTGCTTTGAGCCATGCTTGTGTTTCTTTAAAGGCTTGGAATTCTTTGTGCGCTACAAGCAAAATGCCTTGGTAGAGACCCCAGATCAAGTAGTGCATGGCCGCACCATGCCAAAGACCACCGAGGGTCATGGTGATGATCAAATTGCGATAGTTGAGCCATTTGCTCAATCTTGAGCCGCCCAGGGGAATGAACAAATAATCGCGCAACCAAGTCGATAGTGAAATATGCCAGCGTCGCCAGAAATCTGAAATGTTATTGGCTAGATAAGGCAAGTTGAAGTTGATTGGTACTTTGTAGCCAAATAAGTTTGCTGAGCCGCGAGCTATGTCTGTGTATCCTGAAAAATCAAAATAGATTTGGAAGGCAAAGGCATAGGCAAAAACCCAGAGATCCAAGCCGGAGAAAAGTTGCGGCTGTGAAAAGCCGCCTTGAACAAAGAAACTGAGATTGTCAGCAATCAAAACTTTCTTGAATAGGCCAAGCAATATCAGTGAAATAGCAGTGTCAAATTGTTTGATCGAAAGTTTGGCTGGTGCAAGAAATTGCGGAATGAAGTCTTGAAAGCGCTTGATTGGACCGGCTATTTGTGTAGGAAAGAACGATGCAAACAGCGCAAATGCTGGAAACGACTTGATTGGCTGGTGACCGCGATAGACATCGACAACATAGTGAATGAATTCAAAAACAAAGAATGAAATGCCTAGTGGCAAAATTATTTTGAACGGCAGACTTGCTGGTGGCAGCCCGAAGGGTTGCAAACATTGATTGGTCGTCTCGCAGAGGAAATAGGCATATTTAAAATAGGCAAGGGTGCCCAAGTTGAGCACAATTGCGAGAGTTAACCAGCGCTTTTTGTGTTTTTCAGATTTGTGGACAGCAAAGCCGAGATAGTAATTGACTAGGGTTAGCCCAAGAATGAGCAATATGAACACTGGTTTCCAGGTCATATAGAAAATGTAGCTGGCGCTCAATAAAATCCAAACGCGCCATTTCTGCGGGCTAAGCCAGAAGAGGGCGAATACTATTGGCAGAAACAGTGCGTATTGTAAGGTGTTGAAGAGCATTAGGAAGTGAGAATTAGAACGCTAATCAGTGGAAACCAAGCCCACGTATTGGGCGCTAGGTCAATGATAGCGGGCTCGAACTGGCTGCACCTTTAAAAGACAATTAGAAAAGGCAAAGAGACCCGCTTGTGGCGGGTCTCTCTGTCTTTGCGTAGCGTCGTTTTTTTAGGCCGTGAGTAGAGGACTCAGGTTTACTTCATGCCACTTATGGCTGATCGCTTCACGCACATGCTCGAGACAATGCTGCGATTTAGCCGCAGCCTTATTGACCAATACTCCATTTATACGAACTGTTGGCTCTCCCTCTTCGTTTGCGCAGTTCTCGACAAGTTCAACTGGTAGCGGTAGCCGTTCCTCGGCAATGATGTATTCAAGGGTGCTGAGGGCTTTCTTGTAGTTGCTGCAACCAGGTGTGTACAAGAGTTCAATACGCATAGGGATAAACCTCCAAAGTTTTTCATCCTAGTCAGTCTGACAATGTGTTCTTGTTCGCTATGTTCTGAGTGTATGTTCTCGCTATCTTTGTTCTAGCTAGTTCTGCTCTAGCTAGAGGTGTGTAGTTCGAAGTGTTCTAATAGGGCGTGTTAAAACAGCCACTAGAACAGCGACTATTTCGCAATGCCGATTGTTGATACCCTGGGATCTCTAGTGGATTGTTTTTCGGTTAGGGGGAAGCAGGCTTTTATAATTTTCAAATCGCACTGATTCTAGGTTTTCCACATATACGCCAAACAGTTCTGCCGCACCAGTCAGGTGCTTCATTTGTTAGGGAAATATGAAGACTCCACGTAACAGAAGTATAAGCGTGTAACGCTGGATTGCAAAGTTAATAGTGGTCCGTTCTGAATAATATCCAGTTAATGCTTTCCCGCTATATCCGAGGTGTATCTTGAAACCCGCTCTGGACATTGTTTTCGTTACTTACGGTGATCTCAAGCAGGGCGATCCTGATGACCTTGACGCCCTCGAAATTCTCCGTAAGCGAGGTTATAACTGCTCCGTTGCCGACTGGCGCGACAGTACATTCCCATTTCAATCAAGTCGGCTTGTGGTCTTGCGTTCAACCTGGGACTACCATTTGCACCACAGTGAGTTTATGGCGTGGCTGAAGAGTCTTGCTAGCCATAGTATTTTGAAAAATTCGTGGGAGCTTGTGCAATGGAACTCTGATAAGCGCTACCTGCGAGACCTCTCTGCGCGTGGAATAGATTGCGTTCCCACATACTACATAGAAGAGGGTGCCGAACAAGTTACTCGTTCGGCTTTAGCAGAAATTCTGGCGAGTCTGTCAGGCTCTTCGCCCGCTAGTTCCACCGCTTCTTCTGTTTCAAAAGTCGTCGTTAAGCCGTCAATTGGTCTGTCGACTTTTGGCGTCAAGAAGTTCGACTTAAGCACAGCAGCTGGCCAAGATGCGGCCCTAGAGCATATTAACCAGTTAGCACGCGACTATTGCGTCATGGTGCAGCCCTTTTTAGCCGAAGTGGAAAACTATGGTGAAAGGGCCCTGGCTTTTATTGATGGCGAATTTAGTCATGCCATTCGCAAGACTGCTTTTCAGCACTTGGCTGTAGCTGGTGAGGCTGGAGAGGCAATGGTTACAGCCAGCGCTGACGAAATTGCCTTTGGTTACAAGACCCTGGCTGCTCTTAGCGAAAAACCACTCTATGCCAGAGTCGATATTATTCCTGACGCCAATGGCGCATTGCGTTTGCTTGAGCTTGAATTAATTGAGCCTTCCTTGTTCTTGAAGCTGGCTGAGGGGGCTTCTGCCAAGATGGCCGATGCCGTAGAGGCTTGCTTAAACTAAATTCGACGGCAAAGCTAAACAGGCTCTAAGAATAAAGTTGTAAATAGCTGGTAGCCTTAGCCCTATGCAAATGACCGGGCCGAACTCTAGAACAGCAAAAGGCAGTGTTTTTTTACTGGCCTTAGGGCTTTTTGCCGTGGTCAATGCTGGTTTAGTAGCTTTGCAGCCCCTCCGCCCGATGCCCGTTGAGCGTATTCCGACCAAGCCAACTTGGGAGAGTCATCGCACTCATGATTTCATGGCTGGAGCGCAGGCATCAGATGCGGTGCTGTTTGGCTCGTCCTTGATGATGATTCCCACCGCCTGCCGAGATGCTGACTATCTAAACGTCACTATTGACCCAGTCGTCCATCCCTATTCGCAATATATGCAAGCGAAAATTGCTGAGAAGACTGGCATGCAGTTGAAGTGTTTTAACTTCGCTCTACCTGGCGGAATGATTTCTGATCACTATATGATTGTCAGTTCTCTTTTCTCAAATGAGCGCAAGCCGAAGTTGGCAATATTTGGTTTGTCACTGCGTGACTTTATTGATTCTGGTGTAGAGTGCGCTGCTGCCACTCCGGCTTATCATTATTTTTCACGCTTCAAATCAGAAAGTGAAATTGATTCGCTATTGCCTTTGTCTATGCCAAGCATCTTCAACAGAGGGCAATACCTGGCTGACAAATACATCTATTTGCTCGGCAAAAGATTGCAAATTCAGGTAATGGCTGGCGATGCTATAAGTTCTGCTGTGACCGATTTGCTTGACTCTTCGCGTCGCCGAAATAGTAGCAGCGATGGCGCGGTAGCAACTTCTAGCGCTAGTTCTATGGCTGATTCTAAGAATAGCGCTAGTAATAGCTCTGGCACTAAGCCCGATACCAATCCCGATGCCGCTCTCAGTGGTACTGAGGTAACTGAGGGCATGGTGGCCTTACAGCCCAATGCTTTTTATCCATGGCAAGACAATAGTCGTGAATACAAGAAGCGCTTCAAGGGCGCTAATGACTCAATGTTCAAGATTCAAACCGAGTATTTCAGACGTATGCTTAGTCAGCTGAAGACTGAAGGCGTTGAAGTTTTGTTTGTCAATATGCCGCTCACCCCTGCCAATATGGCGCTAATGCCGCATGGCTCTTATGATAAGTATATGGCTTTATTGAAGCAGACCGCTGCCGAGCAAGGTTGTGGCTTGCTTGATCTCAATGATGGCAAAACTTTTGTCGCTAGTAATTTTAAAGATCCAGTGCATATGAACGGCTCTGGTGGCAAAATTTTGATTGATCAAATTGCTGAGAATTTGAATAAAGTGAATTTGGGTAAAATCAATTTGGGTGCGAAAAGACAAGTGGCTGCTAGAGACAAAGCCGGTAGGCTTAGTGAATGAGGCGCGCTGACGTTTCGGCGAAATGCAATCGTTTGCTGTTTTTGACTATTATATGTCTGGGTTCTAGTATCGGCTTTAGCGCCGGGCGAGCGGTCTATGCTGCCAATAAAGAGGGGCAATCTAGAGCGACTTTGCTCAGCAAATCTCTAGCCCCAGTAGTAAGGGGTGAGTCAGAGTCGGCCGCGAAGTCTTGTGATGCTCTGGTTCTTAAGGCTAAAGCGGAACTAAAGCACGGTAATGCGGGCAAGGCCACAGAGTATTTTCGTGCTGCGGCCAAGCTGCCACCGGCTCGAGATTTTGAGTTGAACCATAATCTTGTTTGTGCCTTGGCTGAGCGCAATGATATAGCTTTAGCCGAGAGTTTCGTTGAGAGAGTGCGGAGGAGTAAACCTGATGCACCCGATGCTTCTGTCCTGGCTGCTGTGGTGCAATATGAGCTTGATCAGTATGAACAGGCTAAGAGCTCATTGAAAAAGGTTCTTGCGGCAAAGAAGATTGATGATCAGTTCGTTTTGATTTGTGCCGCTCAAAGTTTTATGCAGCTTGGTTGTCACACTGAGGCTTATGCTGCCTTAGACCGCGCTGAGCGTGAATGGCCTAAGACGACGCACACTCAATATTGGCGAGCGCTAGTTCTGCTCGATGATAGGCGCTTTAAAGATGCACAGACACTGCTGCGCAGTATGCTCAAGAGTAAGCATCGTAATTTTTCTCTTGTGTTGCTGGTTGAGGCGGACAAGAAGCTCGGTGACTTTTCTGGGTTGATTGAAGACTGTAAGGGATTTAATCCAAACAACAGCTCACCTCATTTGACCATAAAGATTTTAACCATGCGTGGTGATGCATATAAGGAACTGCATCACTACGGTGAGGCAATTAGAGATTATGATCAGGTTGTTAGTCGGGGCGAGGCCAACAAGGTTCTTTTGAGCCGGGCTGAGTGCTGCGAGAAACTTGGTCGCACAAAGGAAGCAGCAGATGATCGCAAACGCGCTGCTAAGTATGTTGATGATTACAAACCTTTTGCGCCAGTGAAAAGACTTTAGAGCTGATTGGTCGAGATAGAACACTACGCCGCCAGCCCTAAAGTTTTTCTTCTTCTTCTCTCTGTTTTCGCTCTTACGGCACTATGCGGTTTATGTCCCGCGGGAAGAGCGCTGTTTGCTTCACTGAAGGCAAGCCTAAGAGCTGCTTGGCTAGCCGCTCTAGGCCTATTGCTAGGCCGCCGTGTGGTGGCATGCCATGTTTGAAGCAAAGCAAATAGTCATTGAAGTCTTCTGGGTTTAATCCGCGACTAGCAATTGACTTTGTCAGTTGCTCATATTCATGAATGCGTTGACCACCGGTTGTTATTTCTAGGCCGCGGAAAAGTAAGTCGAAACTCTTCGACCCGGCTTCGCCGCTCCTAAGTGGTGCGCCAGGCATGGCATAAAAAGGCCTGATTGAATGTGGATAGTCTGTGACATAAACCATGTCTATGCCTTCCTCCTTTTCGAAGTGGCTTGTGAGCAGCTTTTCGCCCTCGCCGTCGAGGTCAGCCGATTCACTTTTCCATCCATACTTACTGGCTAGAAGCTGTTGAGCGTCTTCCAGTCTAATCTGTGGCAACGTGCTGCCTATCGTCGGAACGACGGCTTGGTACATCGCTAGTTCTTTCTGGCAGTTCTCTTTTAGGTGCTCCATAATGTGCCGCAACAAGCCAATTTGCATGGCTATGACATCTTGCTCTGATTCGATAAAGCCCATCTCGATATCGAGGCTGATGTACTCGTTTAAGTGGCGGGTGGTGTCGTGTTCTTCTGCTCGGTAGACAGGCCCTACTTCGTAGACTCGTTCAAAAGCTCCTACCATTATTTGCTTATAGAACTGCGGGCTCTGAGCTAGATAGGCTGTTCTTCCGAAATAGTCGATTTTAAATAACTGGGCTCCTCCTTCTGTGCCAGTGGCCACGATTTTGGGTGAATGAATTTCGATGAAATTTTCACTGTTCAAGAAGTGACGGAAAGCTTTCAATATTTCTGCTTCTATTTTGAAGATTGCCCGAACTTTTTCGTTGCGCAAGGTCAGGGGCCGATAGTCGAGCAATGTCGAAGCTGAGAGGTTATCGATTTTGGTTTGTTTGCCAATTTCAATTGGTGGCACATGTAGGCCTGAGGCCAGGGCTTCTACACATGTCAAAACTAGCTCCACCCCACTTGTTGGCGGAACATATGCTGTTTGTTGGCTCTCGGCTGTTTCTTTTGCTTCGACTTGTTTTGCTTCTATCTCTGTCGCTTTTGTCTCTTTGCGCTTTTTCACTTGTTGAGCTTGCAGGTAGCCTTCGAAGTAGCATGGCGTTTCGTTGGTTAGAAGACGCAGGTGCTCTTGCAAGGAAGCTTCTGTCACGACTACTTGAATGGTCGCCGAAGCGTCACGCACAATCAAAAACATAATTTGGCCAAGGTCGCGCATTGATTGCAGATGACCTTTGATGCGCACAG
>JAUPUU010000127.1 GCA_030917395.1 Cyanobacteriota bacterium erpe_2018_sw_21hr_WHONDRS-SW48-000092_B_bin.40
TAGCGATGGTGGCCGCGGTGATGTATTTGAGAAAATTACTTTTTGAGTCGTTGTCCTCTTCTTTCGATAGATCTGTCGTCGATAGAGAAAGAGGGCGAGATATCTTGGCCCTGTCCTTGCCCTTTAGTATTGAGGCTAAGTCGTGGGCAACTATACCAAGGCTGTCATAGCGGTCTTCTGGCACTTTCTCTAGCATCTTCGCCACGATGCGCTCAAGCTCTCTAGGGAATTCGTTACCGCCTGTGCCCTCAGCCAGTGTGGGTGGAGGCTCTGATTGATGCATCATCAGCGTTGCCAGGGCATTGTTGCCAACAAATGGCGCTCTTCCAGTCAAGATTTCGAAGATAACGCAACCCAGCGAGTAGATATCGGAGCGGTAATCAACCTGGCTACCCATGCACTGTTCTGGGCTCATGTAGAGCGGGCTGCCAAATATTTCGCCGGTTTTAGTCAGGGCTTGAATTTCTCCCCCGTCTCTATGGCTAAATTTGGCAATGCCAAAGTCTAAAATTTTGACACTGCCCTCGGTGCCAAGTTCCCGGCCCTTTAGAATCATTATGTTGCTAGGCTTTATGTCTCGATGCACCACTCCGCTGTTGTGTGCATGGGCCAGGCCGAAGCAGACTTGAATGATGATTGGCAGGGCTGCGGCCATTGGCAGCGGTCCTGAGTCATGCAATAGTTCTGCTAGAGTCTCGCCATCAACTATTTCCATTGCCAGAAACGGGGTCTGGTCATCGAGCAGGCCATAGGCATTGACTGCAATGATGTTGGGATGATTGACGGCAAAGGCTGCTCGTGCCTCGTGCTCAAAGCGCTTTACGGTGATATCTGAGAGAAAAGATTTGTGGATAGTTTTGAGAGCTAATTCTTTGCCAAGAAATATTTGCTCGACACGATAGACTAGCCCCATACCGCCTTTGCCTAATATAGACAACACTTTGTAGCGCCCTCCGACGATTTCGTCGCGGGCAAATTCTGCCCCTGCCAGCTTCGCATCGGTGCTGTTTATGGGGCGTGTGTTGTCCGAATCAGGCGGTGCCATTGGCTTTCAACATCTGTTTTTCCCATTGCTCCAAGCTATCTAGTACCTGGGTCTTGAGTAGTTCTGGATCGTTTTTGACTCTCTCAAATATCAATTTCATTTCTTTTGTTTCTGGCAAATAGGCTGCGCCCCACTTAACCATTTCTAGCAAGATCGGCATGAGATCTTTGCCTTTGCTGGTGAGGTAATAGAGTTTGCGCGACTTGTTTTCGGGATGGATAATTTCTCCAACAAGTCCTTCGTTCAGTAATTTTTTGAGGCGGTCGGCCAAGATGTTTGTAGCTATGTTTTCTGGGCTGGCTAGAAATTCTTTGTATTCATGCTTGTTGAAGAACAGTAGATCTCTGACTAGTAAAAGCGTCCAACGATCGCCAATGATCTCAAGTACGTTGCTGACCACACAAGGTGATCTTTGAATTGATTTAGATGTTGCTGCTTTGGCGGTCATTATTTTGCTTTCGAGTTCTACTGATTATGTTTGCTGCTCATGAGCCCTGAGGTCATGGGGATATTCTAGCACTTGCTTGCAAAATGCAAGTGCTTGCTGTATTATCTACTTGCGAAATGCAAGTGGCTTCTTGGGAGGTCGAGAATGTTCGCTGCAGCAGAACCGAAGTCGGAGGGTGCGAAATTAGCTATGAGCGAATTAGAGACTGCGAAAGCAGCCAATCCTAAATTGGATGGTCCTAGGCTGAATGAGCCTAAGTTGGATAAGCCTGGGGCCGGTCTGCCCTTTATCGAATGGGCTGTGGCCAAATACATTGTATTTCCGCGTCGATTCAAAAATTCCAGCAAAGAAAAGGCATTAGCCGACTTTGCTGAACAGTCTGACAAGATCCTAAAATTAGCCCGAGGGCTCAGCTCTGAGCAGCTTGTTGAAAGGCGTTTGATAGCTCGCTTGCAGGGCCTAGAAGACAGCTCGCGCTACTGGTCGGTGGCAATGACTCTAGACCATCTAACAATAGTGGGAAACTTGATGTCTCACGCCGTAATTGAGTTGTCTAAGGGTAGCAATGCACTTAAAGTTGTCGGTACTGCTGAAGTAAAACCAGGTGCTGCTGCCGATGCGGCTCGTTCATTGAAAGATTTTGAGGAAATGACAGAGCGATTTTTGCTTGAAGTTGGAAAGGCTAATATTGATGTGCGCTCGAAAGTGACCCATCCGCACCCCTGGTTCGGGCCGCTCAATGCCTATCAGTGGCTGGTGTTTGCTGCTCCCCATGAGAACATTCATCTTAGGCAAATAGAGGCGATAGTGGCTTTGTTGTAGACCTTCTATAGGCAAGCTTTCCTACTTGTGCTACAACAAATTTGTGCTTAATTTGCCGTGCCGCCTTTAGGGCGTCTACGGGCTGATTACTGGTGCCCCGGAAAACTTACATAATTCTTAAACCGGCCCCGCTTGGGCGCTTCCATAACCGACCCTTAACCAGTCGAAGCAAATACTAAGGTTGTCAAGGGCGGATCAAAGGGGATGCTCAATGCGTCATTTTTCTAGATCGACACTCGTCTCTGTAGGTTTTGCTTTTCTCGTGACTGCGGCTCCAGCACAGGCTGAGGAAGTCAGCGACTTAACTGTTAATGTAAAAGTGTCAGCGGCAGGAGACTTGAATATTGAGGAGAAAATCCTCGTAGACTTCGGTAAGGACAAAAAACACGGAATACTGAGAAAAATACCTACCGACTTTGCCTCAGACGATGCCGAGATAGATTTGATTTCAGCAGAGTGCCCACCGGGTAAAGCTTGCCCAAGAGTGATTTCGCAACTTCATCAGTCTTTGCAGCTTAAGCTCGGTGAGCCAAAGGTTCTTGTTTCCGGCAGACATACATACAGACTCAACTACATCATCAAAAACCCAGCTAGAAATTTAGGCAAGACCCTCAGTTATGAATGGTCGCCAAATGGCAAAAACTGGCAAATGCCGATTAAAAACATGACCGTAAATTTAAATGGTGCCAGCCCTGCAGTAAGCAAGTCTCTCATTGTAGTCAATGAAGGCAACTTTTCTGCCGCCACCGTTGCCGGTACCAGTGGTAATTACAAAGTTAGTGCTCGCGATCTACAACCAGGGCAGGTGGTATCGGTCAAGATATCGCTGTCTGCGCCATCGAGTAGCGTTCAGGGAAGTAGCACAACGACGAGCAAAAAAACGGGTATTCTACAGGGCCTGACTTCGTTAGATCACAATGCGCAGGTGGTGCTATGGATTGTTGGTGTCGTCGGCTTTGTGCTCGTGCTTGTAGCATTGGTAAAATCACAAGCAAATTGCAGCTGTCGTTGCGGCCCGATCTGTAGCTGCGCGTGTGGTTGCCGCAAAGGTTGCACTTGTCAAAGCAGCAGTTTCAAGGAAGAGCCACTCTCAGCCCAGCGGTCTGTTTTCGGCAGCGGTTACAACAGCTATAACAACAGTAACTACAATAACTACAACGATAACTATGACAGCTGGAGTAGCAATTCCAGCAGTAGTAGCAGCTCCTGGAGCAGTTCTGATTCTGGCAGTTCCAGCTCCGACTCCGGCGGCTCCGGTGACAGTGGCGGGGGTGACAGTTGGTAATCCTGGCGCGAAGAAACTAGGCAAGTTCATCGGCTATCTTGAGTCAATTGAGATCTTGCCAGCAGCTTTCTCTTCTCTGAGATTATATTAGACCGGTCTATTAACTCTATAGAAAAAGAAAACAGAGGCGAGGCCCCTGTTCTCTCCTTTCAAGTCAGCTCTTCAGCTCTGCGGATAGAACATCCAGTTGCGCGTCAGTTGAGCCGACGAATTCATCAGGCAAATGCCGTGTTCGAGACGGTCGCCGATTTCGTCGTTGGTGAGATCCGCCAGGTCTTCGGCCTGGTCGTAGCGATGGCTCTGGCCATTGCGTTGGCAGGCGATGGCCAGGTGAACAGCCTTGGCGGCAATCACCGAGTTCTGGTCAGCGCTGGCCGAGTAGCTGACGGCGTCGTGGGCCACCTGCCAAAACCAGTACTGGTTCGGCAAAGTGAGCATGACGCCAACAGCCTCATCGCTGAAGAAAGCATGCAGCGTCCGCTCTTCCGCAATGCCGGGCTGGAGAAACTTGGCCAGGGCGAGGGTTGAAGCGGGCAGGTCGGAGAACTTGATGGTCTGCTGGAAAATGCGCTGGGGCTCGCATTTGCCGGCGTTGATGAAGGCGAGCCGCTGCAGCTCGCTGTGCAGGGTTACCAGTTGTTTTTGCATAGTCTCCCTTCAGTTGTTGGGGTTGAAGATAAAGGCCTTTTCCACCAGGGTGGTGGTGGTCCAGCGGCTGGCGCTGTTGACGCCCGGGGTGCCGTTGTCGCGCAGGCGAGCGATCAGCTCGGCGCGATCTGTGCTGCCGACTGCTGCCACCGCATTCAGTGCTGCTTCCCAGCTGGAAGTGCCCGGCTCGCCGTCGACGTCGCCGTTGCCACTCAGAGCGGTGACCGCCTGGGCCACGGCGGTGTGCAGTTCGTCACCGTTGACCACAGTGGAGAAGCGGTTCTGGCCATTCGCGCCTTGGTCGAAGGGCTGCTTCCAGCTCGGGTCGACGAAGATGTTGCGGGTCAGAGCCTTGGCCAGAGCGGCCGAGGCTTCGTCGTTGCTGGGTTCGACGCGCACGCGGTAAGTGCCGTCATTCAGGTGGCGAACGGCCACCAGGCCGAGCGAGGTTTGGCAGATGACCACGTAGTTGTGGGTGCCTTCGGTACCGGCGATATGCTTTTTGGTTGCGAACATGATGTTTCCGTTTCTAGATTGCTGAGGGTGAATGAGTGGCAGAAGTTGGTCGTCGCTAACGACTACTTTTGGACCGCTTGCAAGGCTGCCCTGGCCTTCCACAGACTGCGAATGGAACCTTGCAGGTGTTGAGTGATCATGAGGTTGGTGGGAAGATGCTAAATCTGTGGTGTGCCGAACAGCGAGCTGCTTGCGAGAATCTGGGGGTGGGGCCGGTGCGGTTTGGTTTGCTGTTGGTTGGCTTTAATTGAAAGAAGTAAAAGATATACAGAAACGCTAACTAAATAGAGCTACTGTTAGCAATCATGAGCTTTCGTTTTAACTTGATCTAGCACAGAAAAGCGCTAGCGCGGCTGGCGCTATGCCACTGCTAGTAGTGGCGTAAAGCAGCAAAGGTGCATTGAAGCTTTCACTTCAATGCACCTGGCAATTGATTAGACCCGGGGGTGATGATCTAATATTTCTAGACTTACAATACTTGGAGAAGCTTGGCAATTTGTGGGCGGCAGCTTAATATTCAGGTATGTTTTAATTTAGGGCTGGAATTAGGGCTTCTTTATGCGTATCGCCATTGTTTGCAATGATACTAGGGGTGGTGTACAACCGTATGTTGCCCTTGGCTTGGGCCTGGCTCAGGCTGGTCATGAGGTGCGTATGGTGGTGCCAGCTAACCATGTTTCCTTGTTTGATGGTACCTCTCTTGCCGTATTCCCTCTCTCTGGGCCACCGGCAGAGGAAGTCAATGCTGCTGCTCGAATAGCTGAAAAAGGCACTTTTGCTACCATGACTTTTATGGCAAGGGAGATGCCAAAAATGATTTTCACTGCCACAAAAGAAACCCTCGATGCTTGCGAGGGGGTCGATTTGATTACTGGCGGTGTTGGCGGTATGGTCACCGGTGTATCGGTGGCTGATAAGCTTAAAGTCCCTTTCGTACAGACTCACCTTCAGCCATTAGGCGCTCCCTCACCTGATTACCCCGGCCCTATGCTTGGGGCTCTGCCTGATTGGGTGGGTGGACGGGGAAGACTTCTCAGTCATCATCTATCAGAGTTAGCACTGTGGGTGCCTTTTCAAGGCGCGATGTCTAGCGCCAGGATAAAGGTGCTGGGTCTCGATGAAAAATCTCGTTCTATGGACGGACAGCCCTGTCTCTATGGTTTCAGTCGTCACGTCGTAGCTGTTCCTGAGCACCCAGTAAAGGTTAGCCACACTACCGGTTATTGGATTCTTTCTGCAACCGCGAATTGGAATGCGCCACTTGATCTGCAAGCCTTCTTGGAGCAAGGTGAGCCCGTCGTCAGTATTGGCTTTGGCAGTATGTCTAGTAGTAAGGCTGAACAAGTTACTGATTTGGTCCAGCATGCGGCAAGTGAAGCTGGGGTGCGGGTTGTTCTATTGGTTGGCTCGGGAGGCCTTAAGGCGGCAGGGCAGACGGATCGTCTTTTTTGTCTTGGTGAAGCGCCTCATGAGTGGCTGTTTCAGAGAGTCTCAGCAATTGTTCATCACGGTGGTGCTGGCACTACTGCTGCCGCTTTGCGCTCTGGTGTGCCAAATCTAGTGGTTCCCTTTGGGGTCGATCAACCTTTTTGGGGCTCACGGGTCAAGGCGCTTGGAGTAGGGCCAGAGCCGATAGCCCATTCTCGCCTTACGGTGGAGCGCTTGAGTAAGGCACTTAAAGTTATGGTCAGCGATCAAGCTATGCGCATGAGAGCGGCACAACTTGGTGCCCTCCTTCGTTCAGAGGATGGCGTGGCCGAGGCTGTTAAGCATTTCGATCGTTTGAGCACTAACGTCTAGTTAGGCTAGCGGCAATCTTTTGGGCCGTTTCGCGATCAGAGTAAGGCAGGTTCTTTCCGCCAATTGATTGGAAGTTCTCATGGCCAAGACCAGCAATTAGGACAGTATCGCCATTGGCAAGATTGCTTATTGCTTCTGCAATTGCTTCGCTTCGACCAGCTATTTCTCTGGCTTTGGGCGCACCTTCAAGCACATCCCGCCTTATTGTTGCCGGGTCTTCTGAGCGGGGATGGCCATCAGTGACAATGACATTGTCTGCCAAAGCCTGAGCCACAGCTCCCATATCTTTGCGCTTGCCTAAATCGCGTTCGCCGTTACAGCCAAAGACAATGGTTAGTTTGCCCGTGGTGAAGCTCCTGCACGCCTCCAGGGCGGCTCTGATAGCGTCTGGTGAATGGGCGTAGTCGACAATCACTTTGCCGCCTGTTGCACTGGTTGCCACTAAATTGAGACGACCTTCCACTTCGCTTAATTTATTCATATTGGCCACGGCAGTCTCTGCGGCAACGCCTGAGGCGATCACAATGGAAAGAGCGCAGAGGGCGTTGCTTGCCTGGAATTCACCAAATAAATTGAGATTGCATTCGTAAGTTTTGCCGAATATTGAAAGAGTGAGTGTTTGCCCCAGTGGTTGAGGAACGCTTTTTACCAGGCGTACATCTTGGCCTTGAGCACCATAAGTAATTATCTTGTGATTGCGGGCGCGGCAAATGGCAAGGGCCGGAGCAAACCATTCTGCATCGGCATTGAGAATGGCATGACTGCCTGGTTCTAATATGTTATTGAAGAGCATCATCTTGACGCGGAAGTATTCATCCATAGTCGAATGAAAATCAAGATGGTCGCGAGTGAGATTGGTAAAGGCCCCGATGTTGGCGGCGACACCATGCAAGCGATAATCAAAAATGGCATGGCTGGTAGCTTCGAAAGCAACGTGATTGATGTGGCGCAAAGCCAGCATATTGAGCATAGTGTGCAGGGTTACTGTTTCAGGCACCGATAGAGTGGGGTCGCGGTCCCAGATCAATGTGCCATCGGTTAATACTCCACCAAGGTTGCCCACTGAGCAGCTCTCAAGGCCAGCTGCGCTCCAGAGCATCTTGCAAAAATTGACAGTGGAAGTTTTGCCATTGGTGCCAGTGATGAGGGCAATATTTTTTGGTTTCGGCTCGCCATAGAAGGCTGAGCAGATTGGTCCAAGAATCGATAGGGGAATCGGGTGATGTAAAAGTAGCGCTTTGCTGCCTTCGGGCAATTTTGTTTCAGGGGTGGAGAGAACCACTGTGGCTCCATTTTCCATGGCGCGGTTAATGTAGTGCCGCCCGTCCAGTCTGACGCCATAACGCGTGCTGTCGACTGTTTCGCTTTCTTCCGCCACATAGAGAAAATTGTGCTGGCACAGTTCAGGGTCTGTGGTGATTCCGGCTATATCTATTTTTGTAGTTTCTAGCTTGGCAGGGTCTAGTTCGCTGAAATTCGCTGGGCCCGAGGCGACGCTTAGGTCGGTGGTAAGGCCGGCAAGAAGTTTGTCTAAGGTTGGCATAGAAAGTTTGGATGCTCGATAAGTGCAAGAGTTTACGAGATTCTACACGTTGGAGAGTGAAATGGGACGTTTCAGTGCGGCAATAAATGCTTGCTGCAGCA
>JAUPUU010000128.1 GCA_030917395.1 Cyanobacteriota bacterium erpe_2018_sw_21hr_WHONDRS-SW48-000092_B_bin.40
CCACTGCTAAAACCAATAGCACCAAGAAAGCCCTGGTCAAGGCTAAGGCCGCCAGCAAAATTCAAGAGGTTGATAACTCTGGTCGCAAGTTAGCGCTTTCCATTCCCGGTATCGGCACCGCTAATATCAGCCTTAGTCCAGCAACTAATACCGTTGCTACTCCGGCTGTTAAGTCTTCTGTTAAAGCGCCGACCTCTCCCTATGCCATCAGCCGCAGCGGCAACAACATCACTGTGAAAGTGCCTGAAACTGTCGATGAAGCTTTCGACTATGCTCATATCGCCTCAAAACAAGTAGGCAAATTAGCCAATGAGGGCGGAACTCAGTTTACGAACTTTGCTAAATGGATAGGCATTTACATTAAGCAATTGAGCCACACTCCAACCGTTACCCCTTCGGGCTATCCTTATATGACCAGTAAAACAGTGCAGGCTCCGACGCAAATAGCTGCCGGACAGAAGCTCTATTTCACCAACGAAGGCCGATTGAAAACCGTGGTGCAGCGCTAATTAGTTTTGACTGAATCAATTTTATTGATGTAAGCCCAGGTCTGGCCCATCATGCGCGAGCCAATGATTTGCGCTAAGAAATAACAAAATGGCGTAAATAGCGCACCAATCAGGGTCATGGGCGGAAGAACCAGGGCCATGAGCGTCAGTGCCGAGCTGGCTAACCAGACGGTGGCTAGTTCTAGGGGCGCTTTGGCAATGCGTCGTAGGCCTTTGCGCCAGGCAAAGCCTGCTGCCATGCGCTCTTCTTCGGCAAAGTTGGCCATTAAGATGGTGAGGAAGAAGTTCTGAGCCAGGGTGAGGAAGAACAGACCCAAGAATGTAGTCTCAGACCAGACAAGAAAGTTTGGTTTGGATATATGGGAAATGTCGTAGCCCACTCCCACTAGCAGACTCATTACCAATAGTGATAAGGCAAAGAAAAAGAAGCCAGCGGCAATCGACAGCCAGGAAAGCCCTGAAATTATCAAGTCAAGCCAGTCAGTCCAAACGGGCAGCTTCTCTAGTTCGCCAGCGGCGCTGAGGCGCAGACTGCGTAAGAGATAGCCTGTAGAAATTGCCCAGAGCACGAAGCAAATGGGAATGAAGGCTGGATTGAAGAGGAAGGCACCAAGGGCCGTGTAATTGATAAAGCCGCCAATGGTTGTCTTCAAAGGCCATTCTGGGTCTTTGAATATGGCTTTATAACTATTTGCCAGATCGAACGTGGTGGGAGAATTCATTGACAGTCATCATCTCATTGAGCTTGGCCAGTGTATTTTGGTCGGTCATGTTGAAGGAAACAGGCGAGATTGTAATATAGCCGTTGGCCAGGGCCCAGACATCTGATAGTTCAGATTCGCCTTCTTCTATGGCACAGCCAGAGAGCCAGTAATAGTCGCGACCATTGGGATCGTGCCGGCGTTCAAATATATCTTTGTACTGGCGCTTGCCAAGTTCTGTTACCCGTACTCCTTTTAATTGCTCAATCGGGCAGGCGGGAACGTTGACATTGAATAGGCCACGGTTAGGCATTGGTGCTTTTGGTAGCACGCGCAAGAAGTCGATAATAAACTCGGCAGCCAGGTCAAAGGCCAGCTGGTTGTTCTTTTGAGCGCTTACGGCAATGCTAGGAAATCCGGAAAATGCACCTTCCATGGCTGCTGCTACTGTGCCCGAGTAGAGTACGTCAGAGCCCAGGTTGGGCCCAGAGTTAATACCCGAGATAATCACATCGGGAGGCTGGGGCAGAAGTTGTTTAACAGCTAATTTGACGCAATCTGATGGTGTGCCAGTGGTGGACCAAGCCGCTTTGATGCCGCCGTCTAGTTCTACGGCCTCGACTCTAAGTGGCTTGTGCAGGGTGACCGAATGACCCGTAGCACTTCTTTGTCTGTCTGGCGCAACTACATAGACTTCGTGCTCGCCAGTGGCAGCCAACGCCCTCGCCAATGTGCCCAACCCTGGCGCAAAGACCCCGTCGTCGTTTGATATTAAAATTCTCACTGATACCTTCTTAAGCTGAACGGCTTATTGCCCCAGGGTAAATTATAGTTTGCTGCTATCCTATATATGCTCCTTAAAAGGCCCATAAGCCTATAACGGTGAGCATTTTCTAATAGATTTCCAGTTTTGCTTGCAAATTTTGGCTATCTAGACCTTCACCTGTATCTAGTTTGTCCCCTTTCTTGGATTATTAGCCAATGTTGGATTCTGTTTTTGAGCGTTCAAGCGATTCACTTTTGCAAGTATTGCAGCTTGCCTTAGATGAGTGCATAAACTTCGAGCACAACTATATTTGTACTGATCATATTCTTGCTGCTCTGGCGACCGAATATGGCGGTGTTGCTAACGAAGCGCTTGCCACAATGAAAATTGACGAAGCTTCTGTCAGTAAAGAATTGGAAAATCAAGTTAAGGGTAAAACTGAATCTGAGTTGCCTTTTTCAGGTCGCCCAGACCTTTCTTCTGGACTGCCTTCTGTTAGTCTTCCTGTTGTTGCCACTGGTGCCGGTGGCGCCACCGCTAGCTTTAGTGAAACCAGAAAGGCCTATGGTTTAAGCGATCTTACAGTGCAATCTTTGCACCGCGCTTATGAATATGCCTTATTCTTCGGCCTCAATTTTATCAATCCTGAGCATCTACTCTTGGGCATCATCGATGCTCGTGAGTCGACAGCAGTAAAAATGATTGAAGAACTTGGTGGCAATATCGATTATTTGCGTCGTCAAATAATGCAGTTGATGGCCAAGAGTTTAAATACTGGTTCAAGCAATGCCGAAGTGCCTGGTCTTAACCGTGCGGTCGTTAATGGCCTGAAAGAGTTAATTGACAAACATTACCGCGCCGTTAGCACCCTTCAAGGCCTTTCTGTGCGCAGCCGCCATGCTCTTTCTTCCCTGCCACCCCGCAGTGAGATTGTGCACATGGTATGTACCGGATACTTCCCCGATTTCTTGCTCAATCAAATTGCTTTTCGTCGCTATTTGCTCGAAGAAACTCTGGCACAGCTTAATTTGCGCGTAGGCAATCTCGATAAAGAATTGATTGCCACCATTGTCTCTTCTGCTGCTCAAAGTTTAAGACAAGAAGTGCGTACCTCAATTGAGTTTATGCTCAGCAATGAATATCGTCTATTCAGCCAGATGCTTGATGAAGCTGAACACGATTTGATTGGCTCTGTAGTTGAAGATCTCTGGTGGGCCCAAGGCGAAGAAATCGCTCTCAATGATCTCTTTGCTGACGCTCTAGATGATCATAGAAGAAAGCATCTGCTTAATTTGCAGAAGCGCAGACTAGAAATTACTGAGAGATTGAACAAGCTCAAAGGCAGACTTGATGAGACAATTCGTCAATGCTTTGTCAAACGCTCTGTCTCCGCCTAAAAAAGACGGTCTTTAGTGTCGGTTTACTTCGAAGTCTATGAAATCGTCAAGGACATTCCCCGTGGCCGCATTTTGACCTATGGCTTGATTTCGAATTTGCTTGAAAAACGGCTCAGCGCTCAAGGCGTAGGCTGGGCTCTGCGTGCTCTTTCTAACGATAAGACTAACAAGAAATATCACTCTGGGAATGTGCCCTGGCATCGAGTGATCAACTCCACTGGTGGTATCAGTACTAGTAGAAATACAGAGATGCAGCCAGATTTGCAACAAAGTTTGCTGGAAGCCGAAGGAATAGTGTTTAACTCTGAAGGAAAACTGGATATGCAAAAGTATTTGTGGTCAGAGCGTTTATTGTGCCTCATTATTGCGGCCTTAATGACCGCTTCTCTTTTCGTTTTGCCGGCCTATTCAAAGCCTACTCCTGAGCAGGCTCTGCAAGAACTTAAGGCTGGCAATAAACGCTACTTGTCTGGCAAGACTAATCACTTTGAAGTTGATTCTGTCAGGCGCGAAATGACTGCTATCAATGGTCAAAAACCTGTAGCTATTGTGTTAGGTTGCTCTGATTCAAGAGTGCCAGTAGAGATGGTCTTCGATCAAGGTCTGGCCGAATTGTTTGTTGTAAGAGTAGCGGGGAATGTCTGTGCTACTTCCGAACTAGCTTCGATTGAATATGGTGTCAAGTATTTGGGTATTCCCCTTGTTATTGTTTTAGGACATTCTGATTGTGGTGCTGTTAAGGCCGCTGTTGATAGTGCTGTTAATGGGTCTCTTTTGCCCGGTAATTTGCCAACTATCATGAGCAAAATTGCACCAGCAGTAGCGGCAACAAGGCGCAGCCATCCAACTGAAAAAGGCGACCAGTTAGTACATTCTTCTGCCATTGCTAACGTCTGGATGTCGGCGAACGATATGCTCAGCAATAGTTCGATCGTAAAAGAAGCTGTCTACTCTGGCAAAGTCAAAATAGTGGGCGCCATGCGAGATTTAAAGACCGGCGCCATTACTTTTCTTGGTGAGTATCCCCAGCCAGCGCGCTTGATGTCGAAGCAATCGACGAAATAACTGGCCAATTTGTCTTACTTAAGAATGAATGGGCATTTCTGGCAGAAGGCCTTGGCTAGATAGATAGGCTGCTCGTCAATGTCTAAACCTTCCTGTACGCGGCAACGCAAAGTATTGCCACATTGTGGGCATTCTTGCTCTTTGACGCCTTTGAGAATAGAGTCGCTCAGGTCGGCCAACATGGCCGCATAGGCTACCGGATCATCGCTTTCTTCTAAACGTGGCCTGGTCTCAACTTCTTGAATGATATAAGGGTCAACTGCTAGGGCCCGGGCCAATAGTTGTCTGTCTGTAGAAGAAAGCCAGGTTTCTAAGCCAGATTCGATGTCTTCTATGCGCTCTTTAGTAAAACGTGAATCTTGTGCCAAGTCTCTAATAGTCAGATTCTTGCGCTCGCGCAGTTCGGCAATACGACCCGAGAGTGTCGAAGGCAGTTCTTTAGGAGCATCGCTGGGGTCTTTGGCTTTGCGGTTGTTTTTCTGATTCACTGTTAATTTGTTTTCCGGCTGAAATTCTACTGCTTGGTTCGTCTACTGTTAGTAAAGTATAGCGCTACTATTAGTCTTCTCCTTTCTATCTCATCTCTTATAGCTGGATTTTTTCACATGCTCGACTTTATGAAGCTCTCTCAACTGGTATCACAAATTGGTGCTGATGCTGTTGTAGAGAAACAAGATTATGAGCGGGTTATGGCCAGTGCACTGGCAGCTTTTGCCGGGGCTGAAAGTAACAGCGTCAGGTTCGAGCAAAAACTAGCAGACAATGCCCCCTGGGTTTTCTGGCCTACGGCTACACCCCTTGAGCCTGTCGGCCGAAGAGAATTGATCTCGGCCCTTGATACGGCCCGTCAACCCTGGACAGTAGTAGCCGTGGATGGCTCACAGATAATGCCCTCTCATCATGAGGTGCACAATTGCTATTTGCTTAATGTCGGTGTGGCGCGCATTTCATACGGTCTGCCAGTGTCACCGCTTTTGTATAGCGAACCTCGTTTGCATGCCAGGCCAGATGACCTCTATCCGCTGGTAGACCGGCGCCGCGTGCATATTGATGAACTCTATGTCGCCCTTGAGCGTGGCCTCTTTGAATTGGAATTGTTGACTGAAACGGCCTGCCAGGCTGCTAGCCATGGTCGTGCCCTGGCTATGTACGATGGTTCGCTCATACCTTGGTCGGTAGAGAAAATGAGTAGCACCTATCAGGAGAGCTACTTTGCCCGCTTGGAAGAATTGATGGCACGGTTGCGGCTGGCTAAGGTGCCTATTATTGGTTACCTCAGTCATAGTCGCAGTGCTGATTTAGTCAACTGCTTGCGGGTTTCGATTTGCCCCTATGAGGTCAGCCACTGTCGTGATCTTTGCGCTAACCTCAATGAAGAAGATTTTCCTTGCTCGAAGGTTTGGCCACTCGGAGACCGTAGCTTATTTGAGCGCTTGCTGCCAGTTAATCAGCGATCGGCTGTATTTGTCAGCGGTGCCACTGTGGTCAAGCTGATGCCCCAGACCGATCGCAGCTGCTTTGTTTATTGGCGCGGTGCCAGTGAGGTTGCCCGTATTGAGATGCCCCATTGGGTTTTCGCTGACCAAGAGCTGTTTAGCTTTGCTATGCAGGCAGTGCGCACTCAGGTTGAGAAGGGTCAGGGATATCCCGTCGCCCTGGCTGAAGCCCACCATTTGGCCGTGATAAAGGGACCAGAGCGGGAGCGCTTTTTTGAACTGGTAACCAATCAGATGATTAGCTTGGGCGTTGGCAATATTCGGGTTAGCCCTAAAGAAAGCCAAAAACGTAGTGGCTTCGTTTAGCCATATCGTAGCTAGTGCGATTAGATAGACTTTTAATATCCAAATTGATAAATTAATGAAGTGGCACTTATTTGGGGGAATTACCCCATTGAGATCGACGGGGCACTGAACTAATCTCTTGGCAACGAGATGGGCATGAGTTTCAACTGGCGGGTATGAAAATTGATTTCTAATGTGCTGCTTCTAGTCAAAAGTTTGAGTTCAACAGTATCAAGAGCAAAGGGTGGTTTGATTCTGCCCAATTTTATTGATATCGACCGCAACAAGCAGCGTTTGGCCCAGATGCGTGCTCAGAGCCATCAAGGCGGCTTTAGTCTCAATGACGCTCGGCGCATGGCTGATACCGATCGCGAAGAAAATGTTCTCTGTCGTGAGCGTCAGAAAACCGCAATGATGCACTGGTTTGGTGACAGCCACCGCAGTGAAGTTGAAGCAATTGAGCAGAGAATCAACGACATTGACCGTGGCCGCCGCGCCGGTATGCCCTTGATTGAGCCCTTGCCCTCGATAGAAGACAGTTTTCTTGCCTGGACGAATGAAGACGAGTATCTTTTCGAATCTTCCATCAAAGAGTCTTGGCGAGATTTTGATGACGACCAAACCGGATTGGTTTTGGCTTCACCTTATTCCCTTGATGATGACCTAGAGATCGATGCTGATTTGCTGGTTGAGATTCTTGCTCATGAAGATAACCGCAGACCAGTATTTGAAGAATCAGCTGCTCCAATTCGAGCCAATTCTAGTTTCTGGGTCGATTAGAATTAGTGAAGTAATTTTCGCCTAATTAGTTTGATTGAGAGAGCAATGAACGATTTGTCCGCCCAGAAAACCAAGCTTCCTACGCTCAATACAGGAAGATGCATCATTCGTTTGGCCCAGATTGAAGACACTGAAGCTGTTATAACCTACTTTAGTAGCAACCGGGCACACCTGGCAGACGGCGGCCCAGCTTGGCCTAGCGATTTTTTAACCAATGACTATTGGCACAAGCAAATTGAGCAGAGCCTTGAAGATTTTCATGGCGATGTGGCTGTGCGCTTCTTCCTTTTCGATCGCGCCAATCCCTCTGTGGTTGTGGGTTCTGCCAATCTCAATAATATTGTTCGCGGTGCGGCTCAGTATTGCAATTTAGGTTATTCAATTGCCCAAGATCTAGAAGGCAAGCACATGATGAAAGAAGCTCTGCAGTCAGTGATTGCTTACGGCTTTTCCGCGCTCAACTTGCATCGAATTATGGCCAACTATCAACCCTCCAATCAGCGCAGTGGCTGGCTCTTGCGCAGCCTGGGATTCAACGTTGAAGGCTATGCCCGCGATTATTTGTTGATTAATGGCAAGTGGTGTGACCATATCCTGACATCAATGCTAAATCCTAATTGGATTGTTCGAGGCTGATGAGCTGAAGGTTGCATTGCCTCTTGTGAACGGTTGTGACTAGGTCACGAGAATGTGGACAAAACCGATTTTTATCCTGTTAAGATTGACTCTTGAGATTAGTAGCAGTCTTTAGAGGTGTCCATGTCTGCTGTTATTGAAAATAGAATTTTCACCGGTCATCCCCTGGCTGATGTAGCCGAGAAAGTTTATACAGGCAAGCGCATTAGCCGCGAAGATGCTATTCGCCTCTACCAGTCTGACGACTTGGTGGCTATCGGTGCTTTAGGTGAGTATGCTCGCCGAGTCAAAGCTGAGCCGGGCCAAGAGAACTATGTCTATTACATTCACAACATGCACCTCAACCCAACCAATTTTTGTGTTGAGACCTGCCGCTTCTGTTCTTATGCCAATCCTGATGAGCGTGGCAAGGCCTATACTTGGGGCGTTGACCGTGTGCTTGAAGAAGCAGGTAAAGGTGTAGCTCTCGGTATTAATGAGATTCACATGGTTGGTGGTCTCAATCCTGCTTGCGACCTGGCGTATTACGAAGAAGTGCTACAACAGCTGAAAGCTAAGTTTCCTCATGTGCACATGAAAGCCTTTACTGCCGTTGAGATCGAGTATTTGGCTAACCTTGATGGCATTACCTACGAAGAAGTTTTAACCCGTTTGATCGCCTGCGGTTTGGGCTCAATGCCTGGCGGTGGTGCTGAGATATTTGATGATGCTGTTCGTGAGCGCATGGCGGTTAAGAAAACGCCGGCTCCTGTTTACCTGGAAATTCACGGCATTGCTCATAAACTTGGTCTTAAATCTAATGCCACAATGCTGACTGGAATCAGTGAAAGCATCGAAAACAAAGTTGATCACATGCTGCTCTTGCGTGAACAACAAGATAAGAGTGGTGGCTTCCAGTGCTTCATTCCTTTGAAGTGCTACTACGATGGCACCAATATTCAAGATGAAGTGAGTGAGCCGACTCCATCAGATTTGCTCAAAGATGTTGCCATCTCGAGAATTTTGCTCGACAACTTCCCTCATATCAAAGCCTATTGGATTCAGCTCGGTGTAGAGTTGGCTCAGCTTGCTCTTTCTTTTGGAGCCGACGATATGGACGGCACCATCATGGAAGAGAAAATTACCCATGCTGCTGGTGCCAAGACTCCTTTGCAGTTAGCTCAAGAAAAGATGGAGCAGCTTATTGCTTCTTCTGGCTACAAGCCAGTAGTGCGCGATACTGTCTACAACATTCGTCAAGTGTCTGAACTTGAGCCAGCAAAAATCACTGAGAGTTTTGCTGAAAGACTCAATGCTCTTGTTCAAGACTAATCAGAAGTAAGACTAAAGAATTACTTGGCCTATAGCGCCTTTGCGTTCAATCATGAGCTGCAATGACTGCCCTTGAGTCTTACCGTTCATGATTTGCTGGAATTGGCTGACGCTTTTTATCACTTCACCGTCAATAGCTCTGATGACATCACCACGTTGGAGGCCACACCTTGCTGCTCGCGATGCGATACCGATGGTGGTGACAAGCACTCCTGACTTGTTGCTCTTGGCGAGAATGCCAAATGCGGCTGATGGAGGTGGGGCATTCTTGTCGCCGCCTAGAAGGCCGTTGCTGTTGCTATTGGAGTTGTTGTTGTTGTTGTTGTTGTTGTTTCTGGGCTGATTCTGGCCATTTTGCTGATTGAAATTTGGATTGCGATTAGCATTCTGATTTTGATTCTGGTTTTGGTTCTGATTTTGGTTTTGGTTCTGATTCTGCCAGGCTCTCTCTGAATTGAGGCGTTCAGTTTCTTCTGTTTGTAGATTGCCTTCTAGTTGAGCTACGGCTTTTTGATAGTTAGGTTCTTCCGGCTTCAGCTTGCGTGCTTGTCTAAAGAAATCTAAGGCCTGCACTGGGCTTTTCATGGCCAAGTAAATAGTGGCAATGTTGTATTTCACCAGAGCTTGATTTGGCGCCTTGCGATCAAGTTGTTTGTAGAGGTCAAGTGCCGAAATGAATTCGCCGCGCCGATAAGCACCAGAAGCGTTTTCTGCCAGCATGCGCAGTTCAAGCTTTTTACCGTCATCTTGTTCTTTTACGGCCGCCTTTTTCTCGACCAAGCTTACGGCTTCTTTGTACTCTCGCTTGTTGGGGTCAATCTCGTTTGCCTTTTTATAGCAGCCTAAAGCTTCAGTGAAATTGCGCTGGGCCTCATAGATGACACCAAGGCTAAAGTGAGCTTCGGCATTGTCTGGAGCCAGTCGCACAACTTGTTCGAATTTTTCTAGGGCTTCATTACCCTTGCGCTCTTTCCACAGACGCACAGCATCGGCGAACATCTGGTTGACTTCTTCGTCGCGGGCAGCCATTGCTCTTTGTCTGGCTCTTTCGGCGGCCTCTTCTTGGCGCAGTTGTTGCTCTTGCTGCTGTTGTTCAAAAGTCGGCTGTTTTGGTGCTGCTGGGGCTGGTTGATTGCGCGGTGTCGGTGCTTTATCTAAGGGCTTGGCCACCTGCAATATGTTTGCTAAACGCGTGCTCAGTGCACCTTCCGCCGGTTCGCCGAAAACTCGTTTTTCAATACGAGCCATACGAATTTCGGCACTATCGTCGTCGTAGTTCTTAAAGAACAGGTTTTGTTCAATTAGTTTGAGCTTGCTGCTTTCTTCGCTGCTCAGCCCCTGAGCTAAAGCTGGGCCGGCTGAAAAAGGGAGAGCCAAGAGCAGAGATAACAGTGCCCCTAAAGCAATGCTTGAAGATTTTAAGTTTCTAGCTTGTTTTTGCACCATAGAGAATTGAACTTTTTTCCTGGAGAGACTGTTGTTAATGCTAGCATCATTGTTTGTAGGGGCTGCAGTGAAAATGCAACGAGAGGGTTGGTATATCTGATTATGCATCTTATCGAGGATCCCATCAAAATGTGGGGCAATGAGGAGCTGAAATATTGGCTCGCTCTTGATTTGTGCACTGGTTGCGGCTTCAGGGCCTCTCGTATGATCAAGCTATATGATCGCTTCGAGACCATGAAGACATTTTGGCACGGTAGCCCCTCTGAGCTAAAAGAGATGAGTCGGGCCCCGTATTACCTTGGTTGGATCACTGACGAGCTCATCGCTAAATTTGTTGCGAAGCGTGCAGAGATTGACCCTGATTCATTGCCTGACAAGTTAGAGAAGGCCAAAGTCAGGGCTTATCCGATGGCACATCCGCTCTATCCCCATACCCTCAGAGAGATACACGATCCACCCTTCGTCCTCTATGTGAAGGGAGAGATGAGTATGGAGAGTTTGGTCTATGGCATTGGTGTCGTGGGCACTCGCACACCATCGCATTACGGTCAGAAGTTAGCCAAAGAGTTTGGCCGTGAGTTGGCTCAAGCAGGAGTGACCGTGATTAGCGGTATGGCGGTTGGCGTCGACTCGTTTGCTCACTATGGTGCCATTGAGGCTGGTGGCAAAACCGCTGCTGTGCTCGCCTGTGGCCCCGACGTCTGTTACCCCAGCTCCAATAAGCCCCTTTTCGCTAAGCTGTCGGAAGATCCAAAGGGCTTGGTTCTTTCCGAATATTTTCCTGGTATCACCCCTGAAAAATGGCGTTTCCCTGCTCGAAATCGCATTATTTCGGGCATCGGTCAAGGTTTACTGGTAATAGAAGCAGGAAAGAGTTCAGGATCTCTCATTACTGCACGGCAAGCATTTGAACAGGATCGCCAAGTATTCTCGATCCCGGGAAGAATCGATCAGCCCACCTCAGAGGGGACCAACCGGCTTATTGCTGATAATATGGCTCAACTTGTTACGAGCGTTGCTGAGATTATGAAGGCTTTAAACTGGGCGACCAGTACAAGGCCCCGCAGCGAACCTATTGTTTTAGAGCTTTTCGGACGCGAAAAAGATGTTCACGAGCTGCTTTCTAATGAGCCGGTTCATTTCGATCAGCTCACCGAAAAGACCGGAATGACGGCCGGCGAACTTTCGAGTACTCTGACCATGTTAGAGTTGGCAGGAATAGCTGAGCGCTTGCCAGGCGACTGGTATGTCAGAGGTTGATCGAGCAATAAATTAACCTTGCTTTAGCGGCTGATAATCGTACTTGTTGGTGGACGGCCCATGTCTATGGGTAAGTAATTAAAAGGGTAGTATCTATTGGTACTACTTGAGAAACAGTTTTTGATGGAGTCACGGACCAAAATTGATTGGCAGTTCTAAATGAAGCTTTGTTTGCGGTGCAACAACTATTTTGGCGACGAGGTTTCAACTTGTCCGCGAGATAAGGTCGCCCTAGAACCGGTCGGAAAAGACCCGTTGATTGGCGCCCTTATTAACAATAAGTATGCAGTTGAGACTGTGGTTGGTAAGGGTGCCAGTGGCATCGTCTATCGAGCTACCAGACTGCTTATGGGTGGTGCTGTGGCTGTCAAAGTCGTGCACAGCTACCTCGGTGCCGACCCGAAGAGCATGGAGAAATTCTCCCGTGAAGTAAGGGCCTTAGAGCAACTACGGCATCCAAACATCGTAAATTTGTGGGAATCGGGCATCACTGACGACGGGCAGCCATATCTTGTAATGGACTATTTACAAGGCACACCACTTTCGTCGTTAATCACAACCGACGTACCGCTTGCCCCCTCCCGTATGCTCGAAATCACCCGTCAGGTTTGCAATGGTTTGCAAGAGGCCCATAGTCAGGGCTTTGTTCACCGCGACATTAAGCCCGAAAACATAGTGCTAGATTCAACTAGCGAGCAAGATTTCGTCAAAGTCTGCGATTTTGGTATTGCCTACACAGTCTTTGAAAACGGCATGAATACAATGGCGCGCCCGACCACCGTAGCTGGTTCTCCGGCTTATATGAGTCCTGAGCAGTGCCGTGGTTTGCCCCTCAATCACCGTACCGATATCTATTCTCTGGCACTGGTCGTCTTTGAAATGGTCACCGGTAAGCGACCCTTCGAAGCTACGACTTCCAAAGAGTTTATGGTTAAGACTGTTAACGAGAAAATGCCATTAATGTCTACCGTGCGGCCAGATTTAGGCATTCCTGAACCAGTAGATCTCGTTGTAGCCAAGGCTTTGCAGAAAAATCCTAAAGACCGGCATGCATCTGCCGTTGATTTTGCCAAAGATCTACAGTTAGCTTGTCAGGCGACTGGCTTCACCTTAGTTAAGGGAAATGACCAAAAAAACGATGGAAGGTTGCAAAATCAGTCCCAGCGGGTAAATGAGCGTACAAGGGGTCCGCAATAGGAAAATTGGCCAAAAAAATCTAAGTTTGGTCAGCATAATCTGAGTGAAATCAAGGACAATTGAGCACTGTGCAGCCATAGGCTTCGAGAGGAAGAATAGTTTGAAGGACGACTTGCCAGATTTGACCCCTTACTTGAGTAAGAAAGGCGGCAATAGCCAAGGGAAAGGGGCTGATAATTCAGCCGGTAAAGCCGATATTTCCTCGAAACTTTCAGCACTGGTCAAAAAGACTGGAACTCTCTCGGCTGAGGATTCTGATGCACTTGTTGACAGCCAGACTTCCTCCGCTGCCCCTGAGAGTGCTCCGCAGCCAGCTAGCACTTCTAATTCTTCTAGTGTTAATGCCGTAGCCAGTTCATCGAGCTGGGAGCAAGTTGATTCATTTTCTTCTACAGCGCGGCTTGAAGCACAAGCCGAGGCCCTAGCGCAAGAGAAGATGTTTGCTCAGGCTGCTGCTGGACTAATCGAAGAGTCTGATTATGCTCCCTATGGTGATAATGCGGCTGCAGTAGAGCAAGCACCGTCGGTAGTGGCCCAACAAAGTAGCCCAGAATTTAGTCCACCAAGTAATGCCGAAATTAATAGTGATTCGTCAGGTTCAAGTTCTCAATCTGGAACCTCGACATCGGGAACCTTTTCTACTTCCGGCACCTTTACGACTAAGCCGATGGCAAGTCGCCCAGGTGGCCCCGCTCCATCATTAGATAAGTTCAAGGCGCCTCAGGCCCGGCCGATGAATACTCTTTCGTCTGGCACGCCACCAGTGCTCAAAATTCCTGAAAAAGAAGCTGTTAGACCTCCAGCACCATATACTTTTCACCAGCCTAGCGAGGCACCGCGTGAAGCTGTAGTGCCAAAGTCAATGCAACTTCCCACTCCCTCAACGCCAACTACTTCAACACCAGGGTCTTCAGCCCAAGCTAAGAGAGCTGCTGAAGTCTCGAAAGATCCACCTCCATCGTGGCCTGCTCAGCCGACTTCGCCTCCTCGCATCGTAGAAAAGACCGAAAAGATTGAGAAGAAAGTTGAACCGCAACCTCAGCCGCAGCCCAGCCCACGGAAACAAATACAGCCAGAGAGCACTGCTGAACTATTGGCTAAAGCGTTCGCTGAAGAGGCTAAGGCCCTTGAGCAAAATTCTGACGATATGCTTGAGCCGTTAAGCCCTCTAGAGCAATACAATTTTTCTTCTGAACCGGCAGACCAATTTAACAATGAACAAGTCGCTCAGCCTAGCAGTGACGCTGATTACGATGCAAAATATGATTCGCCCTACTTCGAGCCTAAGCCTAAGGGCCTGGTTGGCTTCGGCAGTTTGCTTGGTGGTGGAAGCTCTGAACCATCTCCAGCTGATGCCAACAGTGATGCCCCTGGGCACAGTAATTTAGCTGATTTGATGATTCCCACTGGTGAACATCAGGCGCTGTTTGCCCCTGAGCGTCGCGATCAGGAAGGCGTATCGCCATTTGATGAAGTGCATCCTGATGCTTTTTCTGATAACTCTGCTAACTACTCAGATGCAACATCGACCCCACCGGAGCCCTTTAGAGCCGATGAAAGGTCAGCCCCTCCAGCTTTCTCTTCTCTGTTTAGTACCGAAATAGTTACCTCTGGGCAAGACTACAGCTTCCAGGGTGCTAAGCCTAGCGAGTCGGTTGGTGACCCGCAGCCCCAAATTAGTGACTTTAGTCAAGCCGAGTCACAAGCGAGTTTCGCTAGCGCTGAGCCTTTTGCTGAGTCTTTTGCTGAGCCTGCAAGTGAGCCTTCTGGTGTGCTATCTCAGTCTGATGCCATTAGTAAACTGCTGGCTGCTGTCAATCAAGAGCAGCAAAGTAATATGAGCTCTGATCTAGCTAGTAGTTTCGCTGATCCGTCATTTACCGAAAGTAACTTCGGCGAAGTCGAAGATATGCGCACTGCTGACACTATGTTTGGCAGTGGTGGCTCGAACAAGGGCAGCGCAGAGGAGCTGTCTGCTGCCGATGCCGTATTTGGTGCGGTGCCAGAACTTGCTGCTCCAGTGCTAGAGCCACCATCGCCTGAGCCCGCCAAGGCCCCAATATCGTCTTCAGCTTTCCCTGAACAGCCGGTTCTTGGAAAAGACTCTCTGCCAATTGCTTTTGCCAATGCTGAGAACTTTGAGCAAGAAAGTTTAGAGAGTATCAAAATAGGTATTCGCAAAGCCAAGGCTGAAGAGAAAGCCCGCAAGAAGGCAGAAGAAGAGGCTAGACTTGCCGCTGAGCAATCAGCTGCTGTAGCCAAGGCTGATGAAGTTGCCGTCGAGGCTTATTCAGAACCCATTTCACAACCAGTTTCAGAAGTAGCTGACGAACCAACCAAGTCTGAGTCGCAGTCACCGAAATCTACTGCCAAGCTATCGCTTACCGAAATGATAGAGCTTGCCAATTCGGCCAAGCTTGAACAAGTGCAAGATGGTAAACCGGCTCAGGCTGAAGAGCCTGCTAAGTCAGGCTTGGCGTCGTTGCTGTCTTCTACAAACTTTGATGAGCCCGTTTCTAGAGCTCCTTCTAAACCGGCTGTAGACGAAGAAGATGATGATGGCGATAGTTTGGGCGGAGCGATTTCCGACGCTCTCGACAAATTACTGGCTGCTGGTCAGGAAGAACAGTCACAAGTGGCGCAATCAGAATTACAACCACAAGTTGCACCAAGTAGCTCTCCTTCGCAGAACCGTTTAGAGGCCTTCGCTTCTACCTCAAACCAAGTCGAAGATGAGGCTCCCTTGACGCAAACTCAAGCAAATAAGGTAGATGCCCTTTCTCGCTTACTTGAGGTTGCTAGCAAGGCGCCGAACAAATCACCTGAAGATAAGCGAACCCCGAGCGATTCAGCTTCTAAAATTGCTGCTGAGATCAACAAGCCACCAGGTAGAGTAAGCCGACAGGTCGAAACCATTCAGGCCTCTGACTACAATCAACAGCCCAATCAAGGGGCTGCTATGAGTTCGCCGTTCGGTGGTTCATCGCCATTCTCTTCGCCGTTTAACTCGCCATCTACTTCACAAACCAGGCCGGCAAGCCAGGAACAATCACCTTCTACTTCTGGTACTGGCATGGCAAATCCTTATGATGGCGTAGCCAGTATGCCCCAGGCAACAGTATCAAATGACGCCGTTAGCGCTCGAATTGCTGCTCTAAACCGCAAACTCGAAGAACAGAATCGGCCACCATCGGCTTCAGCAGTCAATATGGAAGCTCTGGCGCAAATACAGCAGCAAGCTGAGTTACAGGCTCAATCCCAGTCGCCCGTTCAGTCTTCAGGCCAGTCTTCTGCCCAGTCATCTGTAGGTACAGGCACCGGTAGCGTACCATCCGTTAATTCACTCAGTCAGTTGCCACCGCAAGTTGATGATTCACCTTCTACTCGTGCTGAGCTAGTTAATCGTATTCTTGGTTCTGCTAAGATTTCGCAGCAAGGCACGAAAATGCCTGAGCTTCCTACTCGAACAGTAGCTGAGACAATCACTCCAGAACAGACTGCCGCTATACGTGGTGGCAAAGGTAATTCGCAAGGTCCCGGTCGTACAAGAACTCGGGTGGCCAAAATGCCTGGGTTAGATCTCAGGCCAATAATTGCCATAGTGGTGCTCTTGGTCGTTGTTGGCGGTGGTGGCTTCTATGCCTACCAAAGTGGCATAGTTAAGTTCAATTTGCCCGATGCCAAGCCTGGTGCCGAGACAAAAGCTTCTATTGATCAGATGATCAAAAATGGTGAGCTTGATCGCGCCAGAGAAATCTTAGAAGGCAAGGTCAGCTCTGGCAAAATTACTGCCAGTGAAGGCGAAAAACTTCATTCAATCTATTTCCAGATGGCTAACAAGGTTGACGATGAAGATCCTGCAGAAGCCGTAAAACTTCTGGAGAAAATACCTAGTCGATCTAAGAAGTTTAAGGACGCTCAAAAGCTTCTGCGGAAGCTGAAGAGGAAGGTGAAGAAGAACTGAGATGAAGCTTTGTCTTCAGTGTAACACTCACTTTCAAGGCGATTTTGAGCAGTGTCCCGATGACGGTGCTAAGCTCATTTTGGTGCCAGACGATCCTGTAATAGGCAAAGTCTTGGGTGAAAAATACCGCATTCTCTGTCCTGTCGGTAAGGGCTCAATGGGTGTGGTCTATAAAGCTATACAAGAATCTACTGGCCGCGAAATGGCAGTTAAGTTGCTGCACCATTTCCTTGGTAGCAATTCAGATTCAGTCAAGCGTTTTCATCGTGAGGCTAAGGCCGTTAGCCGACTGAGTCATCCCAATATTATCCGGCTCTATGACTTTGGTGTTGTCGATGAGGGGCAACCCTATATTGTTACCGAGCTTTTGAACGGTGTCACTCTCTCTGATGTTCTACGCAAGCGTGGCTTTGTTGATCTGAAACAAGCGCTGCCACTATTCTCGCAAGTATGCGCAGCTGTTGGAGAAGCACACCGCAGTAGGGTAATTCACCGGGATCTTAAGCCCGAGAATATCGTGCTTGAAGAAGTTGATATTGATGGCAACCTCGATGCCCCTGATCTAATTAAGAAGAATGCCGTAAGAGTGCTCGATTTCGGCGTTGCTAAAATGTGGACTGACACTGGTGCTACCTCAGCTTCTCTCACTATTGAAGGTAAGGTTTGCGGTTCACCTGCATATATGAGCCCGGAACAGTGCCGCGGTGTAGATGTCGATTATCGTACTGATATTTATTCGATGGGCGTTGTCTTTTTTGAGACTTTAACCGGTAGAAGACCTTTTGCTGCCGATGATCTGATGGCGCTAATGCTTATGCATGTTAATAATCAGGCACCATCTATGGGGTCAGTCAACGAACAAGTGACTTTCCCTAAAGAGATTAATGACGTCATCATGAAGGCCATGGCCAAGAATCCCAATGACCGGCAGCAGAGTGCTGAGGAGCTATGGGAAGATATTCAGGCGGCTTGCAATGGTCGGCAGAAGACTGTCAGTGTCGCCCCGCCCGAGAACTGGATTCCCTTCCAAGGCAAGGGTGGTTTAGTCTTTAGGACAAGTGAAGATGGTATTCCGCCACCAGAGACCTCAGATAGCTATTCTGCTCTAAATGATCCCAATGCTCTGCTTGATTGGGGCCCTCAATCTAAGCCTGTGAAGAACAAGAAGAGCAGAGGCTCGGCGGCTAAGACCATGATGGTGCTGCGTGCCCTTGCCCTGGGTGGTCTTGTTATATTTGGTAGCTACCAGTTTAGTTCTTACTACAAAGCCAATGACGAAGCTAAAAACGCTTCGATTTTAATTAGTCGTGGTCGCTGCGAAGAAGGCGTGTTGGTGCTTGAGCGCTTACAGCGTGAAAAGGCATTGATGCCTGAATACAATGAAACTCTATCTGATGCTTATTTGCAGATGGCAATGCAATACGCCAAAATTGGCAACTACAATCGCGCCGTAGAGCTGTTGCGAAAAGTTCCGGCCAAGGCCAGGGCTTTTGCACAAGCACAGCATTTTCTGCGGCGCTGGACTCCTCGAGTGCGCAATTAGCTAAGGGCTAAAAGAACTTCCTTCACTTCTGCTGCTGAAGCTGGTCTGGCTTTGTGGTCTTGTGCTGTGAGGCTTTGCACAAGTTTGTCGAGCTTTTCGCTTACGTGCCTTTCTATTTCGCTCGGTGAAGACTGTGTTAGAGGTTCTGGATCACGACCAGTAAGCATAAAGTAGAGGCTGGCACCAAGGGCATAGAGGTCGCTCGATTCGTTAGGGTGCCCGCGAAACTGTTCTGGCGATATGTAGCATTGCTTACCCACTAAAGTGCCAGTGGCTGTGCCAATTAGCTCGTTGGCGGCACCAAAATCAATGAGCATGAGCTTGCCATCGCTGCCAATTACTAAGTTGTCCGGGGTGAGATCTCGGTGCAGAATTACAGGGTCTTGGCTATGGAGAAAGTGCAGCACATCACAAAGTTGTTTGCCATAGTCAATTACATCTAGTTGGTGAAATGCACCTTGGAGGCTAACTATCTGGCGAATGTTCTGCCCGCTGATATAGTCAAGCAAGAGATAGTGTCTTTCATCTTCAGTAAAATGTTCATGCACACGAACGATTCTGGGGTGCTCAAGCTTGAGCAAGAGGTGAGCCTCCCGCAAGAACATTGACTGAGCTTTCTCTTTGAGCTTGGCATTTACTCTTGGTGGTATCACTGACTCTTTTAGCACTCGCAACTTAGTATTGGCCTCTTGCACTAAATAGACAGCAGACCAGCCGCCGAGAGCCATTTGTCGTATCACTTTGAGATTGCCTTCTTGCAGCTTTTGACCCGGATTGAGCGGTACATAAGCACTGGCCGTAAAGCGGCTGGTCAACTCGTCTTCCCACATGCTGGTAAAGCTCAGCAGTGTGCCAACTTTGGTATCGCTGGCTGAATTAGCATTCCAGAGCAATTCTTTCAACTGCTCAAGTTTGCTATCTAATGCTTTTGCTGGTAACCAGTTGGCCATGCTCACTAACATATACTCAATGTCGTTGGCCACCAAGCCATTGAGGCCGAGAACGGCAAAACCACCGCTGGTCATCTTGATATGAATTTTGAGCGAATTTAAGTTGCTCAGATCGTCACCCAATAGTGTTACTTTTTCGACTTCGCTCCATTCAATAAAACGATCAAATTTATTGGTGAAGCTAGTGAGAGCTGGCAGTGTAAGACCTTCTTGGCTAACAATGATGTTGCTCTCACTAAAGATACCGGTGATGATTACACCGCTGAAGAAAAGCAGTGCCAATGCTAGTGAATTGCCCATCATGCTAATGGCCTGGGGAAAGACACCATAGAGCACTGAAAATAGAGAAATAACTGAGAGCGTTAAAAGGATGACTGGAGCAACTAGGCCCCAGACTGGCAAAGTGATCGTGCACAGTGCCAGCCCAGCTTTTGCTGGTAGAGAGTCGTAGACGATGATTTTTTCTTGAGCCATATTTCGCCAGTTGTCTTTAAAAATGTTGTCTAAACTTCTTCTAGACTTACTGCTAAGTCTGCGCGCATGTCAGCGATATTGCGAAAGCGCCGCCTCAATTCTGGCTCGGTACAGCGGGCAATGAAGGCATCTAAGTGATCCGAGACGGTGTCTGTGATGTGTTGTGGATGGCAGGAGTCTAGGGCTTCTGGTTCTCTGGCTGTCAAAAGAAAGTAGAGAGTGGCGCCTAAGGCGTAGATATCGCTCTGGGGGCAGGGATGCCCGCGAAATTGTTCAGGTGGTAAGAAGTTTTGCTTGCCGACAATTGTTACCTTGCTCTTAACGGCCTCTTCGGCTTGTAGGGCAACGTCAAAGTCGATGAGTTTGACCTCCCCTTCTTCATTGACCATCAAATTATCTGGTGTGAAGTCTCTATGCACCACAGGCGGTGTGCAGCTATGTAGATAGTCTAGAATATCTAGCATTTGCTTGGCTAAATCTAGAACTTCTGCTTCTGGCATGGCGCCCTGCATCTGCACTTTTTCTTGCAGAGTTGTGCCTTCTATGTATTCGAGCATGAGAAAAGCACGATGTTCTTCAATGAAGTAATCGTGTAGTTTTACAATCTTAGGATGGTCCAGGCTCTTCAAGAGTTTGGCATCGCGCTCAAAGCGTTCAGCCACTCTTAGTCGAGCTTTCTCTATGTAAATTGGAATGATGATTTCCTTCAATACCACTCTTGGTGAGTTAGGCTGTTCGCTCCAGCGAGCTATATATGTGACCCCTTGACCGCCGCTGGCCAAAAGTTTTTCGATTTCAAGGCCGTGGTGACTGAGCTTCTCTTTCTCGTTGAGAGGGGTCAATTGCTGAAGCTGGGGGGCCGCCTCAAGAGATGAAAGCCAAAGCTCGGTGTAACTAGTATCTGGAGCGCTAGAGAGAGCCTCAAGTAGCTTGGGATCGATAGTAACTTTCTTGCCCCATGATTCTAAGGCCTCTAAAAATAACTCACGATTGTGCTCTCCGGCGAAAGCCCGCAGCGGTATTTCAATGGGCAGACGATCACTGCGCGAATTGAATTGCACCGTTGAACTGGCCATGGATGCTCGTTTATTGGTCAGAAGCTTGATATTGGCAATTGACTGCCAGCTCAGGTGTTCTTGGGGCACGCTGCCGGTTGGGGTCTTAAGCTGTGCTGTGATGCCGAGATGGTCGATAAAGGCGCTGTCTGGCTCTGACCAGTTTTTAATGGCATAGTAGCAGCAGAGCAAGAGCAAGACGAAATAGCCACAGGCACCGAAAGCATTGGCAAATATCACCTGTGTTAGTGCTATTGCTGGCTCCCACATGGAGAAAAATGCAGTAAGAGTGCTTTCAAACCATTGGGCGGCTAACGACCCCTTAATTAAGACAAGGGCATATGGCGGTAAAAGTACACTGGCTAGCCAACTTATGGCAGTTAGGGTGGCCGCACCGACCCAAAATATTGTCCAGGTGCGGTAGCCTGTAGCCTCGTAAATGCTCATATACGACAGCATTTGTTTGAGGCGGCTATGGGCTTTAATGTCTACCAAAAGTTGCAATTCTCTCGCTGGAGCGGCAATCATCGCCATCTCCGCACTAGCCGGTATGGCCAAAATTGGATTTTCTGAGCTGCCTACCCAATTTTTAAAGCGCTCACGAACTTCTGAGCTAATTTCTGCTGTTCTTAGCTTGGTTGCTAGCATTACCCAAAGAGTTTCTGCCGATTCGCGGGACAGGCCGCTGACTTCAACCTTCTTTTGTAGCGGGCCGACTTCTGTAATTGCTTCTATCAAGACCTTCTCATAGTTGGCAAAGCTAATACGTTTGATTTCACTATATTTGAGGGCTGGGCCCCAAAAACCTGGGAGCTTGAGCTCGTTTTGGCGGAAGGTCAGTTGATTTTTGAGCAGGAAGATAAAGCTCATGGCGCAGGCCACGACTACAGTGAGTATGCCAAGGGTCCAGATTGTGTCGTGGCAAACTATTATTATTCCTGGCAGAACCATTAGCCAGACAGGAATTAAGACAGTCAAAACGCGCAGCTGAAATTGCTCTCCGCTGCCGCTTAAATCTATTCTTGTATCTCTAGCTTTCTTTCTCGCCGTGATCTTATACTCACAGATGACTCTCTTCTTTAATGCCCTTGCCACTTTCGTTTAAAACTGCCAAGAGTCGGGCTTTTAGCTCATGGGCAGAGGCTGGCCGACCGGCAGGGTCTTGTGCTGTTAAGTCTTCTACAAGTTTGTTTAAGGCAATAGATACGGTCCCGATTCCGTTTTTTTCTGCTTGCCTCGGTGATGCCTGGGTCATGGGTACGGCCTCTTGCCCACTGAGCATGAAATACATTGTCGCTCCCAGAGCATAGAGGTCGCTCTGCTCAGTGGCATGGCCTTGAAACTGCTCTGGGGCAATATAGCTCTGTTTGCCTACCATCGTGCCGGTGGCCGTGCCGAGCATTTCATTAGCTGCACCAAAGTCAATGAGGGTCAATTGGCCTTCACTATTGATAATGAGATTGTCGGGGGTGAGGTCGCGGTGTAAAACTGCAGGAGTTTGACTGTGCAAATAAATCAAGATTTCAGCTAGTTGTTTAGCGTAGTCGATTACGTCTAACTGGTGGTATGGACCCTGCAGTCGTACTGCCTGTTTAACGGTTTGGCCGCTGAGATAATCAAGGAGAAGATAGTGGCGATTGTCTTCGACAAAGTGTTCATAGACTCGCACAATTTGTGGATGATTGAGTTTGAGTAGTAGCTGAGCCTCCCGCAGAAACATTGATTGTGCTTTCTCTTTGAGTGTTTCATTTGTTCCTGGTGGAATTACTGACTCTTTCAAGACCTTCAGTTTAGTATTGGCTTCTTGCACTAGATAAATGGCGCTCCAGCCGCCTAGGGCAAGTTGACGTACTACTTTTAAATTGTTGTTTTGCAGTCGCTGCCCGGGATTGAGAGGAATATAGGCAGTGGCCGAATAGCGACTGGTTAATTCGTCTTCCCACATTTGAGTGAAGCTAATGGCCTTGCTTTGCCCTTGTTCGAGAGTTTGAGAATCGGCATTCCAGAGCGCTTCTTTGAGGTCGTGAATTTGTGGGTCGAGGATACTGCTAGGCAGCCAGTTAGTCATACTGACTAAGAGATATTCAATGTCGTTGGCGCTCATGCCGTTTAGGCCTAAGGTGACTGTTCCACCTGCGCTAGTAAGCAGTTTGATTTTCATTTTGTCGATGGTGCTAATGTTGCCATTCAAAATCACTTTTTCGATTTCGCGCCATTCGATGAAACGCTCAAAGTGATTGCTGGCGCTGGGAAAAATTGGAATGA
>JAUPUU010000129.1 GCA_030917395.1 Cyanobacteriota bacterium erpe_2018_sw_21hr_WHONDRS-SW48-000092_B_bin.40
TCAATCTAGTACCCGACGACCGCACCGCTATCTTAGCTATGGCCAACCTGGAAAGCCTTGAAGGCACGCCAGGTAAAGCAGAAGCGCGCCTGCGCAACCTGGTTGAGCGCTACCCAAACGATCTCTCCTTGCTTAATTTGTTAGCTGATAATTTAGCCGAGCAAGGCAAGCAAGTTCTGGCAATTGATACCTACCAGCGTATTATTCAGCTCAATCCAAGCTCAGCAGAGGCCTATAACGATCTTGGCCTGGCATTGCAAAAGAAAGAAGATATTAGCAGCGCCACTAACATGTTCAAAAAAGCGATTAGTCTCGACCCAGCCTTTGTCGAGCCGCATATTAACCTGGGCAATATCTACCTCACCAGCCGCATCTACAGTGACGCCAGCGCCCAATACCAAAAGGCTTTGGAACTAAAAGCCGATAACCCGCTGGCACACTACAATCTGGGCCTCACCTATACCGGCCTCGACAATCCCGAAGGGGCCATGGCAGAGTACAACCTAGCGATTAAGTATGATCCGCAATTTGCCAATGCCTACTACGCTATGGGCCTGCTCTACCAAAACAAAAACGAGATTGATTTAGCGGTTCCCGCCTTTGAAAAGTACCTAAGTCTTGACCCCAGTGGCCCCTACAGCGATTCTGTTAAGAGCACCCTAGAAAGATTGAAACCTGGCAGTACCGCAGCACCGTCTGGTGTAGGCAATTCCAACGGTGTTGCCCCTGGCACCGGTTCAATGTAATCCCCGATTTAGACCTGATTTTAAGACCGCAATAGTGAGAGAGCGGCTTTGCTGTGGCATAAGACAGTAAGTGGCCGATATTATTGAGGCGGGAATCTATGATTGGCAAAGAAATTTCGCAACCGAACATAGAGCAGCAGCTAGAATTCGAGCCATTCGTACCAACCTTCGATTACATCAAGCTTAACGACTACGGTCGCCCCCTGGTGGGAGCGGCGGTTTTTGGCCTAGCCTTATCTTGCCTGGTTAGCACCTTAGCAATATTCGTGGGCGGTCCAATGTTGGCCGCCATGATTTTCGTACTTTGCCTGGTCATTTATTCAATTCAGTTTCCCCTGGCCATACTTTTTTCAGCCATACTGCACCACGGCTTACTCATGCACCGCATGCGCAAGTATGGCCCAGTGTGGTACCTGAGACAGCGTGAGCTCGACTTGCCCCAAGCAGAAGCTTTTGAACTTTGTCTAGCAGCCTGCACTCAATTTGAACGCGGCCGAATAACTAGCTACGATGAGAAGAAAGGCATTATCCACTTACAGATTAAAGGCAACTTCTGGGTCACCGTAGATCGCACTGTCGCCTTAATTGTAAAAGAGAAGGGGCCCCACTCATCTCTTCTCTACATTGACTCAAAGGTGAAGCTGACAAGATTTCGCAGCAAACTAATTCAACTGACCTGGGGCGCTAAATGGCACCCAATCGTATTTCGCACCGATCGCAATTTGAATTACAAGGTGATGAATACCATCACCAACTTCATTGACTCAGTGCCTAATTGGGATCATCGCCATATTAGCGTGCAAGAAAGATTAGAAAACCTCGACCAGACAAAAGCAGAAAACTCGGCCACCACCGATGGTGACATGCAGGCAGCTTAAAGCTAGAGATATTAACCCGAGCGCATCATCTCAGAGTGCTCGCCCACAGCCTTTTGTTCTACCATTTGCTTTAAAGTTGGATAATTCGTTAATTGCGGATCTTCTTTCATAATGGCAATGGCAGCATTTCTGGCTTCTTCTAAAATTTTGGCATCTTTAACCAGGTCAGCCAAAACCAAGTCTGGTAAGCCGCTTTGGCGGTAGCCTAAAAATTCACCAGGACCACGTATTTCTAGGTCTTTCTCGGCCACAACAAAACCATCATTAGTGATTGTCAGAATTTCTAGGCGCTCACGTGTTGCCTGTGATTTTTGTTCTGATACCAAATAGCAATAAGATTGATCAGCACCACGACCAACCCGGCCACGAAGCTGGTGCAGTTGGGCCAATCCGAAGCGATCAGCATTCTCGATTACCATCACCGAAGCATTAGGCACATCTACGCCGACTTCAATAACTGTCGTCGAAACAAGAATATGAAATTCGCCCGAACGAAACGCGTCCATCACCTCATCTTTTTCTTGAGCCTTAAGCTTGCCGTGCATCAAGCCCAGGCGCAGGTCTTTAAACTCGCCGGTGCGAAGCTTTTCATACTCAGCCGTGGCTGCTTTGGCCGCTAGGGTCTCAGACTCATCAATCAAAGGAAAAACAATATATGCCTGGCGTCCTTTTTCAATTTCCTTATGGACGGCTTCCCACATCTTGGCTTTCTGAGCGGGTTTGAGTAAGAACGTTTCTATGGGCTTACGACCAGGGGGCAACTCATCAATCTCAGAGACATCGAGATCTCCATGCATAGTCAGAGCCAAAGTACGGGGAATAGGTGTAGCAGTCATTGTTAGAAGCTCTGGGCTCTGGCTCTTCGCTTTTAGGCGCGCCCGCTGTTTAACACCAAAGCGGTGCTGTTCGTCGATGACAATCAATCCAAGATTCTTAAATTCAACGTCGTCTTCTAACAAGGCATGGGTGCCAACAGCAATGTGAGCTTGCCCCGACAATATTTCTTGACGCACAGCGCGGCGTTCTTTGACCCCGTGCTTACCGAGTACCAGAGCGCACTTAAGACCCAGGGGGGTAACCAGGCGTTGAAACTGGCGAAAGTGTTGTTCGGCTAAGATTTCGGTTGGTGCCATCATGGCTCCCTGGAAGCCATTCTCGATTGCCACCATTAAGGCAAGCAGTGCAACAATGGTTTTTCCTGAGCCCACATCGCCCTGTACTAGCCTGTGCATTGGTTTATTTGATGCAAGATCTCGAGCTATTTCTTGAAAAATACGCTCTTGTGCTCCGGTCAATTTAAACGGCAATGATCCACGTAACTGCTCAACAAAGCCATCAGGAGAGGACGTATATTTGATCGAAAGAGCATCTTCTTGCGACTCATATTGATAGCGACGGTGTGCCATCTGCAGCTGGATGGCAAACAATTCGTCGAAGACTAACCGTCTTCGAGCCGCATCTTTGGTTTCAGGATCTTCAGGGAAATGGATATGAGTAAAGGCCTCACTCATACCAATTAGGTTGTATGTTTCTTTCAGGTGCTCTGGCAGCAAATCAGCAATGCCAGTGCCGTAAGTGGCAATGGCGTTGTGAATAACGCTGCGCAAATGACGCAGTGATAAGCCTTCGGTCAGAGCATAGACTGGCACCAGTCTTCCGGCATGGATACTCTGTGGCACCCCCTCAAAGCCAGCTTCGCGATCTTCATCAATATGACCGCTGCCTAGCTGCTCACCGCCAGCCAAGCTAAGAATTTCCACCTCGGCGTTTTTCAGCTTAAATTTGTGCGAATAGTCGTCAATCTCAACCACACCAGACGCCAGCACCTGAGCGCCTTTAGGGAATTGGCCCTTGAGCCGCTCAAGGAGGTATTTGTTACCCTTACCACCGACAAAGCGAGTAACCAGTAGACTGCCTGTGCCATCAGAAATGACTACATTTAAAATCGACATATTGCCGCGCTTTGATTGATAAGCACCAACCGAGCGAATTGTACCGAAGATACTAACTTCTTCGCCCACTGTCAGGTCTTTGATAAACTCGCGATTTTGGAAATCGAGGTGCCGCCGCGGGTAGTGGCGCAACAATTGATCAACGGTTGTGATACCCATATTAGAGAGCAAGAGCGCTAGCTTGGGACCAACACCTTTGACAAACTGAACTGGAATTTCGGAAGGATGCTTGCCCACCAATTTCTGACCCGCTTGCTGATGGGCCAGACTAGTGGTTGGGGAGCTGACTGTGGCGCTTCCAGTCGCGCTAGATGGTGCTTTGCCGCCAGCCGCCTGGCCCTGGGGGGCTTTGCCAATTGGTTCACTGCCTGACTTACTGGTTGAATCACGACTCGAATTACTGGTTTTATTACTGGTTCTATTACTAGTTTTGTTACCGGCGGCGGACTTGCTTACAGCCGAACCCGAGGAAAAATCGCTAGAACGAAAAGAGCCCGGGGCCGCTGTACCCGGGCTACGAGCATAAGCACTGGGCTCGCGAGCAGCATCAGAAGCAGACAGCGACTGGTCGTTTGGCACACCATCAACGTTGTCCCAATAAGGAGCAATTAGTTCCTCTGCCCGCCGAACAATTGAAATACGGGTAGAAACGTCAACATTAGGATACTGTCGAAACAAACTGCGCACAGTCACCCAAATGGTGTCATAGGGGAAGCGTCGCACGAGGCGATCAGCCGTAGCCCTCATAAATTGAGAGAACGTCGAGCGCTTACCTTGAAAATCGGCATAGCGCGCTTTGCGCTCCACGGCAATGGCGAGGCGCAAACCCTTAAGTTCAGCTTCTTTTGTAGGCCGAGTTCCGACTATATTCGCCACAGGTTAATTGCCACAGATAACTTCTTGCCTCTGAAGCAAATTCTACTTCAGAAAGCAGCCAAGGTTACTGTAAGCGGTTGAGAATTAGCTTTGAAATCGCTTTGAGAGTAGCGAATACACCTAAGCCTTCAGAAGCAACGGCTTCGAAACTTGGTACGCCTCGGATATTCATATCTTTTTCTAGGCGTTCAATCGGCATGGCATTGGCCAAGTCGCGCTTGTTGTATTGCAAGACCCATGGAATGCTATCGAGGGTAAGGCCATATTCAGCCAAGTTCTCAACCATGTTCTGGAGAGACTCAACGTTGTCCTTTGCTCTCATGACATCGGAGTCGCCTACGAAAATAATGCCATCAACGCCGTTCAAAATAAGCTTACGGCTGGCGTTGTACTCAACTTGGCCGGGAACGGTGTAAAGAGAAAATCTAGTTTTAAATCCTTGGACGCTGCCCAGATCGAGGGGCAAGAAGTCGAAAAAGAGCGTTCTTTCAGTTTCGGTAGCGAGACTGATCAATTCGCCTCTAGTAGTAGGGGCCAGTTGGCTGTGGATATACTTCAAGTTCGTTGTCTTGCCACCAAGGCCGGTGCCATAATAAACGATTTTGCAGTTAATCTCTCGAGCTGCGTAGTTTACGAGTGCCATTACCTGTTTCCTGCTTCCCCTTGCCGTCTGGCTCGGTCAATTTGAGCCTTGGCTCTCTCATACCCATCTGCCACTTATTTTCAAGCGACTTTGAGTAAACACTGAAATTTGATAAGACCTTACACAATACTGTACGAACTGAAGATACTAAATCATTACTAAAAAGTACCCTAAATCGGCAAACTAAACCAATCTTGTAAACCGGCTTTTGTGTAGTTCGAGTAAAGGATAGGACATAACTGATTGATCTTCATCGCTTGGCAACTTTGATTAATCAGTCTGATAACACTGTAGTACAGCGCTCTCACAGTAAGCCTATCATGATTTTTAGCGCAGGTAAGATCTCCGGCAACTATCTATAACAGAATGTACCCATTCATCCTGAACTATTACAAACTTAGCATTTGGAGGGTTGACCATATATTCAACGTGGTACAGGTGCTACAATTCCTCCTTTGCTTGTGTTCTTGAATCTACCGGGCCTCAAGGGGCTGTACGGCAGATTTCGCGACTGAATTAAGACGGGAATTATTTTATGGCTAAGCGTTGTGACGTATGCGGCAAAGGACCCCAGACCGGTGTTCAATACACCTTCTTGCGTTCGCACTGGAACCCGCACGGTAAGAGACGTTGGCTGCCAAACCTCCAACCTTTCAAGGCCTTGGTAGGCAAGACTGTTAAGCGCATGAAAGTGTGCACATCTTGCATCAAAGCCGGCAAAGTTAAGAGAGCAGTCTAACTACTCAGTATCCATTTGATTTAACTAGCTTTCTCTCGGGGGAGCTAGTTTTGTCTTGCTATACGTAGCGATAAAAGTCTCGGCCTAGCTCTCGCGAGCCAAATCTAATAGGCCTTCTTTCTCAACAAGATAGAGCTCATTGCAGAACTGACAGCGGCCTTCCGCCTGCCCGTCTTCTTCTGCCATAGAAATAATTTCGCTGCTGGGCAATACCTTCAGGGCCTCAACAAAACGCTCGCGTGAGCACTTGCAGACAAATGACAAAGGCTTCACATCGGTCAATGGCGTAATTTCAAAGCCGGTGAGGATACGCTGCAAAATTTCTTCGAGAGTCATGCCTCTCTTCATCAAGAAGGTGAAAGTGCCAAAAGTCGAGATATTGTTCTCAATCCGGCAAATAGTTTCTTCAGTATGGTCTGGCAAAAGTTGAATTATCAGACCGCCAGCCGCTTCCACTCCGTTTTTACTGAGATGGGTACCAACCACTACTAGCGAACCAGTCTGGTCCGAATTGACCAAGAAATGGTTGACGTCTTCGCCGACTTCGCCCGAAGCAAGCTCAACAGTGGAGGTATGAGGCTGACCAAATCCGGGATCAATTGTCACGTGGAGATAACCAGTGGAGCCAATGGCCGAACCCACGTCAAAATTGCCTAATGAGTTTAGAGGAAGTTCAATATCTGGGTGCTCAACAAAACCGCGAACAGTGCCTCGAGGCGATGCGTCGACCATGACTTTGCCCAGGGGGCCATTGCCCTGAAACTTGAGAGCAACCTGACCATCTTTGGCCAAGATTTGTGAAAGCAGTACACCGGCAGTGAGGGCGCGGCCCAAGGCAGCAGCGGCTGTAAATGAGAGGTTATGCCTTAAGCGAGCATCTTCAGAGAGATGAGTCGTAGTAGCAATAACGGCACGCAATGTGCCATCTGACGATATTGCTTTTAGTACGCCATCTTTCATCTAAATCTCGTTGAATTCTGCGCCCATAGTTTTTGCAGATCTCTCAAACTAAGCCCTTATTAGCATATTACAAAAATTAAAGAGTTTTGTCACCACTGCCATCCAGAACTAGTCAGCACTCTAGGCCGTCCGCCTAGATCGCTCCAAAGTTGAAGCTCGCCCCAACCAGCCAATTCAAATAACTCTTTGACCGCATCTGATTGACCATCACCAAACTCAACTATTAGCGCCGCGTGAGCGGTGGCTTCCAGGCTAGGCAGATGCTTAGCGAAACTGCGATAGAAGCCCATTCCATCAGGACCTCCGCCAACCAGGGCCAAGCGTGGCTCATGGCCAATCACTTCTGGTGCGAGAGTAGAGGCAACGGCCAGGGGAACATAGGGGGGATTGGAGAGAAAAAGATCAAAGTGCTTACTCGAGCCGAGCTTGGCCAGGCCCTCTAGGTAGTCTTCTTCAATTAAAGTAAGACGCTCAGCCACGCCATGACAAATAGCATTGATGCGACAGAAATGCGCTGCCTGCGGAGAAATTTCAAACGCAGTTGCCACCAATTGGGGAAATTGCTTGAGCAAACTAACTACGATAGCCCCTGAACCAGCCCCCACTTCAAGCAAACTGACCGGTTTTTTGCTCTTTATATAATCGCCAGCCGCCACGACCAGAGTTTCAGTATCGGCCCGAGGAATCAAAACTCCTGGTCCCACAGCAAACTTAAGCCCGCAGAAATAAGTCTCACCTAATACATACTGCAAAGGCACCCGTCGGCGCCTCTGCTCTAGTATTTCAGCCAGGGCCCCAGCGTGTTCAACCGACAAGACCGCCTTGGCATTAAGCAAAAGCTCATGGGCTGCCAGTTTAGTCACGTGCTGTAGAGCAAGCTCAGCCTCTCGGCGAGCTTCTTCTGGCTCGATACCCAAGTCAACTAGAGCCGTGACAAAATGAGCGCGGGCCGCTTCATAACTACAGTTAGGAGGCCAATTGTCAGGCCCAATATTATCCAAACCTAGTTAAGTTCGTCGTCGCGCAGCTGCTCGCGCATCAATTCTTGCTGATAAGAAAGAATACTCGCTTCGATGAGCTTGTCTAAATCGCCTTCCAAAACAGGTTGCAATGAGAAGTTTTGGTTGAGGCGATGGTCAGTGACACGATTGTCTTTAAAATTATAAGTGCGAATTTTCTCTGAGCGTTCGCCAGTGCCAACCTGCGATTTACGCTGATCGTAAATCTCTTTATTTTGCTCATCAAGCTTGATCTTGTGGAGCTTGGCCCGCAAAATCTGCTTGCCCCGCTCTTTGTTTTGTAGCTGACTGCGCTCTTCGGAGCAGGCCACGAAAATACCTGATGGCTTGTGGACGATGCGCACAGCCGTTTCTACTTTGTTGACGTTCTGTCCGCCAGCGCCGCCTGACCGCATTGTTGTGATTTCAAGATCACGCTCATCTAATTCAAATTCGACTTCTTCTACTTCAGGCATAACAGCTACAGTTGCTGTGGATGTATGCACACGACCCTGGGCTTCGGTAGCAGGAACACGCTGCACCCGGTGCACTCCTGATTCAAACTTGAACTTGCTGTAGGCGCCGTCGCCTTTAAAAGCAACTATTACTTCTTTGTAGCCGCCCAGTTCGCCCTCGCTGGCGCTGGCAATCTCAGGCTTAAAGCCAACTTTATCGGCGTATCTTAAATACATGCGCAACAGATCGCCAGCAAAAATAGAAGCCTCATCGCCACCGGTGCCGGCGCGAATTTCAAGCATGATGTTCTTGTCGTCATTAGGATCTTTGGGCAAGAGCAAAACTTTCAGCTGTTCGGTCAGCTCAATGTGCTTGGCCTTAAGCGTCTCCACTTCGGCTTCAACCATCTCGCGCATTTCTTTTTCAGTTTCGCCGCGCAAAATCTCTTGTGCTTCAGCAATTTCTTTTTCAGTGTCTTGCCACTGATGAAACACTTCCACGGTGCCGTGGAGTTGGTGACGCAATTTGGCTAAGCGCTGATAATTCTCCTGATCATTGACAATGTCTGGATCGGAGAGCTTTGACTCTAGCTCTTGAAAGGTGTACTCAATTTCTTTGAGTTTTTCGACAAAATGCTCCATAGCACCCTTCTAGGCTGACGCTAACTTACGAATTATCGTTCTGCCGCTAAGCAATTAAAAATCGGAGAGGGAGGGATTCGAACCCTCGCTGCGTTTTAGCGCAGACAGTCTTTCCAGGACTGCACAATCGACCACTCTGACACCTCTCCAAATGGCCGTGCCAATTATAATACGGCCGGGTTTCCATGACCCCGCTCTGAAGCAGATTGGTACTTAACTCTAAGAAGTCTTAACTAATTGACTCTTCAAACGCTTAGCGCCGCCTTTAATGAGAGGCAAGAAATCTTCGGCTTTTAGGCTGGCACCGCCAACAAGGGCGCCATCGATGTGCTCCTGTTCCATTTGCTCATCAATAGTAGAGGCCTTAACAGAGCCGCCATAAAGAATAGAAACACCAGCACCAATATTAGTTCCACTATATAAACTATCGATTTCAGCCCGAATCAGACCACAAACTCGGTTAGCTTCTGGAGTCTCACAAGTCTTGCCTGTGCCAATTGCCCAAACCGGCTCATAGGCCACCACCACCTTGGCGGCATCAGTGGCTGCGATTCCGGCCAAACCTTTTACTACTTGTTCTTTTACAACTGAGTCAGTAAGCCCTTGTTCTCTTTGCTCAAGCAATTCGCCCACACACATAACTGGAACTAAACCATGCGCTAGAGCCGCTTTTACTTTCAAGTTAACTGACTCATTGGTTTCGCCAAAAAATTGTCTTCTTTCGGAATGACCAATCAATACATATTGCACAGCCATGGCTGTCAACATCGGTGGCGCTATCTCACCGGTAAATGCACCGCTATCGCGGTAATCCATGTTCTGAGCGCCCACCTTGCAAGGACTACCCTTAACTTGGTTTAAGACCTCTGACAGACAAACGAAGGTTGGACATAAGACTATTTCAGGAAGAGCCTCACCTTTAAATTGAGACGCCACCCCCTCGACAATTGCTTTAGCCAGACTAGTAGCCTCAGCTGGGGTCTTATTCATCTTCCAGTTGCCAGCAATTATTGTCTTACGGCCACCCTGACTACTCATAGATTATTCTCCTCGCTGACCTTATAGATCATTAGAAACAGATGATTCATTCTACATGCCAATCAACTAGAATCACTTATTAGTCAAGCATATTGAAGGCGATTACACTGAAGGCGATTACTATGTCTGAACCCGTATCTGAAGTAAAACCGGCCGACTCGAAAGAGGCCAGACGGCTGGCTATTCTTAGCTCAAGAGGGCGAAGAGAGGAAGGCGAGGGCTACGAAGAAAAGCCACTGCGACTGCCAGAATGGGTGAAGCGCTCAGTACTCAACACTGAAGAAAATCGCGAAACCAGAACAATCTTAAAAGAACAAAAGCTCAACACGATTTGCGAAAGTGGCCGCTGCCCTAACAAAGGTGAGTGCTGGGCCAAAGGCACAGCTACATTTATGTTGATGGGCGCTCTCTGCACCCGCACCTGCCGCTTCTGCGCAGTCAACAAAGGCACACCCTCACCATTAGATGAAGATGAGCCAGCCCGCATTGCCGAAGCCTCTAAGCAAATGGGTCTAAGACATGTGGTCTTGACCTCGGTCAACCGTGATGATTTACCAGACCAGGGTGCCAATCACTTTGCCCGCACGATCACGGCCATTAAGGATGCCATCCCTGGCGTTGCAGTGGAAGTACTCACTCCTGATTTCCAGGGCCGTCAAGAATGTCTTGAGATCGTACTGGCCGCAGAACCAGTGGTTTACAACCACAACGTTGAGACTGTACCGCGGCTCTACAAGCAAGTTAGACCGGGCTCCAAATATGACCGCTCGCTCAATATTCTAAAAATGGCAAAAGAAATTGCCCCCAATATTCCAACCAAATCGGGCTTGATGCTTGGCTGCGGCGAGACCTTTGAAGAAGTCAAGGAAGTGCTGCGCGATCTGCGTGCTGTCGATTGCGATTTTCTTACCCTTGGTCAGTATTTAAGACCAACCCGCGACCAGCTTCCTGTCAAGCGCTATGTTGAACCGGCAGAATTTGACGAACTTGGTCAGTACGCCTGGAGTATTGGCTTTAAAATGGTGCATTCTGGGCCATTGGTACGCAGTTCATATCACGCAGAAGAGCTTGCCAACCAACTTTGATTCACCATTTTCTCTATGGCTCTTTCGCAAATGGAGGTAGGGCAATAAGCGACGACACAAGCTTTGCTCCTCCCAGCGCCCCGGAAGATAATTCGGAGCTGGCTCAAGCACGCCGTCTACTAGATAAAGGGCAGCTTGAGCAATGCCGCACAGTTATTGCTAATTACTGGCTGCAAAATCCATACGAGCAAGGCGCAGTAATGCTCTTTAGCGACTTAGTCAAAGCACTGGGCCGAGAAGAAGTGGCAGCCAAGCTTGACAATTTTGCCGCGAAACTGAGCGGCTCACTTTCTCCTTATAAACATCACCAAGAAATATTTGAAGCTGGCTATGCCCTGGTTGAAATTTGCCAACATGAGCTGGCCGCCATGTTGCTCAAAGAATTGCAGCGAGAGCTGCCCGATGACCCGCTAGTAAACTACGAGCTAGGCTTCTCTTTGATGTCTCTGAAGCGCTTTAAAGAAGCGCGCAAGTATTTTGCTTTAGCCGTAAACGCCAAAGAAGACTTTGATGCCATGCTCAATTTGTGCGTTTGCGAAACCTTAGAGCGCAACCTAGAAGGTGCACGCCGACTAATTACTGAGCTAACTCCACTAGCCCAAAGTGAGGAAGAGAAATTAGAACTAGCCCACCGCAAAATTGTACTCGCTCGCCTAGAAAGTCTCGGCAGCAAGAAACAACTAAATAGTCGCGATTGGCTGTACGCCCTGTATGGCAGCATTTTACTGAGACCTGGTCTGAAAAGTTTGAAGAGTTTCGCCCCAGCATCAGGCAAGACTGAAGCGGCTGAATTAAAAGATGACGTCAGCCAAGTAGCCTCAATGCTTGTGATTTTGCGTGGGCTGCTCACCGGTCTAGCTCTTGAAACCGAAGGAGTAGAATACTATTCGCTGCGCTCCAGGCCGATAAGCAATGCCCTTAGTCAGCTAATGGAAGTTGACTATGACGCCTATCGCGGTCCGGACAGACCAGACCAAGTAATTCTTTTGATGTGCTGGACAACAGACATTCTTGGTCCCCATGCCGCCTTCATCGAAAACTCCATGAAGCGTTCTCTATTTGCTTACGGCCTCAGCCCGGTAGCGCCACTACCAATAGTGCCAGATATAATTGGCTGTTTAGCCTATGACGTAGTTATGCCATGGGAAAGCAAACACCAAGAGCCTTCCAATAAAGACATCGCTTCAATTACCGAGCAAATATACGCCAGAGCCTGCGACCTTGAATCAGACCCAACTCTGCTGCGCGAAACCCAAGAAGCGGTTGACTACTATTTAGAAAAGCGGCATCTACTCGTTCTAAATAATCCAGAAGCCTTCCCTAATCGCCCTGAGTACACAGCAGAATTACCTGAATTGCCAGACGCACCAGAAATCTAATGAATATTCTCACCAAGTTTATTCATGCCACTTCTTATGTCACCATCATTCCTATGGCAAGATTATTGCCAGCAAGTTCTGTCACCGAAGAAAGCTTGAACGGCTTGGCCGTCTATTTACCGGCCGTGGGTTTGCTGATCGGAACAATATTAGCTGCCACCTGTTTGACCTTAGAGACTCTCCACACTGCCAATTTCTTATTGGCTACAATGATCACAATTTTATGGCTAACCCTTACTGGCGGCCTGCATTTTGATGGTTTGATGGACAGCGCCGATGGTATTTTTTCGCACCGCAGCAAAGAGCGCATGCTAGAAATCATGCAAGACAGTCGTGTCGGCAACTTTGCTGTAATGGTAGGGGTGGCTACTTTTGCCTTAAAAATTGCAGCATTGACGGCCCTACCAGCCCGCGCCCTTCCGCTTTTTCTTCTCTTTGCCCCCAGCTTTGCCCGCCTGGCTGAAGCCTTTGCTATAGGCGCCTTTCCTTATGCTCGAGCCGAAGGCAAAGGCAAAATTTGGCACGACACCATGCGATTTCCCCAAGATGTTTTCACGGCAACACTTCTGCCTTTATGCTTATTAACAGGCGTAATCGTACTATCACACGGCACCTTATTGCTGCCGCTGGCGCTCTACTTCGCCATCGCCTGTGGTGTGGGCCTGAGCAGTGCAGCTTATCTCAACAGCCGCCTTGGTGGCCAGACTGGCGATACCTATGGGGCTGTAGTAGAGCTAACAGAAACTATTTCGTTGACCCTACTGGCGCTGATCATCAGATAACTCTTATGGTGATTCTTTGCTCTCTCTTGCAGATGCCACACCAGGAATCTTGAAGAAGAAAAACGCAAAGATTGCTACCAAAAGCAAGGCATACCACTGCTTTAGGGGAGCTACTGGCAAGAACATAAAAGAGACATAGTACAAGTTGCAACACCACCAGGTAGCCAGGCGCAAAAACTTCACCCGACTGGCTTCTACGCCCCAGAGATGCCCCTGGAAAGCTATGATAGCGAGCAGTCCAAGACCACAAAAATCGTAGAAGAGAAAATGCGGCAAAACCAGAGGCAAAACAAATAAGCCCTCTAGCATTACTAGCGCTAGAGCCGCTCGCTGGGCTCTCACCTCTGCCACAGTGGGTGCGTCACTATTAGACTGCGTCGCCACAATAGGCTTGGCGCCATTAAGTATCGCCGTAGCGCGCCAGAGAGCAAATAAGCCAATCAAGGCCGCCAAGCCATAGGCCACCAACTTTGTTGCCCCATGACCAGGAAAAGTCTGCACTATCACCGCCGGTAGTGACACCACCATATAGGCAGGAAATTGATAGCCAGCCTTGGCAAAGATGGTATCGGACATTTTAAAACTATTGAGCCATTCCACAAACAGATTGGGGCCGAGGGCAAATACTGTGGCCAAACCAAAGACCAATAAGCCAAGGACAAAGCCAATGGTGGCCTTAGGTCGCTTGCTGAAAAACAATGCCCCACAAACAAGCAGAACTGTCGGTAAGAACTGCGGCTTCAGCACAAGCGCGCCCCAGGCCAGCCCACCAGCCACTTCTTTGCCGCGACTGAGCAAAGCATAGCCAAGTGCCAGAGGCAAAAGTCCGACCACAATACCAAGGTGACCAATTAGTAAGGTATGAAAAATCGGACAAAACAGGGCGAGCATTGAAAAATACTCGAGGGCCTGAAAGCGATCTCCACGACTAGAGAACCAAGCCACCAGGGCCAGCACAAAGATTGAGAAAACTTGCCAGGCAATCAGAGCATGCTGTGCTGAGAGGAAAGAAAAGGGCACAAAGAATAGAGCCATTAAGGGGCTGTACATGTAAACAGCCACATACTGTTTCGGTAAAAAAGTAAGCAGCTGGTGCACATATATGTTGAACGGGGCATCAACAAAAGAGCTGGCGCTGGGTGGCGGATAAATATTTTGAGCCAGACCCTGGACCACCATTTTGCCCACAGGATAGAAAGTCATGACAAAATCAGAACCTTGCATAATCACTGGTTGCGAAACAGCAATAAGGAGCGGCATAAACAGAAGAAAAACAGCCAGAATTTTTAGCAAAAGTGGAACGAGCTGCACCGACGACTACCTTTTAATCTTTAGAATGCCCAATTAATATGCCAGAGCGAAGTTCAAGTTTACCCATAATTAGGCCGACCATATCCATTGTTTTTCCCGCTTACCAGGAAGAGAAGCGAATTGGCATGACAATGGAGAGCTGGGCCAGCTATCTAGACGCCCATCACCCTGGTTCTGAAGTGGTGGTGGTCACTGACGGTTGCAGCGACAACACCGCCAAAGTTGCCTTTGAGACTTTCAAAAGCGACACCTGCACCCTGCGCCTGATTGAAATTAGTGAAAACCAGGGAAAAGGCAATGCGGTTAAAGTGGGAGTGATGGAAGCACAAGGCAATGTCATAGTCTTTACAGATTCAGACTTGTCATATGAACCGCAATTACTAGACCAGTTTCTTGAAAAAATTGCCGAAGGGGCCGACTTAGTTATCGCCCAGCGCCGCAAGAAAACTCAATATCCTGGATTGGGCCGCCGCATACTGGCAATGCTCTCACGATTTCTGGTGGGCAACTTTGTCGTACCCGGCATCCGAGACACCCAGGCCGGTTTCAAAGTATTCAAGAAAGAAAGTGCCCATCAGCTTTTTCCCCTGGCAAGAACCAAACGTTTTCTCTTTGATCTGGAAATACTTGTGATTGCCAAAGAACATCACTGCAAAATTGAAAAAGTATATGTCGATTGGCAAGACCGTGACGGATCGACAGTGCGTATCTTCATTGATACTTTACGTTCCCTTAGAGACCTGGTCTTGATTTATACTCGCATGTTGTTCGGCGCCTATAAATAGAAAGAGAGTACCCCTTGAGCAAAGCAGGCCAGAAAGGCAAGAAAAAAAACGACACCAGTCCAGAGCGGCTCGTTTTGGCACTAATCGAGAATGCCCACTTTGCTGAAGCACTAGTGCTACTTGAAGAACTTAAAGACCAAGAAGAACAAAAAGATGACAAGACAAAAGCTGGCCTAGACAAAACTGTGTGGCTATACGCCAGCGCTTTAGCTAGCTTTGGTGCCGCAGGTGCTAATGCAAAAGCAGAAGAACTAGAAAGAGCTAACGCCTTTCTTCACCAAGCTTTTGCTGCTAACAACTTTGTTCTGCCTCTAATGGTGTCACGGGTCAATGAGGTTTCCAGCAAAACTGCCAGCAAAACAAAAACGAGAGCAACTGCAGCCAAAGCTCTTCTTCCTCCAGCACAACATCAGGCTAGCAAATATATCGATCTCTGGTTTGGTAGCTGGCTACAAACTGAAAATGCCTTTGATTGGCTCGGCAACCAGTTTGTTGAATGGACCAAGGCTACCAAACTTGAGCGGCTAAAGGCCCAGCAAGAAAAGATGCTAGCCAATAGCAAAAAACTAGACATCGATTTCTTCTTAAATTAGCGTCAATTCAAAACAGTTATAACTTGTTTCAGAACTTCGCCAAGAAGGCTTCTCTAGCTGCTTTCAGTGCGGCTTTAACAGTATTTTGATCGGCAAATGCTTGCTCAACATCAGCAGTGGTGGCATGCTTCAAATCAACCAGAATCTCACCAAGAAGCTTCTTGCTGCCGCCCTTCTGTACGGCAAATGCCTCGCCAATATGCTCTTCAGTGATCTTCCCACCAGCCTTAAGGAATTGTCCTAACTGGGGCGTAAACTTAAACTGTAAATCAGAGCCAGCCAGCTTAACTAGATGATCTTGATCCAGCACTGTCACTTTGGCACCGCCCAGGTCACTGACTCCTTTCAGAGCAGGATTCAGCGCTGCCAGTCTTTCTGCTTCAGCTTTCGTGGCAGCTTCGGTAAATCTTTCACCGGTTGTCGCCGCACGGGATTGCAGTGTCTTAGCGGCTAATTGGTCAAGGCCTTGACCGGCCTCACCAACAGCTTCGCGAGGCAATTTAAATAAATCAGTCAAGCCCGCTTCATACTTTTTAGTGGTGGCAGCCAGGGCTTCTGGCGTGGTCAACGAAGAGCCTTTTTCCAAAAGTGGTCGAGCCACATCAGGAATAACAGCACCATCAATAGTCTTACGCTGCAGAGCAGGACTTTCAAAAGCAGCCTTAGCGCCGTTAAGGTCGGCCGCACCAGCTTTGGCAACAGTTTTGGCATCAGACGAAATGATTCTAAAATCAGCTTTGCCTTTGATTAGAGCATATGCTCCAACCACTGCCACTCCAGCCACAATCGCGGCTTCAACCGGATGGTCTTTCACCATTGTCACAGTCTTGTCGGCGCCAGACTTAACTTTGGATGCCGCTCCGTCATAAGCAGCTTCAAACCAATTTGTCGGTTGACTATGTTGCTCGGGGGCAGACTTATGATCAAATTTCTCGATGGGCATTAACGTTTACCTTGAGCGGAGGGGGTGCAGTGAACGCTTTCAGGGGGGGTGAAATTGAATACTAGCTTGCCAAGGGGCCGATGTCATCCGTGGAAGTACGAAGTCTGAAGACTGAAGTCTGAAAAGGAACTATTTCACCGGGCCACTAGTCAGATGCTGAGCACTCGGAGTCAAAATCACGATAATGCTTAATTCCCGACCAATGTTTAACTTGAAAAAAGGCCAAAAGGTCGCTCAAAGCCTACTTGTCCTGGCGCTAATTGCTGAGGCTTTAACAGCAACGCCCCCAGCAATGGCTCAGGCCGCGAACAACAAAGTCACTAAAGACCTGGGCAAAAACAGCAGCGAACTAAACTCCCACGCCATTCCCCTCAAACCAATTAGCAGTAAGCAAAAGCAAGAAAATAGCGAAGCAGCGCAAGCAATAAACAAAGTTCCAGGAATCCACATAGAAGGCAAAGATCTGCAGCCCCCAGCCGAAGACCCCGAGATAAAGGGGTTCCATCCAATCAAAAGACTGATGGCGCCGGTGATTCGCCTGGGTAAAGGCACAGTGCAACTGCAACAGCAAGTAATGAAACTGGAGGGTCCGATTGGTGGCCTTGAGCCGGCTATGAATAGCCTTTCAAAAAAATTGCATAAGGTCGGCAGCAGATTAGGCACACTCGATAAACACTTGGTCTGTATGGAAGAACATATAGTCAATCTTGACACTCAGATGACTGGCATTCGCAAGGATCTAGGCCTGATGGAAGCCGATGTCGAGGGCCTCAGTGGGCCTCTACAATCGGTTCTGCAACCGCTCACCAATGTTCATGGACCACTAGAAGAAATGACCGGCGCCCTAAGCGAAATGAAAGGCATGATCACCATGGCACTATTTGCCATCATCGCCCTGACAGTGGGCATCGTCTTCGGCACTCCTCTAGCAGCGGTGTTCATTTATAAGCACCGACGCAAAATCTTTCCTTATATGAAAGAGCATGAATTTCCAGTTCTATAAATCCTTGAGCTAAACTACGACCCAAGGCGCTGCCTTATGGGGTCTGCGCACTTCTTTTAATTGGCAATTGCCAATATGGCCGTGCTCAAGCTGGAGAATTCTTGCGATGGCATACCACACTCCACCATGGGCAACAATCAAGACCGGCCCAGGATGCGCTAAAGCTTTCTGCAAACCATGACTGACCCTGGTACCAAATTCAATCTGAGCTTCGCCGCCCGGTGGATCAGAACCAGGCAAGAACAAGTCAGGAAGGTCACTCCAGGAGCGTCGTTCCCAATCACCCAGGTGCCATTCCCTAAGATCATCAACGGTGACTGTTTCGGCCTGCAAGACCTGATTGAGTGATTGAGCAGTTTGCAGCGCTCTAAGCATGGGGCTAACACAAATGGTCTTGACCCCGATACAGGCCCTCAAGGCCTCACTCTCGGCTAACTGACGAGCCTGGGCCACACCGGTCTCATTGAGCTCAACATCCCAACCAGAGCCCGCAGCAAGATTGCTTAAGTTGGCATGGGTTTGTCCATGGCGAACGAAATAGAACTTTTCTTCCTCTAACACCAGATGGCTCCTAAATCAACAGCACTCATAGTACGCCAAGTACGCCAACTCTATGATCCGAGCAAGCCACGAGCGGCAAAGCAGCCAAAGGCAATTTTGACACTTATTCGCAATAAAGATCTTGCCACCCACAGCCAAAACGTGACACCCGAAAGAACATTTGACAATCACTTGCAATAAGAACAAAGCTGAGATATGCTGACCTTACTGTTGAGAGTTATTCTCAATAACACTTTCCCTGTCGCCCGAATGCCATTTAGCCTCAGGCGCACAGAGAAAACCAAATTTAAAAAACAAGTTCCGCTCAGGCGGTGCTATTCACATGCCTTGATACTGCCGCCACCGGCGGTGCGTCTGCGTGCAACAAAGGAGAAAAATCATGGGGAAATTATTCTACGGAACAATGACTGGTAATACAGCCGCCGTGGCAGAAGCGATACAAGCCGCCTTAGCAGATCTCATTGACGAGGCTAGATGTATCGACCGGGCCAAAGCTGACGATTTGAGAGCCTGCGACCTACTCATACTGGGTGGCTCGACCTGGGGTGACGGCGAACTAACCGACGACTGGGCCGACTTTATGCCCCAACTAGATCAAATTGATTTTAATGGAAAAACAGTCGCCCTATTCGGCGTCGGCGATCAAGTCAGCTACACCTACAACTTTGTTAGCGCCATGAAGCTTCTCTACGACAAAGTCAAAGAGCGTGGGGCCCGAGTCATTGCCGACAAAATATCAGTTGAAGGCTTTGAATTTGCCCATTCTGAGTCAGTTGTAGATGGAGCGTTTGTAGGCCTGGTGATCGACGAGATGAACGAAACAGAACTGACTCAAGCCCGCATTGAAAGCTGGGCTCAAAAAGTGAGACAAGAAGCAGCCGTGGCAATAGCGTAAGCAGCGAGGGTGAAAATTGAAACATTTAGCGATAGAACTGCTGGGCGGTCCCCACGATGGATACTCTATTGACTGTCTCCTAATGCCGCCGCCCTATTTCCTATTACCAACTACAGGCAAAAACATTGCCTCTGTCTATTATTTTGAGTGCGTCTGCTTCACTGCCGGCGGAGGCAGACTGAACTATCAATTCAGTGGATATCAGGCCATCACAAGCGCAGAAATGCAAGAATTAAGCAGCTTGAGGAGCCGATCATGACCAGTCTGGAGCGCTGGCTAAAAGGACGCCCAGCAGCCACAATCGAGCGACTAAAAAAGATCAATCATGCCGCCAGCAGCTCGGCCCATATTATTCTGGCGCTTTCATATGGACTGGCGGACCCTCATATTAGAGCCATCAATCGCATGATAGTGGGGCTGCTACTAGCTCGGCACAAGGCGCAGCGCAACGGCAACAAAGCGCGGGAAGAACGTATCGAAGCAAAGCTACAAGACTTACATGACGCTATCAACCTGGTGACTGACTCAGAACCACCACATCTGCACAGCCATAATAAAAACGGCGCAAACGCTTGCAAAAGAGCAGTGCCACGTAAAATGCTCGATCAAATGGAACTAAGCACCTCCTGACCAGTCACTGTCAATAGATAGCGAAAACTGGTGATCAAAAATGACATTGCCGAATGATGAACAAGCTCAGGCCCTATATCCACAAGATGTCAGCGTCGCCCTCGACGAAATGCTCTACGACCAAAACCTGATGGTGCCAGATCAAGAAGCGGTTGCCGAAGTATCACTAGAAGAACAAGCTCTCAACGCCCAAGCCGTAAGAGATCAACACGCCTACGAGCTAGACGTGAGACAGCGCGAAATTGAAAAGGTTCTGGTTCAAGAAGAAATTCGCCCCTCCAGCCACGTCGACAGTTTCGACTTCTCCGGGGCGCTAATGGCTTTGCTTACAATTACAATTATTGTCGGCCTAGCCTACCTAGCACAAAAACAAGTTGCCGCCATGTCCACCAAGCCAACCGTCCAGTCGGGAGTGGTGATTGAGCATCCAGCTAATCTACCGGTACCGGTGCCTGCCTATCCAACGGTAATGGTGCGCCAATCAAGCGATCCCAGCCAAGCACCAAGCCCACTGCCGCTCAATCCACCAGCCCAAAATTAACTAAGAAATAGGCCGGCTTGAGCTCTCAATTCTATTGAGCGCTGAGCACGGGCAGCCACAAATGGATTTTCATCTTTGGCTAAATGGAGCAGCACCACTGGCGGCGCCATAACATTCTCGGCGATACCCAAGCGCACATCGGGGCTCTGATCGTAAGCCATAAATCGCCGCCACAGCAGTGGTAGATTGCAGTTGTTAGCAACAGCCAAGCGCACTTCAGCACTAACATCACTGACCATATCAATTAAAACCAGAGGGTTGGTGTTGCAATTCTCGGCCACTCTCAGCCTCACCCGTTCATCTTCATGGCTCGATAACTTCTCTAAAACAAAATTAGGAGTATTGGGATTGCCAGCAAAAATGTAATGAACTTGATTACTCTTAAAACTCTGATTATTGTCAATAAAATTACTCATAATCCCTCCTTAAATTCTCGGCGTTCGCCACATTTCGTTGACCAGCACTAGCAGCTCGGTCAACGGCGGCAACTCCACAGGCTTGCGAATGTAATAATTCATGGCCAGCTCCATGGCTTTGACAATTTCTTCTTGGTCGTCAGAAACTGTCAGAACAACAATCGGAAGACCTCTTGGCCCGCCTTCTCTCAGCTCTTCTAAAACTTCAAAGCCATTCATCATCGGCATATTCAAATCGAGAAAAAACAAATCTGGCCGAGGCGCTTGAGCAAAGCGACCAAGCTGACGCAAATAAGCTAAGGCATCAACGCCATCTTCAACAACGTTGAGCACATGGGCAATCTTAGTATCGAGCAAGACTTCCTCAAGCAAATTGGCGTCTTCAGCATTATCTTCTGCTAGCAATATCTGCATAGGTTCTGCCACAACAACCTCCTTTAACCTGGTAAGGTAAAGTAGAAGCAACTACCACCACTATCGGTGGCTTCAACCCATATTTCTCCTCCATGATTCTCGACAATTTTCTTGCAGAGAACTAGACCTAAACCTATTCCCGGAAACTCTTTTCGACTGTGCAAGCGCTGAAACAGCTGAAAGAGTCGACTTTTATATTGCGGTTCTATACCGATACCATTATCAGCAAACGAAAAAACGATACGCCCATCTTCTTGGCGGCAATCAATGATGATACGGGGCTTGCTGCGACAAAACTTCAGAGCATTGCTAATAAGATTTTGGCAGACATGCACCATCTGCTTGCAATCGCAGAGTACTTCCTGGTCATACAGGGCACTAGCAACCACGATCACAGCCTGCTGCCGCCGGATTGGTTCGGCTAGATTCATCAATGCTTCACTGACAAAGTCAATTGCCGGCACGAGATTAGGTACGCTCGATGTATTGAGCCGTGCCAATTCGCCAATGCCATCGATCAGTCGTTCCATACGTTCCACACCACCATCAAAATGGCGCAGAAACTCAAGCACTTCGGCCGAAAGAGTCTCACCATGACGGCTGCGAAGTAATCGGCCGTAACCCACTACTGTGCGCAATGGCTCACGCAAATCGTGCACGGTAAGCTTAGCAAAATGCTCAAGGGTAGCATTGCGACTTGCTAACTCCTTGAGCATTTCTTGCTGCACTAGTTCATTATTGCGGCGAGATGCAATCTCTAAACTAAGCTGCGCATTGACGGCCTCAAGCTCTGCTGTGCGAGCCAGCACCTGCTCTTCTAGGTTACCAGCCAGTCGGCGAATAACAAGAGTACGCCGACTCATTACGATCGAGACTAGCATGACTATGCTGAAGGTTATGAGATTCTGCGGATCTAAGGTGTAGAGACTGAAGCGCGGAGGATCCACAAAATAGTTATAGGCAAACAAACTCAACAAAGCAGTCAGCAAAGATGGGAACCAATCGAACTTACTAGAAACATAGACTACAGCGAGCAGATAGAGCATGCAGATATTGCGGTGCTTAAGATAGGGCAACAGCACTGTGCCTAAAATTGTAGTGACCATCACAGACAGAAATGCAGCAAATATACCTAATTGCTCGGGTGAAACCCTCACTCTGGCAAATACCTCGAGCCAGACCCTCCGCCCACCCAGTAGCACATCTATCAATTTATTATTGTCGGCGGCAGCAACCATATTTCTTAAGCCTAAACTTTACCGGGCCATCTAATTCAGGTTTAGCACGCGATTGTGACCGTATTGTGTGGAAAACTAGGTGCGAGCTCTCCGAGGCGTTAGAATGACAAAATCTACATCAATAAGTAAGTAAGTAAGTAAGTAAGACGCGCTTGGCAAACCTAACTACCACCGCCAGCAAAAACAAGATCGCTATTATCGGCGCTGGCCCGGTAGGCATCAGTGCCGCCCGCGCGCTAAAGAGCCACAACATTGCCTACGATCAACTTGAGAGCGAAGAGCAACTAGGTGGAAACTGGCGCCACGGAGTCTATAAAAGCGCTCATATTATTTCTTCGCGCAAAACCACCGAATTTCCTGACTTTCCTATGCCTGAAAGTTATCCAGACTTTCCCAGCGCCGAGCAAATGCTGTCTTACTTAGAAAGTTACGCCAAGCACTTTCAGCTATTAGAAAATATCCAATTCAATTGCAAGGTAGAACAAGTCATACCGGAAGGCGAAGGCTTTAGACTGACCCTGGCGGACGGCACAAGCCGCATTTACGAAGGCGTTGTGGTATGCAACGGCCACCACTGGGAGCGCCGCTGGCCCACATACGAAGGCAGCTTTAGTGGCGCTATGATGCACTCAAAAGATTATAAAGATCCAGAGCAATTGCGAGGCAAAAAAGTACTGATCATTGGCGGCGGTAATTCTGCTTGCGATATCGCAGCTGAAGCAGCCCGAGTAGGTTACAGCGCCCATCTAAGCTTGAGACGGGGCTATTGGTTTTTACCTAAAACCATCTACGGCAAACCAACAGCAGAACTGCTAACTACTAATTTACCAGTGTGTATACAGCGTCTTTACCTGGAAATGCTGCTAAAAATAGTGGTAGGTGACTACCGTAAATATGGACTGATGAAGCCAGATCACAAGATATTTGAGCATCACCCCACACTCAACAGTGAGCTTTTGCACTACCTCAAGCACGGCAAAATTACTCCCCATGGTGATATAAGACGTTTTGATGGCGACATTGTCGAATTTATAGATGGTACAAAAGAGTCGTTTGATTTGATAGTTTGTGCCACTGGCTTCAATGTCTCGATGCCATTTCTAGCGGCTGAGATCGTACCCATAGAAGGCCCAGTAGTCAAAGCCTTCTGGGGGCTGGTAGCGCCACACCACAAGCAGCTCTTTATCTACGGCTGGGGCCAAGCGCGTTATGGCTTCGGACCACTTCTGACACCAGCCTCGCAACTCCTGGCTAAACTAATAATATTGCAGCGACGCTTGCAGCACCCCCTAGGCGAAGTTCTCAAGGCAGCAATGCAGCCTCTGCCCACAACTCATTTACTTGATCCAATGGCCACCCTAAGGCAAATCAAAGCAGCAAACAGTATGCTCTGGATGTTACCCATAGTAGACAGACACTTTGTCAAAGCAAGAAAAGAATCACTCAGCCAGCCACAATAGACTAACCCTTGAGGCCCTTATCGATCTCGGCAATGCGTCTTTCTGCCTCAATTTTCACAGCTGGCCAAAATCTATTTGGCAGCAGTCGCTTAAAACGCCAGAGAAAACGCGCCCGCTCTGGTAGCACCACATATAGTTCCTCTGCAGCAACTGCTTTTAAGGCAACCTGAGCGACCTCGAGCGCTTCAAGAGCGGCCTTCTCTTCCATAAGAATTTGCGAGCAGCGCTTATAGAGTTCTGGTCCAAGGGTTGCTTTGCCCATTTCCGTGCGAATATAAGTCGGCATAAGCACAGTAATTAAGACATTACTATCAGCCAACTCGCCGCGCAGAGTTTCGCTCAGAGAGACAACCCCAGCTTTAGAAACATTGTAAGCCGACATCATTGGTGGCGAAATAAAAGCAGCAGCACTAGCAATATTGAGAATATGACCAGATTTTTGCTGTTTCATAAGAGGAGCAAAAAGATGGCAGCCATTGACGGTGCCCATCAAATTGACATCAATAATCTGCCGAAAAGTTTCAATTGCAACTTCCTCGATTCGACCACCACAGCCAAGCCCAGCACAATTAATAGCAAAATCAACACCGCCAAACTTCTGCTCGAAGCTCTCAACGGCTAATTTAAACTGGTCATAATCGCTGACATCAAAACAATAAATCTCAACTGTAGCTCCAGCAGCCGCTACTTTAGCAGAAGCCTCTTGCAGCTTCTCCCAGGTCAAATCGGCCATGGCAATTTTCCAACCGTCGCCAGCTAACTCTAAAGCAAAAGCTAAGCCCAGCCCGCCTGCCGCCCCAGTAATAAAAGCCCGTTTCGAAGGATACTTCTGCGACAGCCTAAGCAATACGCTTCTCCATATCTTCCAGGGTTACCCCCTTAGTCTCGGGAAAAATAAAGAAGACGAGGAAGAATTGCACCACCATCATCAAAGCAAAAAAGGCAAAGGGATAGCCACCGGATGACTTGGCCAATATAGGGAAAAGGCCTGATATCACAGCGTTCATAATCCAGTGAGAAGAACTGCCCAGAGCCTGCCCCTTGGCCCGGACAGGCGTGGGAAAAATTTCACTTAAGTAGACCCAAATAACTGCACCTTGCGAAAAAGAGAAAAAGGCGATGTAGGCAACTAGCAACCAGACAAGATAACCCTGCCCTTGCTGAGCGAAGAATACTGCCGCGACACCTGCCAGACAGAGAGCACAGCCAACAGAGCCCACCAAAAGTAGTTTGCGTCGGCCCAAGCGATCAATCATAGTCATAGCAATGAGCACAGCGACAAGATTGGTAAAACCAATGATCACCGCTTGCACATCACCAGACATTTTTCCAAATCCAGCCTTTTCAAAAATATCATTGAGATAGTACAAAATAGCATTAATACCAGACAGTTGATTGAAGGCACCAATGGTGATGGCTAAGAATATTGGCAACCGATATTTCTTCTGAAAAAGCGGCTCATTGGGCAAGGCATGCTCAGCTTTGATGCTCGATACAATATCTTGTAGTTCCTGCTCATAATCTTCCACTCCGGTCTTCTTCAAGACCTCCCGGGCTTCATCAGTGCGCTCACGCCGAGCCAACCAGCGCGGGCTGCGGGGAATAGTGAAGAGCATAACTAGAAAAAGAACGGCCGGTAAACCTGAAACCCCAAGCTTCCAGCGCCATTCGCTATCCCCTAAAGAGAAGGTACCAATTAAATAATTGGAGAAATAAGCGAGCAATATGCCCAAGACAACATTGACTTGAAAAAGACCAACCAGTCTACCGCGCCACTTAGCAGGGGCCAACTCAGCAATATAAACTGGACCAAGAACAGAAGAGCAGCCAATGCCGAGACCACCGATAAAGCGAAAAGCAATTAGAGAATACCAATCCCAGGCAAAAGCGCAGCCTAGTGCTGATATCACATAAAGTACAGCAGCGACTCTCAGAGTTTCACGAGCACCAAACTTCTCACCCGGTATGCCTGAGAGCATTGAGGCAATTACAGTGCCCCAGAGCGCACTAGAAACGGTGAAGCCAAGGGCGGTAGCACCGAGTTGATATTGAAGCGACAGAGCATGGGTTGCCCCGGCAATAACTGCCGTATCAAAGCCAAAGAGCAGACCGCCTAAGGCACCCACCAAGCTACTTTTGAAGAGATAAAGATAGGGTTTTAGATTCACTTGAATTGAGACCCTTTAAGGGAGGAACGGCAACAGGCCGGCTTTCGAAAAGGCAGAGCTGCCAAGCAGAAAACATAGCAAGGCTAAGTGTAAGCCGAGACGGCTTGGTTTGAGAGCAGAATTGCCTTAATTTTGGCAGCGGCGAAAAAATCAGTGATATCCTGCAGAAAACAGTAGAGGTAAATTACTTCATGGCTCAGCAGCAACAAAGCGGCCCTTCAATCAGTCCGCGTATTTTGATAGCGCTCGTTATTGCAGCCTTTTCGCTGATTTCTTATTTCGGCAGTAGCTTTTACAACCCTATTACTGAGCAGAAGCAACATCTCGACATGACTCCAAACCAAGAGATCGCCTTGGGTCTGCAAGCGGCCCCGGAGATGGCACAGCAATATGGCGGCCAGGCCAGAGACCGGGCTGGGCAAACAGCAGTGGATCAAATTGGGCAAGAGCTAGTGACAAAAACCGATGCTGGCAAGACTCCCTATCAGTATCATTTTCACTTGCTCGCCGACGACAGCACAGTCAATGCCTTTGCCTTGCCCGGCGGCCAAATTTTTATCACTGAGGGTTTGTACAAGAACCTCAAAACCAAAGGTGAATTGGCCTGCGTTTTAGCCCATGAAGTTGGCCACGTGGCGGCAAGACACTCCGCCCAACAATTGGCCAAGCAACAGCTCACCCAAGGGCTAACGGGAGCGGCCGTGATTGCGGCCTATGACCCCAATGATCGCAATAACAACACTGCTGCGATGGCCATGCTCATCAGCCAGGTAGTGTCACTTAAATTTGGCCGCAATGACGAACTAGAAGCAGATCGTCTCGGTGTAAGGTTTTCACAGCAGGCCGGTTACGACCCCCGCTCTATGATCAAAGTCATGGAAATTCTTGATCATCTTTCAAAGTCGCGCACACTTGAATTTTTCAGCACCCATCCCAACCCCGACAATCGCATCAAAAAAATCACTGCCGAGATCGCCAGTCGCTTTCCAAATGGTGTACCAAACGGCTTAGTGCGATAACTAGTGTCTCTGATTGGCACGTAAAACAGTCTCTAACAAAGCATTCTTAAGACCGGTCTGCACTAAGTCGGCAAAACGCATACTACTAACAATGTCATAGCTAGCACCACGATTGGTCAAATCATTGTCGAGATGTTCAATCAATTCATCTCCTTCTGGGGCCTGACCGACCGTGAGAAATGTAATGCTCATTTCGTTGTGCTTGCGCAAGGCGCTTGTAGCTTGAGCGATAAGCTTGCTCAAGGAACCACCCTGATTCGGTAGACCATCGGTCAATACCACTATCAATACCGGCTTATTCTCATGATCTGGCTCAGCTAGATGTGCCTCAATAGCGGCAGCTAGCGGAGTACAGATGTCAGTTTCACCACTGGGGACGATAGTGCTGAAGACATTTTCAACATCTTTCTCAGAAGCATGTTCGTGCACTTCAAAGTTGTCATTGAATGGAATCAAAGTAATGCCACCGCGTAACTTATCACCACAGAAGCGGGAAAAATCAGAAATTTGATTGCGGCACCAGGCCCAACGAGAGAGGTCATAGGGCCCAATGCCTAGACCACCGTTCATAGAGCCAGAGTGATCAATCAACAAAACTACCTGATATGGTGCCATTACTTTGAAAAATTTGTCAGCACTGGGAGTTTCGGGCTTGAGTACTACTTTCGGCTCGACCTTCTCATCTTTAGGTGCTGGCCAAATTTTTTCGTCCTGGCTGCGACTAGCAACCTCTTCATTCATTTGCGCCCGAGCCACCTCAAGGCGGATCTCAAACTTAGTTTGATAACGCATTCCTCTGCGCTCAATATCAAGGGTCAGCATTTTATCTTGCAAACTGGCTCGTAATATTTTGTCTCCTTCGACTATGGCATTAACGGCAGCAGGAGAGCCTAGTCGCACTTTAGTAACAACACCGGGTAGCCGACTATCATCAAGGGAAAGACCGGCGGCATTGCAAAGCATCATCAACTCACTGACCTGCCCCCGCAAGCGCAATGGCGAAGCAGTCGAACGGCTTTGACTTGAACTCCCCGGCGAATTCTTGCCTTGAGCAGCACAAACTTGTGTCAGAAGAAATAGGGACAGAAAAAGAATGACTAGCTCTTCTCTAAGATTTTTGCCTTTTTTATCACTCCGTCTTCTCATGGCCTTGGCCTCGAGCGATTCAAGCTAGCTGGCTGGCTTAACTTACCGGGAACGGCCAACAGCGAAACCGGAGGAGGTGTTGCTGGTATCACATACCTGCTATTTGCCTGATTCTGACTTTGATCTGAGCCACCAAAATTGACATAGTTGCGTACATACATAGTGGTGCCCCTATCAGAGACTTTACTAGAGCCAACCGTTGAATTCATCTGTTTCTTCAGGCTATCTCCGGTGGTAGCAATAGAATCACGACGCTGCTGGTAAAGAGCATCTAGGGCGAGACAATCTTTCTTAAGTTGATCAACTAGCATGCCAAACTTGCTTGAAAAGGCGCGTTTGAGAGTTCTTACTCCGCTGCTAGAAGAGGCCCCCGAGCTATGGCCAGAGCTGACATAAACAGGCACAGCAGCGAGATCATCTTTCAACTGTTTCGCCGAGAAAACTACTTGCCTTTTGGTCAACTCAACTTTACTGAGCATAGCGGCCATGCGCTCGCTGTCGATTTTTTCCGATAGAGATGATAGCTGACGGTCCAGGGCTATACCAAGATCTTGGCGATTAGCTCCAACAGCAGAAACTGACTTCCGCGATGCCACTTCATTGTCGAGAATAGCACGCAGCCTGACAAAATCGTCAGCCAATTTAAGATAGTACCTGTAGTCAGATTCACTAGTGTCAAAGGGGTTAACTGCATACAAATCATCGCGCAATCGCGCACTGTCACTTCCTTCTACCACTACAACAGGTGTATGTGAAGAAATCTGGATACGAAAATCTAACTGACTACGACTGGGAATGGGGCCCGCCGCAGCAAACGGAGGCAGCAACAACAAAGATCCTAAGCAACAAGCAAAAGAGATTATCTGCTTCATATGCGTTGACCACTGCTCAAAAGATTTGTCTCAACAACTACCAATGTTAATTTGCCTTGGGAAAGGAAAAACTGAGTGAAGGCCAGCGAAGCAATTGCGGCCATTAACGGACAACAAAAGGCTTGAGCCGCCCAGGCACAGCCCGCAGTCCTGGTGAAAATGTCGCAGCGGAACTGCTACCAGAGCCAGCCTTACTGTTTTCAGCCACACCGCCAAAATTTACATAGTTGCGCACATAAAAGCTAGTGCCAGCAGGAGTGACCTGCGAGGATCCTACCGTTGCCCCCATCTGCCCTTTCAAATTTTGGTGAGAACTAGCAAGGGCATCAAGTCGCCGGCCATAGGTCTCATCTATCAACCTAAAGTCATCCTGATAATCGGATGTAAGTATTTTGATCTTGGTCTCAGCCTTGGCCTGTATTGCGGCGATAGTAGTGTCATAGTTGGTGTTCTGTGTTCTTATATGAGCCGGGAAATACTTGGGGGTAGCATTAATCTCCTCTTCGGCCTCTTGTTTGATTTTGCTGATTTTGCGATTCAATTCAGTTTTCTTCTCATCTAATTTGTGATGATACTCGCGGTTAACCTCCTCCCTCAATCTCTCTAACTGCTGGTCAAAATGAGCTCCTTTTGTTTGAACATTAGCTACAGCATTAGTCTTACTGCTATCGCCGGTAAAAGCTTCGCTGCTGGCCTTGCTACTAGAAAGGGCGTCTAAATTCTGCAAGGCCTGCTTGCAATAGTTACTAAGATCAACGTTATGCGAATAGTGCAAGCTCGACTGATACTCAAAACGAGCTGCCGAATTTTGGCCTTGCTGAGCGAGGCAATTAGCGTAGTAATAATGGGCCGGAGCATTTGTGGGCTGAGCTAACAAAACTTGCTGAAAAAGAGGTACTGCCTTAGCAATCAAACCAGCCTTGTAGAAAGAAATAGCTGCTTCGATTTTTTCATTCTTCTTAGCAACTGTTTTTTGCAACACAGAAGTCGAAGGAGACTGAGAGGCTACTTCTGGCAGAGCAGGCGGAACGAGAAAAATTCGTACGCGGTTCCCGCCAGAAGCATTGACACCATCAGTAGTGCCAAGAGCCAAAGCCGCCCCTGCTAGAAAAAACAACCGACAAATAAGGACCTTTCTCTTCAAAACAACCACCTGGCATTTAGCGCAAAAGTGCCCCGTGTACAAATATCTGTTCCCAAGATAACGGTGTTTTATGCACCCAGGCAATCACTGCCTCCATATGCCGGGTCTATATCCTTCGCTCACACCTGGTCCATACATAGATATGCCAGCCCCTGGCGACCAGCCTTTATAAGCCACCGTGGCCGTTTCGAGGCGGTTCTAATGCTATGCTTATGGAGATTTAGAGAGTTCGATGCTTTCTTGGATGCTAATTTCAATTTGTCCATTAGACCCTTACTCTGTGCCATAAATGCTAAAACAGTCAAGAAACAGTTCGCGAATAGGCGATTTACTAGTTCAGGCCGGAATCCTAACCCAGCTGCAGCTTTCTGAAGCTGCTCGCAGTGCTAAAGCGAAGCGTATTCAGATTGGTCAAGCATTGGTTATGAATGGCGTGATATCGCCGCGAGACCTGCAGTCGGTCTTAGAAGCACAGTCAAATCTGCGAGACAAATCAGTTGAACCAGCAGAAGCGCTGCGTTGTCTAAAAATTGCCTATAAGCTAGGTGCATCATTCAAAGACATTCTTGCCGAGTATGTCTCACCCAAACAAACCCAAACCAGCAAACTTGGCGAACTGCTAGTTGAATCTGGTCTTGTCAGCTACGAAGTCTTAGCCAAAGCAGTAGAACAAAGCTACAGCACCGGTCTACCCCTTGGGCGCATGCTCGTCTTACACGAAACTATCAGCAATGAACTGCTCACCCTAGCACTAGACTTACAAGTTCGTGTGCGCGACGAAATGATGACTCGGCAAGAAGCTCTGACAGCCATTCGCACAGCTGCTGGCATGGCGCCGATTACACCCGGAACCGCAGAAGCGAAACCAGCGCCAGCTCCTGAAGGACCGCGCAAAAAAGGTTTGCGTATTGGCGAGTTAATGGTAATGGCTGGCGTTCTCACTGAAACTGACGTGATGAATGCTCTTGAGTGGGGACTTGTTAATCATCAAACAATCGGTAAAGTCTTAATCAGCCAAAATCTTGTCTCGCAGACTCTGCTGGATGCAGCACTCTCTCTGCAAAAAATGGTCGATCAAGAAAACTTCGAAGCCGCCAAAGCTAGCGAATGCCTGGCTCGCATTCACGGCAGCGGTATTGCCTTAGAAGAAGCCCTAGCCGAAATTCGCGAAGAGAAAGTAGCGAAAGATGGTGAAGTAACCTACGAAAAATTACTGATGTTAGCCCGTGTGGTCAGTGAAGACGACCTAGAAGCGGCCTTTGATATTTCAGCCCAAAGCGCCACTGTGATTGGCAAGATTTTGGTACTTACGGGTCATATGGACGTACCGACTTTGCAAGCCACGCTGCGCTGCTACCAGCTCTTCTCTCGCGGCCTTCTCAGCCAAGATGACGCCGTTGTAACCCTCGACTATTCGTTGCATCAAAATAGCGAAGGACCAATCAAGTTTGATGACGCCCTGAAAGAACTGGGCTGGAACAAAGATCGCGGACTGCGCCTAAAAGGCGAACCCACTCCGGTTGTAGAAGTTCAACCTACTTTAACCACTCCCGCTGGCGAAAAAGTAGAACCTGGCGAGAATACCACTGATGCTACAAGCACAACAGCTCAAGGGGCCGACACAGCAACTGATGATAGCGCCACAAAGACAGCAGAGGTAGCTGCAGTAAATGTGAATGCGCAAGCCATAGTTATCTCGCCAGAAAGCCAGCCAGATATAGAAGAACCAGAAAATATTCCTGAACTGCCAGCGGATCAATCGGTCTCTGATATTGGCTTATCGGCAGACGACGACAGCGAAGATGGTGAAGATGGTGAATCTGAGGGCGAAGACGGTAGCCACTCAGATGGCGATGCCAGCAAACCTATTGCCAAGGCGAAAAAGCATTCGCAAACAATTCAGCCTGAAGATGCTCGGGCTAGCCGCCTAGCTACACTTATGCAGGGCCACAAACAAGGTGATCGCGATATTCTAGCGAACTTTGATCCGACTAATGATCCCCCAGATGCCTTGCACAAAGTATTTGAACGTCTGGCCGCTAGCTACTTTACCCGGGGCAATTACACCCAAGCGCAAGTTATTTACGAGCGCATCTTAGTGCATCGCCTGAACCAGGTTGGCGCTAGCGACACGGCTCTGGTAGCCGATTTTAACAATCTAGCTGGGGTACTAGTTGCCCAAGAAAAATACAACCAGGCTGAACCGTTTATGCGGCGCGCTGTGGCAATTTTAGATGTGGCCAAAGAAGTAGAACCACTAAAAGTAGCTGAAGCACTTTCACTACTTGCCACTATTTATATGCGCCAAGACAAGCTTGCCGAGAGCGAACCATTGGTTAAGCGTGCCCTAGAAATAAGACGGGCCAATCTATCGGCCGAACATCCCGACGTGGCCCAAACACTTTCTGACTACGCCAAACTTCTGCGCAAGATGCAACGCGAGGAAGAAGCTGAGACCATGTACAAAGAAGCTCTAGCCATTCTCTCAAAAATCGAAGAAGAGCAAAATGAGCAAGAAGCCAGCGAAGCACTAGATACTAATGAAGCAACAGAGTCTAGTGAATCTATGGAAGCGGCTGCACAACAGTAGCCCAATCATTCAGAAACGAAATACTTGAGTACTCAAGTATTAGTCAAAAAACAAAATAGTTGTATATACAACTATTTTGAAAAAAGCAAAGCATTCCGGACAAAATAACTTGAAACCGCTGAAAAAAGCTAACCATGGGTTGTTTCAGGTGTCGAATTTGCGAAACTCAAAGGCTTGCTGGCACGCCCATAAGCTGTTCTACGCGCAGCACCACTTCTTCAATATCTTCAGTGGTGAGGCCAAAGTGAGTAACGGCTCTAATACCAAGTTGTCCTTCCACGGCTACAAGTACGCCGATATCACGCAGGCGACGAGCCAGTTCCTGAACCGACAAATCGGCTCGGTCGCTCTCAAAGAAAACCATATTGGTGCGATGTTTTGCTGGAGCCACGCGAATGCCTTCTATTTCAGAGAGGCCCTGGGCTAGCTGCATGGCTAAAGCATGATCGATGTCGAGCCTTTCCACCATATTATCGAGGGCCCAGATACAAGCTGCAGCCAGAACACCAGCCTGGCGCATACCGCCGCCAAGGGCTTTGCGAATGCGCCGAGCCTTGGCAATAAATTCATGGTTGCCACAAATAATTGAACCAGCTGGAGCTGACAAACCTTTAGAGAAGCAGAATTGTACAGAATCTACGTGGGCAGTAAATTCGTCAATACTGGCCAGCAAAGCTCGACTAGCATTGAACAATCTAGCACCATCAAGGTGCACAGCTAAACCATTCTGCAAAGCAATCTCTTTCACCATACGCATATAAGCCGGTGTTAGAGGCTGGCCATTGTAGGTATTCTCTAAAGCGATGAGTTTAGTAGTGGTGCGGTGCACATTGTCATCATTAATACACAAACTGATTTGCTCTAAAGGCAAGGTACCATCGGCTTCGTTGGCAATAGTGCGCAGGCTGACGCCACCAAAAGCAGAAGCACCACCTTGCTCCCAAATAGCAATGTGCGAACGCGAACCAAGAATTACTTCATCGCCCCGCTGACAGTGGGAAAGCACACTGCTGAGGTTGCCCATAGTGCCGGTGGGCACAAACAAAGCAGCATCTTTGCCGGTCAGTTGCGCACAGCGCTCTTGCAACAAATTGACGGTCGGATCTTCACCGTAAACATCATCACCAAGCTCTGCTTTTGACATAGCATCGCGCATCTCTTGCGGCGGCAGCGTTACCGTGTCACTACGCAGGTCAATTCTATTCTTATTCATATCTTTCTCTTTTTAAGCACCGAAGAAATGCTTGTGTAGCTGCTTGACGGCATTGTCAGCATCTTCGTTTAGAACCAAGAAACTCAAGTTAATATCAGAAGCACCACCAGAAATAACCAGAATATTGATGTCTTTCATGGCACTAAAGACTTCACCGGCAATACCACTGCTACCGCGGAACTGCCGACCAACAACTGTGACGATGGCAGTATTATTCAAGACTTTGAGTTCGCCCCATTCGGCCAGATCTTCTTTAATGGCATCGAGATTTTCAGTTGAATCGATAGTGATTGAAAGCGAAACTTCAGAAGTAGCAATTAAGTCAATCGAGGTCTTGTGGCGATCGAACACGCTGAATACTTTGGCTAGAAAACCGTGAGCCATGAGCATGCGCGGCGAGCTAATGAAAAGAGCCGTAATATTTTTCTTGGAGGCAATGGCGCAAATGCGCTGGGAAAGCGGAATATTCTTAGGATCAATATCGCTGTCAGCCACATCGGCTTGAATCAATGTTCCGGGGCTATCAGGCCGCATGGTATTCAAGACTTTAACGGGAATACTCTTCTCAACTGCTGGCTTGATGGTTAGTGGGTGCAAAACTTTAGCACCGAAATAAGCAAGTTCAGCTGCTTCCTGGAAGGTTACCTGGGCAATCACTTTGGCAGCCGGCACAATGCGCGGATCGCAAGTCATCATGCCGTCGACGTCGGTCCAAATTTCAATCCGCGAAGCATCAGCTGCTACACCAAGAATCGAAGCTGAATAATCGGAACCGCCCCGACCAAGAGTGGTGGTGACGCCATCAATAGTGGAGCCAATAAAGCCCTGACTAATAACAGTAAAGCCATCTTTAACGGCCGCACCAATAATTTTCTTGGCTCGAATTTCAACTTCAGCCCAGAGTGGGTTCGCTTTACCGAAAGTATCATCAGTAATAAGAACTTGCCGGGCGTCTACCCACTGCACTTTCAGCCCGCGACTAGAGGCATACTCTGCCAAAACACGACTGGAGAGCAACTCACCAATGGATGAAACCACATCAAGTGAACGCTTGGAGAGCTCACCTAAATAGTTGATACCGCGCAAAACTGACTCTAACTCTTGCAAGTGAATGTTCAAGTCGGCCAGCAATGCCTGAGCCTTTTCGGCACTAAGAAGGCCTTTGACAGCATCAATGTGCTTTTGCCTGATCATCTCTATCTGAGCAAGAGCACCATCAAGATCACGACGAACCGCCAGGTTAGCTGCTTCAATCAAAGCGTTTGTAACGCCTGACATAGCTGAAACTACCACCAGGGGCGGTCCGTCATTTTCTTTGGTTTTTGAAATCAGGGCGAACACCTGTTCAAAACGCTCTTTCGAGCCCACTGAAGTGCCGCCAAATTTCATTACTATCATTGCAGGAAACCTAGAACTAACTAAATCTGGTTATCTTCTCCAGACATCAGCACCGAGGTCACGCAGTCTTTCTTCCAGTTTGTCGTAACCACGATCAAGGTGACTCAAACCAGTTACTTCAGTTACGCCATCAGCACCGAGACCGGCGATGATAAGAGCAGCTGCAGCGCGCAAGTCGCTTGATTTAACTTCAGCACCCATCAACTTAGGCACACCTTTGACGATGGCTGAGTTGGCTTTGAGCTGAATATCTGCGCCCATTCTACGCAACTCGCCCACTTGCATGAAGCGGTTTTCGTACATGGTTTCAGTCATGATTGAAGTACCTTCAGCCACAGCTAGAACCGACATGAGAGGTGCTTGCAAGTCAGTTGGGAAGCCAGGATAAGGAACAGTGGTGACGTCGATTGCTTTCAAGCGACCTTCAACTTTGATTTTGATGGTATCTGGTGCATAAATTGAGCACTCAGCGCCCATCTCATGAATCTTGCTGATCACGGCATAGATATGGTGAGCATTAGCACCATTGATGATGATTTCACCACCAGCAGCCATACAAGCATAGAGGAAAGTACCAACTTCAAGTCTGTCTGGAATAGTATCAACTACTGCACCATGCATTTCTTCTTGGGGCACGCCATCAATGACAATCTGGTAGGTACCAGCGCCAGTGATCTTGCCGCCCATGGCATTGATACAGTCAGCCAAGTTAACGATTTCAGGATCTTGAGCAGCATTCTCAATGATGGTCTGACCTTCAGCCAAAACAGCAGCCATCATGATGTTTTCAGTGGCGCCGTTGCTTGGACGGTCTAGATAGATGCGAGCACCAGTCAACTTTTGGGTTGAAGCATAGACATAACCGTGGTCAATGCCCACTTCAGCTCCGAGAAGCTTCAAGCCTTTTTCGTGCAAATCAATGCGTCGTTCGCCAATGGCGCAACCGCCAGGCAGAGAGACTTTGGCTTCTTTGCAGCGAGCTAGCAAAGGGCCGAGCACAACGAATGATGCTCTCAGCTGACTGACCAACTCATAAGGAGCTTCGATTTCAGTAAGGTTAGTAGCGTCGATGCTAACTTCAGAATCTTTCACTTCGACTTTGGCGCCGAGGTGACGAAGCACTTCAGCCATCATGTGAACATCGGTCAAGTTAGGGACGTTTCTTAAAACAGTAACGTCTTTGGCGAGAAGTGCAGCTGCCATCATTTTGAGAACGGCATTCTTAGCGCCGAAAATTCTCGTCTCACCACGAAGAGGCTTGCCGCCACGGATGATGATGCGTTCTTCGGCTTCCTGAGGCCCTTGTTTGGCTGGAGGATCTAATCTGGTTGCTTGTGGTGGTGTCATGTTACCTGCCGCTCATCTCGGGAGCTTGATTTCCAGCCCAGATAGGGCAGACAGTCACTTACGCATGGCTCCGTTTAGCGAGGTGACTGGTTCGAACAATGTTTGATTCCGGGAAGCTTGATTAAAAGATTGGTTACTTTCCGCCTCTGTAGTAACTCTACAACGGCCAGGTAAACACAATGTTAAGCAAATTTCGGAAAGCACTTTTTGTTCTGTTACGTTTTAGCCGCATCCTGAGCTGGTCTTACTTAAACGTATTGAAAACAGTTATAAAGTAGGATGTTAAAGTGCGGTAAACTCTGGCTGCCAAGGGGAAATTTCATGTCTTTTCGTCGCGTTTTTGCAGTGGTGCTCTCAATTTTCAGCACGGCTATATTGCTCGATGGCTGCGTTATGTCAGAAGAGATGAAACGCATTGAAATAGTCAAACGAGCTCAAAAACAAAGAGCCGAAGCTGGCTCAACAAACCTCAATGGCGAGCAGCTCTTCTTTCGCAGCTGCAATACCTGCCATCCCAGCGGCAGAGCAAACATGGGGCCTAGCCTGGAGAACCTCAGCAAAGACTTTCCTGATGATGCCTCACTCAAAGCTTATTTACGCAAAGGCAAAGGCATGATGCCAGCCCAACCCGTAGAGATAATCAACGACCAGGAGATGGACAATCTCATTGATTATTTGCGCCATCTAACCTTCGACAAATAAAACCAGAAAATTTTACTGAATAATCAGCATCTCTAAAAGCCAAATCACCACAGCCAAAAACAGAAGTAGCATGATAACGCGCGAGAGTAGCGCCGGGCTTGAGAGAATAATTGGCGGGATTGGCAAATACTTGATGAACACTTTAGCTATGCGATCTCTATCGCTTAGATAGATAGACGTTATTACTAGCGGCCAAAGCTGCTTTTTGCCAATGGTCGGATGGTAAAGCACAAGAATCAGCTCGGGGCTGAGATAAACCTTCTCCACCTGCTGCCAGTTAACGGTTTTACGTTGGGGCCAGTAAGGTCCGCGGTACTTAATGCCATGACGACTGAGCTGTAAACTCGAAGGCGTGAGGTAAGGCCGCAAACCAACCATAACGGAAAGGGCGGCTATACCGAGAAAAAAACCTTCGATGTTAAAGAGCAGCTTCCAGTCTTTCGCCAAAAGGAGCGGCGTCCAGCAATATTTGGCCAAACCAAGATAAGCCGAAGCGAGAATCAAGCACATGAGCATTTCGCTCGGCTCTTTTTGCTCTACGAAGTTGTCCTGAGCCTCTCCTTCAGTGTCAGAAGAGCCAATATCAGCATAAGGATCGTATTCGTCAGGGGGCTGTGCCATGCAGGCTAGAGTAGCTTAAATTTAGAGCCAGTGGCAAGTGGTAAAACCCGGTAAAAGTCAGGAAAAAGACGCCACCGCTGACAAAAAATTAGCCAAATAATTCTTTGTTGGCAATCTCGGCGCGCTGGCTCACTTCAGCCTTAATCTCAGGGGAAGCGCTATGCAAGTCGCCCACCCAGTCGAGATCAGCCACAGCTTTGTAGAAATCTTGATCAAAGGGGCGGGTGCGCACCACCACCGGCATGGGTACGGCATAGCCCAAAACCAGAGCCTGTTGTTTGGGATCCATTTGGGCCAAAACAGTACGCAGAGTTTGTGATCCCGAAACGCCAGTAAAGACGGCATCAATATCTTTATCGTCGTTGAGCAAGGCCGTCACCCTTGTGCCAATTTGACTGAGCACTTCTGGATCGATACCCGAAGGTCTCTGGTCAACAATGAGGAGGGTGACAAAATACTTGCGCATCTCGCGGGCGATAATACCGAATATGGTTTGCTTGGCTACAGCTGGAGAAAGAAACTTGTGCGCTTCCTCAATCACAATCATCAACTTGCGCGGGGCAGGAACGCGCTCCGGATCGCAAATGTAGAGCTCAGACTGGCGCACATATTCAGCGTGTATACGTCTGGTGATGATATTGGTGGCAAGCATGTACGAGAGCAAATTATTCTGCCGACCAAATTCTAGTACCACATGCTTGCCCGCCTGAATTTGGGCCAAGATCTCTTCTATATAGTTATGACCAACCCGTGGTTTTAAATATGGTGTCTTTTGCACCACGGTATTAAGCCTACGCTGAAGGGTCTTAAGCGAGGTGGGGTGGCCTTTGAAATTCTGGCAAAATTCTTCTATTTCATCGCCCGACATGTCGAGCAGAGTAGCAATCCAATCAGCACCAATTTTCTCTTTGAAGATATAGGCATTCTCAAGTGAGGCCTCGGTCAAATTTAGTTCGTTCTTGAGCAGGTCCAGGTCTTCAATTTCGATTTGGTTGTAGCCGATATAAAGCTCGCGCGCATCAGGAATTCCGCGAGCACGCGAAGATTCGCGATCGAGGGAGAAAACCACCACATTATGACCAAAGAGCTGCTTGAGCCCCTTTACTCTTGGTGCCGACTTACTTTCAGACATGGCCTGCCAGCCATATTCATTGTGCATATCAAAGACCAGCACCGAGGCCAGATCTTTCTTGATGATACCGCTCAAAAAGATACGAGTGAGGAAGGACTTACCCGTGCCTGACTTGCCAAAAATTCCATTTGAGCGCTCGATAAAACGATTGAGATCAATGCAAACCGGCGTTTCCATGTTGAGGGGACGGCCGATATTAAAATGGGTGTTGCGAGCATCACTCTCGTCTTCTTCACCAAATACCAGGGCAAAGTCAGCAGAACTAGCCTCGTACACCGGTGAGAAGTGCGAAGGAATGGTCTTCACCGGCCGCAACTCGCGGGTATCTTCAGCAGTTGACTGCTCAAGCATGAGCATGGGTTGCAGTTTAACAGTGCCAAAAGTAGTCACCCCGGACAAAACCGACATCAAAAACGGGTCGGTGCGAGGCGGATTGAGCAAAATACTAGGATTAGCAGCCGATAGTGTCACATCGGTAAGCATGCTGAAGAAGCGCGAATTGGCGCCTTCAACCACAACAAAGCGGCCCACCCGCAAATCTTCTACGCACTGCTCAGTATCAAGCCGCATCTCAAGCCCTTGAGAGAGAGAGCCTTGAATGATGATGCCCAGATAACTTGGCCGCGACTTAACCACGGCCTAAGACTTAGATTCGAAGCCAATCGCTACAGCAAAGACGTTAATGGCCGTGAGTCTATCATCGCCACTATATTCTTCCCGGCGAACAATGTCGCTTTCATCAGCCCCGCGATACTCGGTGAGAGTATATACAACCGGCTCATGCAGGCTCTTTTCCAGGCGGTAAAGATTGCCGTTGACTCCATTGGCTCCAATCAAACCCCAGACGCCATCAAGAGCCTTGACAATGTCTTCAATCGTGTGGGGCCACTGTGCTCGTGTAACTATGGTCATTTTTCTTCTCGAGTTTAAGTAGATCAACTGTGACGTGCTCATCATACTTGTATAAGTCTGAACAGAGCAAAGGTTGATCTAGTTTTAGCGCTAGTATAAAAATTTGTCCGGAGAGGGACTTGAACCCTCAAGGCTTGCACCACACGCCCCTCAAACGTGCGCGTCTACCAGTTCCGCCATCCGGACTAGAGACCTCGCCCAGATTGCTCTGGAGAACTCTTTACTCAAATACTATTTTGAAGGGAATAGCAGTATTTGAAAAGTTCAGGAGGCTTGAACCCTAAAGGCCCAAGGAGCATTAGTTCATCACGCGAAGGAGGTCACTGTCAATACTATGGAACATTGTCCTAGCTCTTTGCGTCCCTAAGCCAGTGGGTGAAAAAAGCTTGCTATTGCTGCCCAGGAAGGGCTGGAAGAGCAAGTAGAAGAGCAAAATTGAACGTGAAGCGAGTATCAGTCAGGGTTTTCACTAAAGAATTTATCTTTTGCTTACATAAAATCCCCCAAAATGGGCATACAGAGAATAATCCTGGACCGGGAATTTCACCTTAATGATTGAAATGTTTGTATATGGAATTGCTTTTGACGCCCGCACGGGACAACCTATTGTTGTCCTGAACGATTCCACCAAAAGACGCGCCCTGCCCATCTGGATTGGACCTTTCGAGGCTCAAGCTATTGACAAGGCCCTCAACAATCACAAACCTGAGCGGCCCATGACCCACGATCTCTTACTTAATACAATTACGGCCCTTGGCTACAAAGTCGACCGCATCGAGATTAACGAACTGGCTTCCAG
>JAUPUU010000130.1 GCA_030917395.1 Cyanobacteriota bacterium erpe_2018_sw_21hr_WHONDRS-SW48-000092_B_bin.40
ACCTTGCCAGCCAACTCAAAATCGCACTAGCAGCAGACGACAAAAAAGCAGTGCAAACGGTCTGCCTTAGCATGCTTAAAGAATTGTCTGCTTTCTATGATGTGAGCACACCAAAAATAAGTATCTTGAGTTCTAGACCGCTAAAAGTAACCGAGAAATGGGTGAATGAACTATTTGGCGATTACACACCAGAAACTGCGAAAATCCGTCTCTGGATGCGCACCGCTGTGCAGAAAAAGCCGACATCGTATGGCGTCTTTCTGAGCACTTTCTGCCATGAATTTTTTCATCATCTCGATATGGTCTCTCTCAACCTGCCGGAGACTTATCACACCCGTGGTTTCTATGAAAGAGTAGGTCTGCTTTACCATCACATCCAAGATACACCAGTGCGCCAAATTGTCTGGAAGGAAAATAGAAATGGCACCTACCAAGTAGACTGGGCCAAGACCATGTCCAATCAGCCCAAAAGCTCTAAATAGTTAGCCATCTCGCTAGCGCTTAGGGCAATGCTCACTCTAATATCAAACCATCAATTCACAAGCACTGGCCTCACTCTCGTCAAAAAAACAAGCTTCCCCCTGTATCTCGCGCCAATCACCTTGAGCATCGGCCTGATAAAATTTCAGCACATCTCGATCAGGAGCACCAGTTTCAAGAGCGACTAAGCGAAGCCAACGGTTTTTCACAAGATCTGCCAGTGACTGATGCTTAGCTAAGACCTGATCTATTGCCTCCCGAGGAGCTTGAATCAGAGCCAAAAGACGCATAGGTTCGTGCTCTCTTGTGCCATCGGCGGCCATCACTGACTGCCGGGGCAAACCAAGCTGAAGGTCACCAGAGGCTCCACGCATGACGCCAAAATCACCAACAACATTATGTACAACCTTACTACCGCTGCCAAAAACATCATTGTCGACTGTCGACAAATAATACTGCATATTAATCCACTGCGCCACCACTAGTGGTGCGGTCATAATAATTTCAAGCACAGCATTGCCTTGATCTTTACTGTGCTCATACGAATGAAGAAATGTCCGTCCCTTGAGGTCTAGACCCCTGGTTAAGCTACGCGGTGCAGCAATGAAGGCAGCATTGCCAGCAAGCCCCCACTCAGGAGCAACCTGAGCCCAATCAACCCCTCTCACACCAGTTGAATTGAAACTATCAATAGCGCTCTGCGGAAGACGCTTCAAGCGCTGCGACCTAACAATCTCTCCGGCTGCTGCCAAATCTCTTCGCAGTTGCTCGACAATCTCGCGTTGAGCGCTGTCCAATTCGAGACTCTCATCGACGTTGAAAATCTGGAAGCGATCATCGGTAGTATCGTGTTCGGCAGCAACAAAGATAGTTCCAGCTGGCAAAACAATTCCTTTGGCCAACAGCCCCGAGCGAACATCTGGTTGATTGAGAATCTGCGCTGCTAGTCGGGCGCTATAGCCACCAGAATTTCCACCACAAGCACCACAATCAAGGGCTGAAGCATAGGGATTATTAGCTGAAGTGCTCTTGTGGCCGCAGAATACAACCACTTTGGCAAAATTGTCTGTTATGCCTATTCCTTTGAGGCAACCTTCTGCCAGAGTAATCTTTTCGGCCAAAGAAAAAGCTGAAGTATCTAAATGGGTGCACGGTGCAGGAAAAAGTCGCTCTTTGGCATCAGTGAAGAAGCCCTGAAATGCTTGCGGCCAAAAGGTTCTACCAACCAGAGGCAAAGCAGACCAGAGGCCAAATGTCTCTACTAGACCAAAGGCACCAATTAAGCTGCTCTTCAATCGTTTTCGCAACTGTAACGATGAAGCAAGCAAAGCCTGAACGCTGGCTAACTTAAGCGCACGGGCTCTCAGGCCAACAAAGCCCGGCGCCTTCAACGCCTGGGAGCCCGGACCAATTGACTCTTTTACAAGCCTATCTGGGCTAATCAATACCGGACACAAGTCAATTGATTGATTGCTATTCAACGACTGTAGACGCATGGCAAAACCAAAGAAACCAGCGAAACCGTAGGTGGCGTAATTGCCAATCGTCTCAAGCGAGCGGCGAATTGGCTCGGAGCGAACGTCAATACAAAAGACCAATTGGCATGCAGGCGCTAGCTCTGCACCACTGCCACGAGAATGTCTTTCCTCCTTCGAGCGGCGCAAGTCAGCAATCAACCGATTGCGGTAATTGATTTCATAACCTTCCTGCCAGATCGCCGACCAATCAGACGCTTTACTAACAGAGGCATCAGCCTTCGCCAGTTCAATTGCTCGCCGATCAGAAAGAGTTGCCCAAGGCCTGACAACGCCTTTATAAGAGCTTTGAACAATAGGCTCAGACAATGACACTTCATAGAATAATCTAATTGCCAGATAGTCGGTGAGAATTTCGCTTTCACCCTGGGTAGCACGCCACTTAAGGTGACTGGCCCAACCGGGCAATTGCACTAAGTGTCTTTGCAAATATTGAACCAGCTCGTGCTCTTCAACTCCCAGTTTCGCAAGTAAGAATTCCAGAGCGCGATCAGCCTGCGCAGGCAATTCACTGAGAAGATTTTTCCAGTTTCGAGAGCCCTGAAGAGTCAGCGAAAAATCGAAACCTACCAATTGGCGCCAGCCTTTATATAGCCCATCTTTAGGCGCTGACCACTGAGCCTGCGAACAATCGAAGTATGCAGAGCACCATTTAACTAGCTGCTGATTAGTCTGCATAACAATTCTAGTACCATGCGCTTCATCGAGAAAATCAGCCAAGGTAGCTATCGGAGCAAACACGTGCTCATCAACGTCACTAGCAACGGCTGCAACCTCGGCAATTTTATTGCTGCGTTCGCAAGCTTCTTGCACGTCACCTGCTCGAATACGACCGCTCTCATAAAGAGCTCTATATTCAACTAGTGGTAGAAATCCACGGGCATTGAAAAGCTGCCGAGCCTTTTTCATTGCTTCTTCAAAAGGCCTGTTCTCAAAGCCTTTAAGCGAATTGCAAGCAATAAAACTTGTCAGCGGCCAAAAACAATTGAGTGGCTGAGAGGCCTCCAATACACTAGCTTGAATTGCGGTAGCCGATATTATTTTAGTCATCTAGATTGTCTCCTTCGAGGCACTACGAGAACTAGGAACTTTCA
>JAUPUU010000131.1 GCA_030917395.1 Cyanobacteriota bacterium erpe_2018_sw_21hr_WHONDRS-SW48-000092_B_bin.40
AAACTTTAGCAATCGTACAAAACAAAGAAGTGACCAAGCTAATTGGCGACTATATCCATCAAAAACACTCTAATGAAATTCAAGCAGACCAGCTTAACTCACGCCTAGAGCTTGCCAATAAAAATCTTGACCGTCTCAACAAGCTCTCAGATGAAGGCATTGCGCCACTCAAAGATGTACTTGCAGCCAAGAATCAAGTAGATCAACTAACGATAGAGCTGCGTGGTATTAAAGAGCACGATGTCCATTTAAATTCTGAAACCGATGCCATGCTTTCGACATATGGCAAGCATCTCAGCAATTATGACAATCATAAAATCGAAAGCGAGAGCCCGCTAACAGCCCCGCGAGCGGGAGTGGTGATCAAGAAAAACATTACTCTTGGCGATGTGGTTAATACCGCTGATCCACTGTATGTGGTGGCAGATCTTTCTGACATATGGCTTGACATTACAATCTACGACAAAGATCTGGCCCAGGTAAAAATAGGCCAGGCTGTCACCTTTGTAAGCGACAGCCTGGGGGGCCGTAAATTTGACGGCAAGATCAGCTATATTCAACCCCTAGCGGGAGACGCTAGTCGCACATTTCTTGCTCGGGCAGTTCTACCTAACCGGCAGATGGTCCTCAAGCCAGGAATGTTTGGCACCGCTATTATTCACACCCAACGAAAAGAGTTTTTGCCCTACGTGGCAGATAACTCAGTGCAGCGCTACGGCAAAGAAATATTTGTCTTTGAAGATCTGGGTGGTGGCAAATTCGCCAAACGACCAATCGAGTTAGGCGAGAGACTGCTCGATGGTTACTTGATTAAGTCAGGCCTGAGAAGCGGCGCTCCGGTAGTAAATAGTGGCAGCTTGACGCTAAAAGCCGAATTCTTAAAACGCCTCAATGGCGCCCAAGAAGATTAAGAGGTTCGCTGAGAATGGAAAACTTTCTAGCCGGCATGATTCGTCAAAGACTGCTGGTGCTCACTCTATTTTTAGCAGTAAGTGTCGCTGGTGTTTTTTCCCTTCTGAATTTACCTATTGATGCCTTTCCTGACCTCGCCAACAATCAGGTACAAATCATCACCGAATCGCCTGGGCTAGGACCGGTAGAAGTTGAGCAGCTAGTAACTATTCCCTTAGAATCAGTAATGAACGGTCTGCCTAATGTTGATGAAACTCGCTCAATTTCGAAGTACGGGCTTTCTGTTGTTTCAGTTATTTTCAAAGACAAAGTTGACACATACTTTGCCAGGCAGCTCGTTCTAGAACGCTTGCAAAGTGCACGCGCCCGCCTGCCCGCAAACATAAACCCACAGCTTGGGCCAATCTCAACAGCCATGGGTGAAATCTATCAATATGTTTTGAGAGGTCGGGGCTACTCAGCCACTGAACTAAAAACAATTCAAGACTGGGATATTAAATATCAACTTCGCACAGTACCGGGCGTGGCAGAGGTTAACACCTGGGGTGGCCTCACCGATGAATATGAAGTAGAAGTACTACCGACAACGCTGCAACAATATGGCCTTTCAATGAAAGACGTATTTTCGGCCATTGAAAAGAACAATGACAATTTTGGCGCTGGCATCATCAATCATGAAGCCGAGCAATTTATTGTACGCGGCTTAGGTCGAGCCAATTCACTTACAGACATCGAAAACATCATAGTACGCACTGTTAATGGCGTACCAATAACAATTAAAAATATCGGCAAAGTTTATCACGGCAGCGCTCTGCGCCAGGGCGCCGCCACAAGAAACGGCCAGGGCGAGGTCGTCCTCGGCCTAGTAATGATGCTCAAGGGCGAAAATAGTCAGGCTGTAATTGAAAGAGTAAAAGAGAAATTGAAAGAGATTTCTCAATCATTGCCAGAAGGCATGATGATAGAACCCTTCTACGATCAGTCTGGTCTAGTGGGCGAAACCATTGAGACAGTAAAAGACAACTTGATTAAAGGCGGCGCCCTTGTTCTCATCGTCTTGCTACTGACTGTAGACAGCCTGCCAGCGGCACTGATCTGTGCCTCGGCTATTCCTCTTTCTATGATGTTCTCTTTTATCGGCATGAGAATGCTTGGCGTAACAGCCAACATCATGAGCCTGGGAGCAGTGGATTTTGGCATGATCGTGGACGGCTCAATTGTTATGGTAGAAAATGCCATGCGCAATTTGAGTGAAGCTCAAGAAGAAGCGCACCTTCACCCCGAAGCACCCAAGCTCAGTACCCAAGCAATAATTGAAGCTTCGGCCAAAGAAGTCTTTAGACCTATTCTCTTTGGCATTGCCATCATCACAGTTGTCTACATGCCGATTCTAGGGTTAGAAGGCATGGAGTACAAACTCTTCTCACCAATGGTGGTGACTGTTTCATCGGCACTTTTAGGTTCACTCTTTGTCTCTCTTCTGCTAGTGCCGGTTTTGTCAGTAATGATCATCAAGAAGGCGCCGAAAGAGAAAGACAACCCGATAATCAAATTTCTCTACAAACCATATGCCTTGGCCTTTAGCATCGCCATGAAGCATAAGCTTGCCACCCTGGCTGCGGCCTTGATCATCTTTGTCGGCTCACTAATGCTTCTGCCCTTCTTAGGCACCGAATTTGTACCACGTCTAGACGAAGGCGACATTCTCGTTGAAATCAAGAACATTCCTAGTATCTCACTGCCCTCAGCCTTGAAAATTTCAACTGAAGTAGAGACTCTAATTCGCTCGATGCCTGAAGTAAAAACAGTGGTCTCCAGAACGGGCAGACCAGATCTTGCCACAGACCCCATGGGTGTTTATGGCACCGATTGCTTCGTCATGCTAAAAGAGCGGTCGGCTTGGCCCAAAGGCGTGACTAAAGACTTGCTCACCCAGCGCATGCGCGAGCTACTTACTAAGAACATCGCCGGCGCTCAATTCAACTTCACTCAACCAATTGCCATGCGCGTCGACGAGTTAGTATCGGGTGTGCGCGCTGACATAGCGGTAAAAATCTTTGGCGAAGATATGGACTATCTACAAAGCAAAGCCAAAGAGATTGAAAGAATCATTGCCACTATCCCCGGTGCAGCTGACTTACAGGTTGAAAAGCTACAAGGGGCAGAGCAACTGTTAATTGTTCCAGACCGCGTGCGCATGGCTCGCTATGGCGTCGACATGGCCGATATCAAAACCCTGGCTGAAACAGCCATTATCGGCACATCAGTATCGCAAATTTTGGATGGCCGTAAACGCTTTGATCTGAGAGTGAGGCTACCGCAAGGTATTAACATGGAGCCAGACAGCGTTGCCGACTTGCTGGTAGAAACCAGTTCAGGCAAGCACATTCCTCTCTCGCAAGTGGCAAAAGTCAAACTTGAGTCTGGCCTAGAGACAGTCAATCGAGAGCAAGGTGCACGCCGCATCGTCGTTCAGTGCAATGTACGCGGTCGGGACATCGGCAGCTTTGTAAAAGAATGTCAGCAAAAAATAAAATCAGTAAAACTTGACCACGGCTCACATATTACCTGGGCTGGCCAGTTCGAAAATCAAGAGAGAGCAATGCGCAAATTTGCCATTCTTGTGCCACTTTCTATCATCATCATTTTCATTCTTCTAGCTATGACTTTTGGCACAGTTAAGCACGCTCTGGTGGTCTTACTCAATGTACCCTTTGCCTTGATAGGCGGAGTCATCGCCCTCTACCTGCGCCACCTTTATCTGAGCGTTCCAGCAGCGATTGGTTTCATCGCCCTGTTCGGCGTAGCTGTGCTTAACGGCGTAGTTCTGATTTCATATATAAATCGCCTGGTAGACAAAGGCCACCCTGTCGAGCAGGCCGTTACAGAAGGGGTCAAGGCCCGCTTTAGACCAGTAATAATGACGGCTCTGGTAGCAGCCCTTGGATTTCTACCAATGTCGCTTTCCAGCGGCTCTGGCGCGGAAGTGCAAAGACCGCTGGCCACTGTTGTAATTGGCGGACTGGTAAGTTCAACTCTACTGACCCTGCTAGTTCTTCCAGTAATTTATTGCCTGGTCTGTCGGCGGCC
>JAUPUU010000132.1 GCA_030917395.1 Cyanobacteriota bacterium erpe_2018_sw_21hr_WHONDRS-SW48-000092_B_bin.40
CGACGGCAAAGCTATTGATTTATTGAAAAAGAACAATATTGTTGTCTCTCTTGGTCATTCCAATGCCACTTTCGAAGAGGCCAATAAGGCCTTTGAGCAGGGCGCAACCATGATCACCCACACCTTTAATGCCTTGCCTCCTTTGCATCATCGCAAGCTTGGGGCCGTTGGCGCTGCCTTGCTCTCAAAAGCCACAACTTGCTGCCTCATAGCCGACGGCCTTCATCTTGATAAGGCCACCTGCGCCTTAATTTTTGCTATCAAAGGGGCTGCCAAAACCATCCTTGTTACCGATCGGGCCTCCATCGGCACATCGGGCGGAGACCTTGTGGGCTCGTCAATAAGTCTCGACCAAGCTGTGCAGAATATGGTTAATTGGAACATCTGCAGTTTTGCCGATGCTATTCGCATGGCCAGCCTCAACCCTGCCAAAGCAATAGGGCTGGACCACTATTTAGGATCAATAGAAATGGGCAAGGCCGCAGACCTAGTCTTCTTCGACCGCACAAGCCTAGAGGTCAAGAAAGCCTTTGTTGCTGGCATCGAACAAGCACTGGCATAGAATAAGTACTGGCATAGAACAAGTACGAGCCTAGAGCTTCAACTCAAACTTTACTTCTTGCGATTTGAGAATGTTAGCCCGGCGACTAAGGCTCCAAACAGCGCACCACCAATGACTTTCGTCGCTTTGCCGCGCCATTGCTTGTCCATATAGCGCTGTACTTTTACGCTATCGGTGCCCGAAATTTGCTTTTCAAACTCGGTGGTTCTGGAGCTATTGAGGGCGAAAATAGCCTCTTCTTTGGTCAGATTGCCTCTTGTCATTAAAGCGTGGCTGCGCAAGGCTCTTTTCATATCTTCTTCATCGATTAAGCCAAGTTCTACATAGAATCGGCCCGAGCGCACAGGATCTTTCAACATCGCTTCGTAATTGCGTTGAACATCGGCCTGGCTGAAAATACCGGCGCTCTTAAGTAAGTCGACGAGTCTTACATCAGCCGTATTCTCACTGCTTTTGGTCGTTGAACTTTTGCTATCTCTCGAGTCGCTAGACTCAGCTTCAGCATTCCTGCCCTGATTTGTGTGACTACCGTTGCTTCTAATTGGTTCACTCTTTACAGTGACATAGGGGTCTTCTGCTGCAATTGTGTCTTTACCATGCAAGGGCGCGGCAACTTTATCTTTCGACTCTTCAGCCTTAAGCCAGAGCACAAAAGTATCTTGTACTTCTTTTATGCCTTCTTCCCGGGTCAAAGTGCCCTCAATCAGCTGCTTTTGGATACGTTGCAGTGACGGGAATAGCGCTGGCGAGAGTATCCCTTGCAAAACGAGTGCACTACCTAAGGGAATACCTGAGCTCATACTTGTTTGAATGGCGCGTTCCATATCTTCAGGAGCGACCAGGTTAGAATCGAGCAGCAGCTCGCCCAGGTACTCTGGATTGTCTTCAATGTCGGGTCTGAGGTCTTCTTGGGCAAAAGCGTCAGCAATGCTTACCCGCAGCTGATGAACTCGCCTCAATGCGCTGATTGCCGCGTCGTAAGGAATCTGCCCTTCACGGATTAGCGGCTGTACTTGCAATGAGGCGGCCAGCTCGTCTTGCCGCACACTGCCGCTCATCATTAGAACACGGCCAATTGGCACCCCAAGGCGCTTAGAGACTTGAATAGCCTCTGTCATCTCGGATGAACTGATAACCTGAGCATCTACAAGAAGCTCTCCAACCCGCACAGACTTATAGTTACTAGACACAATGGCTACCTAATTGATTGTCTAACTGACTAATATAATTTTCCACGTGAAGAGATATTCTACCCCTTAGCAATATAGCTTGTGGTTAACTCACGTGCTCTGTTAACCCGGTGGGATATTTGGCATATAGTTAAAGATTAGGGCAGAGTTGACATGTTGAGGTGATTTGCGAAATGCGAGTAAAGATGGCCAGATTGGCCCTCCGGAAGCCAAGTTCATTAATGGTTCTTACCTCTTTACTTTTATCTAGTCAGGTCTTTTCGCCTGAGCAGGCCCTGGCCCAGGCTATGATGGAATATGGTGGTTTAATGGCCATGCCCAAGGGAGTTCCCAGCGGCAATACCGTTAATATGCTTACCAACCCTTATCGTGCCATCAACAATAAAATGCCTGGTGGCAATGCTTCGACTTCAAGCAACAGTGCCAGCGAGGCACCAGCGGCGACACCGGCCATTGGCCCCAACACTTCGCCAGCTGTGACAGTTGATGCCCTTGGCACAATCACTGTTGACCCCAAAAAAGCGCAAATACTTGGTGCCAAGGCCCTGAAGCAATATGAACAAGCTAAGGCCAAAGTCGCAGCTAAACCGGCTGACCTAAAGGGGGCGGAAGCTTTACTGCGTGAAGCTATAAACACCCGCAACTCTATTTGGGGCTATGACGATCCGATTATGCCAGCTATGTTGACTCTAATGGGCGAAATCTATGCCAAACAAAAACACGTTTCTGAATCAGAGGCCTGTTACAAGAATGCTCTAGTTTATATTACGAAGAAGCAGGGCTCCGGTAGCTTTGAGCGTCTAGATACCCTGGCCAAGTTAGGACAGTTGTACAACGAAAATGGTAATGCTAAAGATGCCTTGCCATATTTTCAACAAGTTGCTCAGATAAAAGAGCGCCAGTTTGGACCAGCCAACCTTGCCACGCTAAAAGCTAAGCTGAACTGGGCCGATGTTTCAAGCGCTGTGGGCAAGCCAGACACAGCCTCAATATATAAAGGTCTCTTGGACAATCTCGACCAATCTGATAAAACAAAAGCTGGCTACAAAGAACTGCAAACCGAATTCGTCAAATCATACGGGGCATTTCTTTCAAAGATAGGAAAGAGCGAGGAAGCTAATGCTCTAGCCAGTCATTTCGCCTCAGCTGGCACAGAACCGGAAGTCGTGAAAAAAACAGATAGCGAGAAAAGCCCTGCAAACACTTCAGCCAGTGCCGCCACAAATTTAGCTGCCCCTGCTAATAGCACTCCAGAAGCTGCCGTGAAAGCTGCGACTAAAGTCGATGAGCCTCAAGCTAAACCAGAGACCCAGGCAAAGGCTAGTGATTCTTCTAGTTCAATTGGCACAATGACGATGGAACAGATGCTCAATGCCGAGGCATCGAAAAAGAAGAAATCAAAAAGTAAAAGTAGCGACTAATACTAAGCAAAACTGTGCACTTGCACAGTGAATTAAACCTTGACTCCTCCTAGCATTAGGCAACGACGCTAGGAGATTATTCATGGATATTAGCAGTACTTTTTCTACTCATTCATTTTCGGCTGGACAGGAAGAGGCAACCGAAGAACTCCAAGATGCAGGAGCAGATAGGATTGAGCCCTCAGTTCAATCCACTATTGATTCTTCTATGGATTCCTCTGTTCACGAGGCTTCTCAGCCTACTTTGATAATTAAAAACATAGCGCAGATGCTTGAGCTAAAAGCCCTAGAGCGCATGCTCTCGACAATATATGCCGCACAGCCAATCACCTTACTTGATCTGCTCGAAAAAATTCACTGCGATAGCGTCACTGCTAATATACTTAAGCATCTTTCCTATGCCCCTATTAGTGCCGGTTTGCTGGCAGGCCTGCGGGAAAATCTGACAATCACCGATGAAGGCAAAAGGCTCTTTGAGATATCACAGCATCTTCATGGCTTTTACGATTCTAGCAGCATTGCCAACACAGATGGTTTATGCATTAAGACTAATTCGGACAGTAGGACTAATTCGCGCAATAGAACCATTAACACTGCCATCGCCTCTGCGCTCAAGCTCTCAAATGCTGAAATGAAACAGGCTACAATCAGGCTGAATGCCCGATTGCAAGCACCCAGTGTGCGCTTATTAGTCGAACAACTTTTGCGCAAAGAATTACTGTTGTTTAAAAGTTCTGGGCTCTACCAAGCTCTGCTGCAACAAAAACAATCATTTACTCCACTAACGGCAGCTGAAGGCGAATGGGCAATCTCGACCAAGCCGTCGCCAGAACTTGAGATACCGCTTTTGGTGCAAAAAGTACTGTGGGCTTTAACCGCAGAAAATACTGTCAATATTGTTGGCGGTACTGGCACTGGTAAAACTGCCATTGCTAGCGAGGTCGCCTTGAAATTGTCCCAAGGTCAGAAGGTCTTATTGGTGACTCACTCCAGGCTTATGGCCGCACAGTTGCGCCAACAATACGAGCAGTCTCTGCAAGAAGAAGAAACCAAAAACAAGATGCACTTTGATCCTGCATCAGCCGTCAACAGTAATAATGGACAAACAAAAAAAGGCTCGCTGACGATATCGACCTTCCATGCTCTCTGCCATTCGGCTGCGCTGACAGCTAATCTCAATCCACCAAACTACAGAAGTACAAAAGTCTTCAATGAAATTTTCCCAGAGCTTTTGCTTGAGGCCTGTCGCTTACACCCTGAGCTAAGATTCGATGCCATCATTGTCGATGAAGGCCACAGCTTCGGCACAACCCTGTGGCTGGCCCTCAAGCACTGTCTAAGAAACCAAGCCAAAGGCATTTTTGTCTTCTGCTACGACCCTCAGCTACTGGCCTTTAACCGCAATAGTGTGGTGCCGCAGGCTGCCACCACAATTGATTTGAAAGTAAGTTTTAAGAGCAATATTGACCTTTTAGCCAGCAACGAAACCAGCGAACTGTTCGAAGTGTCATCAGTGGAAGAGCAAACTGAGACTGTTCAATTTATTGTTGAAAGCCTTCTCAGCACTGGTGGCTATCGCCCTAGCGATATTGCAATTCTTAGTGCTTGTAGCGACAAGAGTCACAAGTTCAAATTCGCAGGCGGTGTGAGAGTCAGCCAGCATCCAGTCAGGCCAAGCGCTAGAGCCACTTTGCTTGAGACTTCATTATTTCTCTTTCGGGCTATGACAGCAAAAGTTGTCATTCTTATAGACTTGTTCGATGAAGTGGAAAAACTTAGCGATAAAAAGTTTCAGTATTTTCGCTACCTGGTTTGGGGTAGAGCCACAGAAAAGCTCATACTTGTGGGCAGAGAAGAGGCAATAGCGAAGCTTCTACCGCGCGAGATAACGACACTTGCAACCAAAGAAATTTCGCCGGAACAGGCGCGAAAGCCATAAGCTACTGCGGTAGAATCACTAGATTCATATCTAGATTTTTCTAGACCTATCTAGAGCTTGCGCGAAGGAAGCCCATGGCCCTCGGTAATCAGCCATCAAAACTGACTGTCTCTCTATACTTGAGGCTACTAGCTCTAGTCTATCTCTGCGCCTTCGCTTTGCTTTTGCCGCAGCTTGAGGGCCTCTACTCAATTAATGGCATTGCTTCGGTTGCCAATTATGGCTTACTTCGGTGGGTAACCAGTGGCGGTTGTTTATTGTCCATCTTGCTTTTCTTTGGTGTCGCTGAGCCGATTGTACTCTTCCTTCTCTATTTGGCTTACCTGCATATAGTCTCGGTTGGCCAGGAATTTTTGTCATTTCAGTGGGACACCCTGCTACTAGAAGCTGGATTTATTTCAATATTTCTTGGTCGTAGTCGCTACTTCTCATTTAGTGAGAGAACTGCAAAGATAGCCATAATCGCGCTTGCCTGGTTGACCTTTCGTTTGATGTTTTCTTCAGGCTTTGTGAAAATCGTTAGCGAAGCTGTTAGTGATTCCACTTGGCTCTCACTCACAGCTCTCAAGTATCACTTTGAGACACAGCCCCTGCCAAATCCCCTCGCTTTCTTTTGCAACGCTCAACCTCTAATCGTAAGCAAGATAGCCTGTGCCATTGCCCTGGCTATTGAGATTGTCGTTCCTTTCTTTATTTTTGCCGGGGCAAAAGCGCGTTTAGCTGCTGCTGTTTACTTTTGTCTGTTGCAGGTAGCTATTGCATTAACTGGTAACTATGGCTTTTTCAACTTTCTCAGTGCCGTGCTTTGCCTGTCGCTTGTATCAGACCAGGAGCTACACTCTCTATTTAAGGCCCTGAAATTGGATGCTTTGCCGCCACTGCTGCTTAGAATCAACAAAGGCGCGCAGGAAAATAGCGACCGCTTGAGACGAAGCGCCGAGAAACTAATTGCCTATTCTGCCTTCTTAGTGATTGCCTTTGCCAGTGTGATTAGTCTGGGGCTAACAGTACTCGGAAGAGATTTCTTTTCTATTTTGCCCGAGCCAGTTGCTCTCGGTTACGGTCTCTGCCAAAACTTCGGCGTATCTTCTACCTATGGTCTCTTTGCTGTAATGACCAGAGAGCGGCCTGAGCTAATCATTGAAGGCAGCAATGATGATATTGAATATAAGGCCTACGAATTTAATTACAAAATTGGAGATCTTTACAAGGCACCACCAATAGTTGCGCCATATATGCCACGCCTTGACTGGCAAATGTGGTTTGAGGCTCTAAGAGCTGAAAGCGGGGCCAACCCAGACCGCTGGTTTGTTCATTTCTTAAGCGCGCTAGCTCAAGGTGATAAGAGTGTTTTGCAGCTACTTAAATACAACCCTTTTGCCGATACTCCACCAAAGTATTTGAGAGTGAAGCTCTACAAATACAAATTCACTAAGCCAGAGGTGCTATTTTCCTCTGGGCAGTGGTGGCAGCGAGAAGAAGTTGGCGTTTATCTTCATACCGGCAAGCTTGGCAGTGATAAAAGCCGATAGTTATGAATTCGAAAAAATTCTGCTCAGCTGGTCTCCTTAGAGGAGTTGCCTGAATCGTCAGTTAACCAGTAGAATTTTACCGGTTAAGTGGCAAAAACGGAGATAA
>JAUPUU010000133.1 GCA_030917395.1 Cyanobacteriota bacterium erpe_2018_sw_21hr_WHONDRS-SW48-000092_B_bin.40
AGAGAGGCAAACAAACCAGTGCAGCAATAGAGTAACTGCTGATTTCATGAATCAGCCTGGGCATTAGTGGTCGAAAATTCTGGGGAAGAGACTGGGCAAAAATCTGCCCCCGGGCCACATAGGTTATCAGAGCCAGACAAATAACAGCAGCAAAGGCCGCTGCTATCTCAATATGCTTGGCGCCATAAAACTCGAAAGCACCAAAGGTCAAAGCAAGAAAGGCCGGTATTAAAACTATTGACGCCACAATAGCTGTGCGCCAATTGAAATGATCGTCAATAATGCCGCCGGCACCATAATTAATACCAGGAAGTTTAGCCCCACGCTTGCCATTGGCAAAATCATAGCCTTGAGAAGCTGGCTGGGAATGGAGGTTGCAAAGAGATTCGATAGACTCTTGTATCTGCAAGTTATACTGCTCTACTTCGGCCGAAGTATTCAGTTTTTGCTTAGATCTAGAGCTAGTCGAAGGCGAAAGCAATTGAACAACCCTGCAGATATCACATATACCACCATTATTATGCCCGCAATATATGTGATTCCAACTGCCTTTCAGGCAATTGGCAGAACTACACTTATTACCAGACACTGAGGGCAAGAAAATTGCTCAGTAGAATCTATTTCAATTCAGTATTGAGAATGTTGGCCAAGCGAGCGCCAGCCAGAGAAACTCTTTGCCGCGACACTTTTAGCGCATTTTTCTTATAAGCGGGAGTGAGCTTTTCAACTCGATCACTGATACCAACCGGGGTCACGTATACTTTGCTCAGACAGAGAGCGAAACTCTCTTTCACCCATTTACTGACTTGCAAGTTCTTCGCTTGCTTAGACGAAACTTTCGGCAAAGTTGAAATAAACGGTAAAACACTGGCGGGGTCACGTTCTGTGCCCAAGACTTCATCCCAGTAGCTATGCAATAAAGTAGGTGGCTCAGTATCATATATTTTCACAGCATTGCCACCACTGTCGCCATCGGGCAAGCCCTTAGTGATGCGATTAATACAGTGCAGTGGTTGATGCAGATCGCCAACCAAGTGCAAGAGCCAGTTGAGGTTATAAGACTTAAGCTGGTCAGAGCTATCGGAGGCCAAAGTAGAGCGGCAAACGGCAATCTCTGTTTCACCATTTGGCGTCGGAACAGACAAGAGCTTTGTCTGATCAGGACTAAATGGTAAATCAACAAAGTGCCAATACTTATGCAAAAGCTTATCGCTATAGCCAATGTTCAAACTTGAGGTTATGCCATCAGGTCGATAGCCCTTGTCTAGACCATCTGGTTTGTAGGTGGTATCGCCCTTAATGGCATCAGGCCAGGTTGCCGCAAGCATGAACAGCATCATATTCTTATCTTCTTGATTCAAGTCAGAACGAAGAGATGCCAACCAGGTTGAATAGCTAGGATTAAGTTGAACCAGTTGATCGGCGCGCTTGCGAACACTCGGCTGTAGTCGTCTGTAAGCTAAACCAGCTACAGCCATATGACCAAAATCATCCCAAGCCCAAACCGGATTTGGAACCACTAATAATGCCAACATGACGAGAACGGCGGAAGAGACAAATCTTTTGTTCATCATTAATTACAAGAAGGAATCAAATTTCTAGGATAGTATCTAGCGTAGTTGAGGGTCTAGCCCTATATTTTAGCAGCAAGAAATAGTGCCTATAGTAAAAAATGAGAGGGCGACCCTTCAGGGCCGCCCTCTCATTTACTCAGATTGAGACTGCTTATTTCTTAACAGCTTCTTCACCAGAGCGGGTTACATCTTTGGCGCCGCCATTCTTGAAGATTTCTTCGACCTTCTTAGCTTGATCACCATTTTCGGTGTGTACAGATAGAAGAATATTGCCATCACGCAATTTGCCTTCATACTGCTTGGCTTCATATTCAGGCATACCTAAACCAATTAGGCCGCCAGCTACACCACCACCAGCAGCTCCGATGGCAGCACCACTAAGAGCAGCCATAATCGGACCAGCCGCAACAAATGGACCAACACCAGGAATAGCTAAAGCACCGATGCCGGCGAGCCATCCCAGGGCGCCACCAAGAACAGCACCCGATGCAGCACCAGTTGAGGTACCTTCAGGAGCCTTACTGTGCTTCTCGGTACCGAGATCACGTACGCCTGTTCTATCTGGCATCAAAACTGAAATATCAGTATTGAGAAATCCAGCGTTTTTGAGCATGTCGACAATCGCTTCAGCTTGTACTTCGGTAGGTACAATACAAATCACTGCTTGTTTCATAATCTCTCCAATAGATGTGTATAGCGTCAAAAACGCTTGTAGTTAAACGACAGTTGAAACTGTCAAAAATATTCTGTTTAAATGTTTCCGAGGCAGACGCTCAGGCACACTTGCTTTTCGCGAATCTGCTCACAGTGACTGGCAGTACCTAACTAAGTTCCCACCAAAACGTTGTCAACAGCCGAATAAAATGGCGAAACTCTTTTGCAATACAGCAAATTGGTTGTCAATTTTCACCCAATCGCCTGCAGCAATAGCGTTTTCTAGTGCCACACAAGCATTCTCGTCTTCATTTATATAGAAAGGCAAACACAGTCCTTTGAGACGATGAGCTACAGCTTTGACCTCTGCCAAATGACGAGCCGAGATTGCTTTGCCAAGCTCTTCTGATGTCTGCCCTATGCCTTGCACAAACTCATTCATCAATTGCTCAGCAGTGGCGCGGTCCATTGAGCTTTCCCATTCAGCAAAAGTCTTGGCATACTGTTTCATGACAGACTGAGGACTGTCAGCATCATCGCCCGCAGCAGAGTCAAAATTAATGCCGTTAGAAATGGGACCGAGCCAACGGCGCAGTATAGCTTCGAGCTTTCTAACATTAACTGGCTTAGTTATATAGTCATCCATTCCCGCAGCCAGACACTGTTCTCTGTCGCCACTCATGGCCTGAGCAGTCATTGCCACAATAATTGAGTGGCCACCACTGACTTCCTCTAACTTCCGAATCGCCCTTGTCGCCTGAAATCCATCCATTTCAGGCATCTGGCAATCCATTAATATCAGCGAATAACTTGAACTACATACGGCCTTAATTGCTTCCATGCCATTAGACACAGTAACCACAGAACAGCCAAGCTCCTTCAGTTGAAGTTGGGCTAACTTTTGATTAACCGGCTGATCTTCAACAACCAAGATATGACAATTATTGAAAGTGACCGTCTCTGGGCCTACAACCAAAGCCTGTTGCACCGGTTCTGACTGATTTTCTAGGCGAACGCCAGCTAAACAAGAAAGCAATCGACTTTGCTTGATTGGTTTTCGCAAACAAGCATCAAAACGTTCCGAAAAGCCCGGCCCTGTCCAAACAAGAGGAATATCACTATCTCTTTCAAGAGTATCGGCAAAAGCGACGGCCTCTGGCAGCGCCTTGCCATCAAGAAGAACGAGGTCATAGGCGCCCCTGCTCTCGGCAAGACGCACTAAAGCTTGAGCATAACTAGAAGCCTGACTAAGAACAAAGCCCCAGTCTCGACTATAAGCATTAAGCAGACGGGCAAATCCTTCTGGCGCATCAACAACGAGCAGTCGCATTCCAGCCAGCAAACTGCGTCTGGCACTCTCAACAGAACGCTCCTTCTCAGCAGCAACCGCCAGCGGTATCTCTACAGAGAACCGACTGCCTTTGCCCAATTCGCTCTCTACCGTCACACTCCCGGCCATCAACTCCACTAGTCTCTTTGTGATCGAAAGGCCCAGGCCAGTGCCGCCAAACCTACGGGTAATTGAACCATCACCTTGAGAAAACGGAAGGAACAATGCATCGACGGCCTCAGGACTGATACCAATACCGGTATCGCTTACGACAAGGCGAACTCTACAAGTTTTACCATCGCCAGCTTCTTTTACGGCTTCAGTGCTGTCAACAAAAACCTCAATTAAGACCTCACCAGAGCTCGTAAATTTGATGGCATTGCTCAATAAGTTAAGCAAAATCTGGCGCATCCTAACGGCATCACCGAGCAGCAGATGGGGGACATCAACCGCCACATAGGACAATAGTGAAACTCGCTTTTCAGCAGCTGACTCAGCAAAAAGCTCAACGCTCTCTTCGACCAGGTCAAGAAGATTAAAGGGAGCACTGAATAATTCTAATTTCCCTGCTTCAACTTTAGACAAATCGAGAATGTCGTTAATCAATAACAATAGACTCTCGGCCGAAGTATTAATTGTAGTGACCAGATCCCGCTGTTCCGGCTCAAGTTTTGTGCGACTGAGTAAATCGCTCATACCAATAACAGCATTCATCGGAGTTCTTATTTCGTGGCTCATATTGGCCAAAAATTCGCTCTTGGCTTGATTGGCCGACTCAGCTGCTTCCTTAGCCAAGCCTAACTCTGCCGTACGTTGCAAAACTCTAGTTTCGAGTTCAAGGTTGAGAGCACGCAAGTCAGCCTCAGCCTTGAGTCTAGCAGTAATATCTTGCACCATAGCCACCGAAGCAACGGGCTGGCCAGTACCATCGCGCAAAATTGCGGCATTGACTTCGACCCAGATGATCGAACCATCTTTGCGCACATAGCGCTTCTCTACCAGATAAACAGACGAAGTATCAACCAGACCGCGGGCGAACCACTGAGCGTCCTCAACCCTATCGTCAGGGTGGGTGAGCAAAGGAAACTCCATGCCTAATAATTCGGCCTCACTATAGCCAGTGATTTCGCAAAACTTAGCGTTGACCATATTGATGCGCTTAGTCTTCACATCGGCCTGAACTTTACCGACACCAACCATCTCAAAAATCAAGCGATATTGTTTTTCTCTTGCTCGCAGCGCCTCAAATAGCAAAACATTCTCAAGAGAGGTGACAATCTGGACCGAGAGCAGTTGTAACAGCTCAATGCGATCGGCGCTAAACAAATCTGGTGCAAGATTATTCTCCATGTACATAAGGCCAAGCAATTTTCCCTGCTTGACGATAGGAATACACAGAGCTGAGCGAGTTTTGACCTGGGCGAAATAAGGATCACGACCAAAAAGATTGTCGTGGGCAGCATCGGCCACTGCCACTATTTCAAAAGTGCGGCGAACATAATTGATGAGTGAATGAGGCACCATCATGTAGTCTTTCAGTGCTATCTCTTCAATAGCACTGTCTGAGCGAGAAAGAACAACAAGCTCATTATCTTTATTGAGTATCAGAAGGGCATGTTGCGCCGCCGCCGATTCAATCATCACCCGCAACAATGTATCGAGCAGTTTGTCTAGTTCAACTTCTTTTGAAATCGCCTGAGCGGCCTTAAAGACAGTCATCATATCGAGAGACCACGGTGTGGCTGCCGGCAATAGCTGCGGATACAAGTTATCAATTTCGCGTAACTTCAGACTGGCATTCCAGTGAGAATAAGCAGCACGCGCCTCTTTCAAATAGGCAAATCCGGCCGTATTGATTTGCCGACTTAAACAGAATTTGCCGGCCAACTCTAAGGCTAAAGCCTCAATCTGAACGAAGTTACTAACTTGCGCCGCTGCAATAGCCTGCTCATAAAGCTGCATGGCAGAAGCATCTTGACCTCTGATGCGAGCACTCTCGGCAGCCACCAATAAATACTTGCTTG
>JAUPUU010000134.1 GCA_030917395.1 Cyanobacteriota bacterium erpe_2018_sw_21hr_WHONDRS-SW48-000092_B_bin.40
ATACCGATGGAACAACGAGACAAAGCGCTCTGCCGTCTCTTTTGTGTGAGCCGGAAAGTATTTTAGACGTGAAAATTTAACTGGCGCGGCACTATTGCCTGCCAAAGATATAAGTCCGGTCGTAATAGTCTCTCTTTCTAATTTGAGACGTGTTGACGTAGCCGGATCAGTAGCCTATGCTTGTGTAATCTCAGGGAATTGACAAAAACCCGGATACAACTGCATATCTGATCCGTTTAGGGTCTTAAAAGACATCGCCTGCCAGTGATGTCTTTTTTATTGGTTTTCGCTGCTTACCTCCTTTTGAATATGGATCGGATGATTTAAGAACTCGATCCTGTCTAATCTCGAAAAACTTTTTGTCATTTGACTTGCAAGGAGACTTGCTTGCCGAGCCGGTGGAGATACTTTATGAGTAAATCAACGGAGAACTTATCGATTCTAAGTCCCATCACCTCAGCAATTCGCGGTTGAGCTACTGAGATGGCCTTGGCGGCCTCTGCCTGAGTCCAGTTCCGGCGTTCAATTTCATCTTTCAATGTTTTGATTAGCTGAAAGCGGACAATGCATGTCGCGGCCTGGTCATCCGAATAACCGTTTTGTCGAAACAGCTTCATGTAGTCAGATAGGTCAGTCATAAGCACCAGCCATTGGTTTGTTAGGGGTCCGGTCTCAGAATCGGAAATCAACTATTGGGTCTGCCCCGGCTACGATGGCTAGGCTTAGCGGCTCCACCGGAGTGCTGAGGCTGCGAGAATGCCGGGGCGGCGACAGGAAACAGCAACAGCTGCTTACCTTCGTCAGTTTCGATGCTTGAAATTGCCTTGTCAGCCAGATTCTTCTCACCCTGAGAAATTTCCTTCTCGGTAGCGAAATCATCGTTCACTGGCAGACAATCAGACACATCTAGAAGTTCTGGTTGTTGTATATCTTCAATTCTTAGATGGCCGCAATCGTCTTGCGCAAATTCATCTATAGGCGTGAAGTCAAAGAAGTCTTGGTGCTCAAGTTCTGCTGCCATAGAAACAGTTATTTCGGCAATCGATTGAGTGTCATCAGTCTCGCTGACTAAATCATTGTGAGACAGATCAGTAGTTTCCTGAAGCTCGAGGAACATCGGTGTTTCTTCTTGCAAGCAATCACCTACTAATTCGGGAGTGCAGTAGTCTGCATCAGCAAAAACGACCATTTCTGTTGCCGGTTCGCGCTGGCCCTCAACTACTAATTCCAAATCCAAACAACCTTCTGACCCCAGGTTGAGAACAGGACTAGGTAACAACTCTGGAGTTTCGACTGCACCCACTTCTGGAACTGTCGCTGATAACAAAACCATGAGGGCTTCTGGTGGCGAGGCTGCCTTTGATAAATCTGAGATAAAGAGAGCAATAGCCGATTCCATAGGAATTTCATCCCGTAGAACCTTAATCTGGAGGTCGTCAGCCAACCACGCAAACCCAGTTTGGAGCGGGAGAGTTACTAGTTGCTCCGGTCCAAAAACGTTTAAGTCGCCGTCTTTAAGCTGAAGCCCAGATCGCTCAAACAGCTTAGAAAGAGCCACGCAAGAATCATCGAGGCGAACTCTGTCGGTAAGCATCAAATATAGATGAATAGCATCTGAACCAGCAGCCTTATAGACACGTGGTTCCAACGAAACACTTCGAAGAATCTCTAACAGGAGTGCGAACTGATTAGCTGCACAAAATCTTGAATCAGCGGGAATTTCTACAATTAAGCACGAGGTCAATTCGTTTAGTGAAACGGCACGTAAGTTGATGGCTTTGTCTTCCAAGGCTTCAAAAACTTCCTCGTCCGATACGTAGTGGAACCGACTTACTTGTCGCCAGCCACCACCGTTCAAACGACGCACGGCCGAGGCACTACGATCAGAGAATAGCCTTAGCAAAAATGCTCTAGATGCATCGTCAGGAAGATTTTCAACACTTAAATCTGGTTTGTAAGTCATGTTATTCAACGTCTCTAGTAAGAAGAACATTTGGAAGGTATCCAAAGCAAAGCCTGTCTGGCTAATTCACCAGGCACTTTATCTGTATTTGATTTTCAACACCTAAAACGGCCTAGGTAAAAGGAACCAGGGTGTTGTCTTAATAGTGATTGCCCGTCGCCTGCCAGCGACTGCCATCTAAATTTCTCCTTCTAGGGAACCATCTCCAGGATCACTTACTGCATATACACCAGGCAACCCTGCCAAGTGTTGATCAATGACACTATATAAGGTGCAAACCGAATGATCAATACTTTGGATCTGAAGATCGGGCCTGGATCGCTTTTTTGATCTGGCGAGAAATCGTTTCAACTGAGGTCTTCTTTCTAGAAGCGCTGTTTAAGCTAGTTTTCTCAGGGGGCGTGAAATCGGAAAAGCCAAGTAAATACATTTCTCGATACCACTTCTCACCCGAGAAGGACAACCATTTATATACCATGTGGTGCTATATGGTGGCAATTGTTTTCTTTCTCGCCACGAGAAGACAATAGCCGAGACGCAAAGCCATTGACACTTAGCGGCCCAAAAGAATTTCCTACCACCCCAGGAAGAAGAGCACCAATCGACTAAAGAGTCCGATAACCATATGCGGTGCGACTGGATACTTCCAGGCCCCTAGGAAACCAACAGGAAGAAAGAGATTCCCGCTTCCTTCCTAGGCAAGAAGGAAATCAAAAGCAAGCCGAGAAGGAGGAAAGGCAGAGCCCACGCCGGAAGAAAGCGCCACCCCGCGGGCTATAGCGGACACGACCGATCGCCAAAACTGAGGATTAGCAGTCGAGCCAAGAAGTCAACAGCTGCAGGGCGAGAAATCGACGAGAAGTCACCGAGAAAACCGTCGAGAAGGAAAGGCAAAGTCAGCACAAAGAAAATTCGGATAATCTCCAAACTATCGACTGGAACGAAGATATCGGCTTCCACGCGCGAGAAGAGTTTCAGTTAAGGAAGGTGAGAAATCGATTCAGGGGGCGGAAAAGACGAGAGAAGACGAGAGAAGACGAGAGAAGAGGAGAGAAGAGGAGAGAAGCCGCCACCTGCGGTGCGAAGAAAAGACGACCCGCAACTTCCCACCCTGGCAGGAAAATGATGAATCAGTGGTCGATTTCAGCTTTTCCTACTTGAGAAAAATCAGATTATCAATATAATTAGTACTGGCGCAAAGTTACAGGCATACCTTTTTATATGCACCATATATGGAGCAGGTCCCTTTGAAAACAATCACGGTAAGAGAAGCAGCGCATGCATTGAACTTGACCAAAAGGGCAGTGATGTATCGCCTCGATGGTGGGAAGCTCAAAGGAATCAGGGTCAAGACTTCTCATGGCTTAGAGGAATGGCGCATCTATCCCAATAAAGAAATCTTAGAAGGCCTGCAGCGGTTAGCTCAGTCAAATCCTGTCAATGAGCCATTGAGAGATCCTCTTACAGAAGAAGAGATCGACGCTGAAGAAGTTGACTTCGAGGATGAGTCGATTGTCGATGATCAAAGATGGCAGGATACAGAGCGCGACAGAATCAAAATCATCGCCGAAGAATTTATGAAGCCTCTCCTTGAGCGCATAGACAATCAATCGCGTGCGCTAATGCAAAAAGAGCAGGAGCTTCTTACCTTAAAGGTGAAACTTCTTCCCGACCTAGAGAAGAGAGCTGAAGAAGAGAGAAAAACAGCCGAGCTCAAGCAAATGGAAATTGCTGCCCTGAACAAGCAGATAGAATCTCTAAAAGAGGCCAGTAGCAATACTGAGTCAACGATTTCTCACCTCGAGAAGGCAGCCCAAGAAACAGATCTTCTCAGGGTGAGAAAAACCGAACTTGAGTCCATCGTGCCTGAGTTGGAAGACAAGCTTGAGAAGGAGACTTCAGAGAGACGCCGGCTAGAGAGCGAACTAGGGTCTGTGGTGCCAGAGCTACAAGAAAAGCTGGACCAAGAGGCAGCAGAAAGGCTCAGATTGGAGAACGAACTGAAGTCGACAGTGCCAGAACTTCAAGAGAAGTTAGATAAGGAAGCTGCTGAACGACTCAAGCTAGAGACAGAACTTAAAAAGCTTCAAGAAGAAAGCCAAAAGCCCTGGTGGAAGAAATTCTTCGAGAGCCCTAGCGCCTAGCCAGGCGCTAGCAGAAGGAAAACTCGACGCGCGATTTATGACTTGGTTTTCGAATGGCCACCTATACGCAATTACGTATAGGAAGGAAGCGGTGAGATAACCATGGCCGCTAAGTCACAACAGTAGGCTCAGGGCAGCGTTTATTTGAAACAGCCGCTGCCCTGAGCCGCATTTCCTTGTGATAAAGATCGATATCACAAGCTACCTAAGCAAGCTGCCTGGTATCTATAAATCAGAAAGGCCTGAGATTTTCGTAGCCGCCAATCCCACAAGAAAGAAGCCAATTTCTAATGAGTTTTGGCTTAGCCCCTATGCGAAGTTGCAGAATCCATAGCAAAAGCTGTATTTTCCCAGCTTTCCATGCTGACAGGCTTTGCCATAGATGATCGCAAACGACTCGTGTTTCGCCGATTGCAATTAACTCATTGTCCAAATCGAATTCAGGCCAGCTACCGCTGGCCAGCAACTCTCCTTTTGCTGCTTTTATATCTCCTTGCTTGAGAAAAATTCGACCAAGGACTGAATGAGCATCCTGAAGTAGAGAAGGGTGCACAACAGAATGTGTTGTGAGAATCCTTTGAGCGCTAGCCTTAGCAGCCTCGACATCGCCGATCATTAACGCGATTCTTGCTAATGCAGCAATTTGTCTGATAGCCTCCGGCTCTGCTTCCGTTAATTCCTTGTGAACCTCGTAGGCTCGCCGAAGCCAGAGTTCATCACGCTTTCGAATAAGACCCAAGGAATAGATGTGAGCCAGATCCCTAAGAAGGTTATTATTTAGAGGCTCTATCTCTCGCGCTCGTTCAATGAGCTGTATGGCCAACTCTTTGTTCCGCATTGTGAAAAATGCGGCTGCATGCGAGAGAATAGTTACATCTTTACAGTCGTCTTTAACATGCTCCAGCCAAGCCGAATTCAACAGCTCATAAAGATCTTGGTCATCACCTGCGATAACACTACAGTGAGTAAATCGGAGTTGCGGGTGACTAGGGTGATTTCGAACAAACCAGAGTTCGTGGCCTACAGCCTTTTCTCGGTCTTCTCTATGCCAAATAGCTCTTCTTGGGTAATAACCCATGAGCTTGAGACGAGATAGCTCATCGCTCGGATCGAGGGAAAGCTTTTGCTCAAGCTCCTTAGCAGCTTGTTTGTTCAGCTTTGTACCAGCGAGATAAAGACTGAGATAATCTTGAGCCACTTTCCACAAGCCCCTGGCGCCAAACCTTCCTCCAGTAATTATAGCCAATCTCAAAAGCCTGAGCGGTGGTTTCGCGTGTGACTTGAGACAAGAGTCAAGCTAGCGCTTTTACGCACAACCAGATTCCGCACGATACTAAAGTAACTATTCAAAGCTAGTTAAGACCGACTTATAAGAGCTTTTATGTTTCAAGCTGCTTAAACGACACAGTCGCGAGCTGCAATGATAGCCCGGTATGCCTCAAAAGTACCTATGGCAATGCTCTCGGCGGTCACACGTGTCCGAATGCGAACTGGTTCGCTAGTAGCCGCCTGCAACACTAGTGAGACCTCTTCCGTTGAGAAACCGCGTTGCCTGAGAAAGGTGGGCAGATTAGGATCTGTTCGTTCCATGGTGACAAAGTTGTTTAAGAAGCCAGATCGTTGAAAAACATCATTAATTCCTGTTGCCATTTCGTCCATAAAAGCTAGTAGTCGTCCTAGAACCGCTCCGAAATAGACATGCAAGTCTATTTCATCGACCCCTACAATTTTAGAAGGAAGGCCTAGATTCTCCTGCAAACTTGACAGAACGGAACGATTATCCCAATCGAAAACTTGAAATGTGCAATCTCCAGACGTAGTTAAATTTACAACCTCCTTGCCGCCCATAGTTTCGATTACCCCGCTAATCGTCTGAGCTCCTCGAACGATAGGTGCAATGCCGACAACTGCTTCGCCTATTTGTCCAGGAAGACCAAAGGGAATGCTCCAAGCGCCACCATTAACTTGGTCGAAGAGGTTATTAAAAGTGGCTGGTCCCGGTTGCCCGTCAATCGTTTCAAAGATAACGCATGAGATGTTGTTACCAACAGATATGACCAGCCGGTGGAATGCATTAATATCAACTTCTAGAAAAGCTCGCGCCATCGCTAAAAACTGCTGATTGCTTAAGGGATTTTGTTCGCTTGATTTCAGCCAACTTAGTCTCAGCACTAATACGAAAAGCAAAATCATATCGTGTCTTGCGGCTGCCAAAGAGCGCTCTATCAGTCGCAGCCTATTTGTGACGAGCGGATCAGCAGTCTCAGCAATTGATGACTGTACGTCACTTAAGAGATCTTGATACGGCCCTCTCCAAGCAACGAAACCACTGGAATTAATCCTCGATAGAACTCGATCTAGTTCAGAGCCAAATAGCGGATTTTCGTTGATACCGTTGTTCATAGAGAAACCTTTGAAAACGACTAAACCTATTGTGCGCAGCTTATGAAAAATCAAACCACGTGCTCAGAGAGTTCGACGTCACGACCTCGATTTATTTGGTCCAACCATTGTTTACGATAGATTCCACGCGCGGCGTTTGACATACTCTGGCATTGCTTTCACAAGACTACTTATCTCATTGAGAATATTAACGATCATGGATCGCTGAACTTCCAGTGTTGCCTGAAGGGCTATCCAAAGGCAAATCAGTGCCATCTGGTTTGTTGACAGTCAGTTTGGCGCGCCCGGTCATGCCATTATAGACCAACAAACAGTTTGCAAGAATGTCTCTCCCGATCAAAGCAATCAATGGAGTTTCACCAGGACGGTTATTTTCAGCAAGCTGTACGCTGCCCATTTCAGGAAATTTATAAACAATATCACCTGGAAAAACGAAGGTGACGGCGTATGTCAAATGCGCTCGTATACCAATAGCACCACCGTATTCTCGAGAGCCTACCGCAACCGCGCCTAAAGACCTAATGGTTGTCTCATCAATAGAAGAGTGTGCTGCTCCCGTGTCAATCAATCCCAAACCCTCCACCGGGTGTGGAATTTCCGGCCCGACAGCCCCAAGGCTCTGTGCTAAATCCTCTGAAACGCAGACTTTGAGCGGGACCATGACGCCGATGTCTTTCAGGTACGTTTGGTTGTAATTAAACTTGTAGGTTTCTTTAATGGCCGTGTTCTCTTTCTTGGTTCTGTTGATTTATCAATCTTTCGTATAGTCTCATTTGATTAGCCACGTTGTAAAGGACAACTAGAGCCTAGGTGCTCGAATCCTAGATCAATGCTGCTTTCATGAGGAGCAGAGTGATGCAGGCAAGGTGAAGCCATCTTGTAAGGTTAGGTCGCTCCTCACATTTAGCCCTTTGAATTGCTCTCAATGGGGTAGTAAACAAAATAGGTATTTTGTTTACTCCAGTCACTATCGGTACAGCGCTTAATCAATTAGCAGTCGGTCGCAGTAGATTTTTTAGCAGCCCTTGGCCCAAAGACTTTTCTAGTATCGCATTTGTAAATCGGTTTCAAACAGCTCCAGGTTGTTGTATCGAATCCCAAGAATCACAGATTTTTACGTCAAAGTGTAGACACTCGAAACGAACAGCTGTTATATGTTTGATGACAATAGCTTCCTCGTCTAATTTTAATATTTGCGGACGTGTATGAGTGTCGAAGACAAGACCCCATCCCTCAGGATCTAAATTAACTGGTTTGATATTGTAGTCGGAGTAAATGTCTTCCTCGCCATGCATATAGATTGCCGACTCGTAAGTCCCGTCAGCTGCACTTGAGGCTCGAGAAGACTTGTGAAAAAGAACTACATTGGCAATATCGGCATTTCCAGCCTGCGAGGAGGGATAGATTATGCCATCAATATCAAAGTGAGCCTCTGCTAAATAGTCTGCGATAGCTTGAGTAATGATGTAGTCAGTGCCTTCAGCCTCCGGCATAATTGGCATCGTGATACGCTCGCAGAAGGTCTTCAGAAACCGCGAGCGCTTTAATCTCTCAGCATAGTTAGCATCGAAAATACTACCTTCCTCTTCAACATTCGCCAATGCATTTAGGTCGAGTAATTTGATTTCTTGCTGAATATCAAATTTGGCCACTGCAACTTTACTGCCCACCGGTGGACGAACCTCAGCAACAGCAGCATCTGGCCCAGTCGAACCGTAGAAAACTGAAACCCCTTGAGCATTCATTCTTCCTGCCCGTGCATTCTCTGAAGGTGGACCAAGCCACTTCGCAGGTCGTTTCAAGGCCTCTGATAGGCTCTTGTCGGTCTGAAAAGCTCGAGCACGATACAGCTGGCTAATCTTATTACCGGGGCCACAAATAGTTACTACACTTGAGCCATCAGAAGTCTTAAAAGTATCTATCTCATTGAAAATGCGCTGTAAAAATAAAGCAACGTCGCTATTAAAAAAGCGATTCCTATTTTTCAGGCTAGTTTCTAAAGATCGCCATTTTGTCTGCCATTCAAAGTGGTGGGGATATGTACGTTTGTATTTAGTCTCGTTATGAAAGTCGGCTTTGTCTCCATAGTCGTCAAGAACGGTTCTTTCATACAATAATTTCTGAAAAGCGCTAGCTACGTCCTCCTCAACCACAGCCTCAGCCTGAATAAGAGCTTTTACCGTAATTCCAAGACGAGCGTCGATGTCTGATTCATTACCATCTGCATCCAGCTCGATGCGTTCAAAATGTTGATCAAATGCGACCTTAATCAAATTTGCAAGACAACCAATAGTAATGCAGTCCAATTTGCTATTGCAGAAGCCACACGTACCAGTACGGCCATTCAATTTGACTTGGTGTCGAAGGAATTCCTCTGCCACGCAATTCGAGCAGACGAGTTTTTCTTCCAATTTCGATAAATCAACCATCCAATAATTATATGAGATTGGTAGCGCAGGTCGCTATTTGGGTACAGACTATTGGCAACTAGTACAACGACAAAAAACAATTCGGAAGATAGTAAACAAAAGGGTCATTTCGTTTACTACAATTCCCCCACCATTTCACACTCTCCAGCCTTGCACTCAAAACTAAGCCCTGTATAATAAACAAAATAGCTCCATACGGAAGTTTTGTTCACATGCCCGGCAAAGCCAAAGTCTTAAGTTCCAAAGAGATCCAAACCGTCCTTAAAGTACTAAAAAACGACCGCGACCAAGCACTTTTTGCCACCGGCCTATACACGGGTCTTCGAATCTCCGAAATCATCGCCATCGGACAAAACGACGTGTTCACCACCAGCGGTGGCATACGCAATATTCTCAAAATCACCAGACCAAAAAAGAAAAATACCGTCTACAGCAACATCCCAATCCACCCCAAGTTGCGGGAACAACTAGCCAGCTACAAGAAAACCCTAGACAAGATGCCAGAACCATCCCCCTGGCTCTTCCCATCATCAGACAACCCCGACACCCACATCGGCCGCATCCGCGCCCACAACATCCTCACCGAAGCCTTCCAAAACGTCGGCATCGAAGAAGCCTCTACGCACTCAATGCGGCGGACCTGCTTAACCAACATGTCCCGCGCAGGCATTCCACTACGCACAATCCAAGAAATCTCCGGCCACAGCAACCTCGGCCAGCTGCAAGAATACCTAGCGGTAGACCCGGCTGATAGTCATAAGGCTATAATGAGCTTGAAATATTAGTAGCAGCGGTCGATAAATGGGCAAGAATGAGAAACTGTCAAATACGTACAATGGCAATCTGACAGACAAACAGATTGCAGAAGGCATTAACGCATGCAAGAAGAATGGACGCCAGCTAGTTTCCGACGCTCAAATTCTATACGACCATAAACGATACAGCTCAGCCATAGCTCTAGCAATTTTAGCAATTGAAGAGTTTGGCAAGGAGCCAATTCTAAGAAAATTTGCTGGCATTGCGGCGGGCGATTCCACATCGAAACTCTGGAATCAATTGCGCTCCCATAAAGACAAGAACAGTCACTGGAAGATAACCGATTTCCTTAAGGAGGGACTTGCGAAAGGAGTTGAAGAATTGTTTGACTTGACAGAAGATCCGAATAGTAATGAGACAGATAAACTAGACGCTCTAAAGCAAAATAGTTTTTACTCACGATTTACCCCACGCAACGGTTGGGAGGTCCCGAACGCATCCAAGGCAGACGCCCAGAGAATGATAGAGATCGCAGAAAATTCTGGGGGCCTTCTTCCAGAAGTAACAGAAGAGCAAATCACCGAGCTTAGGGCTCTTTTGAACGGGCCTGATCTAAGTAGAGAAACTATGAAAGTCTTTACCGATAAATGGGGACACAAGGACGTTCCGCTATAACAACGCTCTACGTCTGTTAATCTACGCCCCTGGCTTCCTAAGCGACTTAGCAAGCGATTTAGCTTTAGCCAGTTTCTGTTCCAAACTGTTTATTTCAACATTGAGAAGCTCTAACGCGGGAGCTTTGCTTCCAGCACTGGCAAGCCGCTCAGCCGCTGACAGTCTTGAAAAGGATTCGATGCCTTTTTGATTATCGATCAATTCAGCCATGTGAAAATCAGCAAGTGCTCTAACCGGCTTATTCATTTGAGCATAGATTGCCCCTCTGAGCCTTACTGGTTCACTCGCGCCAACAGACAAGTATCTGTCAAAGTCTACCTTCTTAAGAATTGTTAGTGCATCATTTGAACATTGCAGCGCCTCTTCTAAGCGTGACTCATCAAGCAGGACTCTCGCCTTTAGTAAAAGTGCTTGAGTTCTCTCTGGTTCAACCGCAAGCGCTTGCTCAAGATACTGGCAAGCATCTTTGCTGCGACCAGTCTTGTAAAGGCAAAAGGCCTTTAGAGTTTTTAGTTCGGCTGCTCTGCTAGAAAATTCCCCACTCAATAGTTCATCTAGATCGCGTTCCGCCTGTTGATATTTTTGCAACAGCGCACTAATGATAGCTCTCTCCCAAACGTAGTCTGTATACTGGCTTGGTTTCCGGTGCGCTATGGCTAACTCTAGATTTGGCAGAGCGTTTTCAGGTTCAGACAGCCGCTCATTTAACAGAGCGATCAGTCCTTTCTCAGTATTAGTCCCGCTTACCTTATCAGCCACAATTATGTCTTCCATGGCTTCTTCGGGTCTATTAGCCATACTGTAGTAAATACCTCGTTTATGCCTACCTGCAGAAATCGACGCCTGCGGTTTGCTTAGGTATAAAGTCATTTCCTCTATCTTGGCATCATTCTCTGCTCGAGATTCAATTGAATATTTACTTGTCGGTTGCTTTGCAAACGCGCACCCAGCAAAGAGCAAAGCTGCCACAGGCAGGACTAAAATCACACATTTACTCATTGCTTCGATTGAATACTCCAGAGAGCTAAGACTCGATTATAGCTTCCTTCTGTTGTGACATTAGGTCGAAGTACTCAAACTATTTCAGTGGTTAGACTTTCGGAGGCAGAGCCTTCTTAATTGGTTGCAGACCTCGCATCTTCGAACAGGAACAAAGTAATATATCCATTAATTCAAATGCACCAAATGTGATGCCTATGCGAACCGAGTTGAGCTTGCTACTGGAAGTTGATCAGTCGCCAAAACAATGTCTGCACTCAACTTGTCACTCAACTAAATTAGCTTGGTTTGCAGAACATTGATAAAGTGACTGGATAAGTGACACAAAATCGACTCTTTTTGCTTGAAAATAATTTGTTCCGCAAACGGCCGTATAAGTGACAGCACAAAAAAAGGGGGAAAAGATTGCTAATAGGCTATATGCGTGTATCAAAAGCCGACGGCTCCCAAACTGTCGATCTACAGAAGGACGCTCTTGTGGCCGCTGGCGTCACAAAGAAGCGAATGTATGAGGACCACGCCTCAGGCAAGAAAGATGACCGCCCGGGTCTAGACGCCTGCCTCAAAGCGCTGCGGGAAGGCGACACGTTGATTGTTTGGAAGCTGGATCGCCTGGGCCGCGACCTAACTCACTTGGTCAATCTCATTCAGGATCTATCAAAGCGCGGAGTCAAACTAAAGGTGCTAACTGGCCAGGGCGCCAGTATTGACACCACCACGGCTTCCGGCAAACTGATTTTCGGAATCTTCTCAGCCCTAGCGGAATTCGAAGGGGCGCTTATCTCTGAGCGAACACTGGCCGGGCTAGCCGCCGCCAGAGCACGTGGACGAGTCGGCGGCCGTCGTCACACAATGACGCCAGCGAAAGTGCATATGGCCAAGGCGGCAATGGGCAAGCCCGCTACGGTAGTCAATGATCTGTGCCAGGAACTGGGCATAAGCCGCCAGACTCTCTATCGGTATGTCAGCCCGAATGGAGCACTAAGGGCTGACGGAAAGAAACTGCTCAAGAAACGTTGAACCTCAAAGCATTCTTGGCATAATCGCCGAAAATGTTTATCGGTCGCCCAGCTTCAAAAGCCCTCAAACGCGCATGGTTGCGTGGCAATTATCGGGGATATAGCCTAAGACGTTCATTTTCAGCTATGTTAATATTTGCCATAAAACCTAAAACGCTCTATAGTAGAAAATTTTCAAGCACAAAAAAAAGTGCCACTGGTGAGAGTGGCTGTCAAGAAACTTATTTAATACGAACTCCGAAAAGTAATGGAATTATAGCGTGACCGAATATCGAGCTGCTGGGCCTATTTATTCCAGCTACTTTTTTTTCGAATATGAGCATAAGTTGTATCCCAATCAAGTCCTCCGTGTCGAAACTCACACAGTTCAACAAGCTCCTCATTGTCCTTTAACTCTCGGTCCTTAATACTACGAAAATATCTTGAGTAGCCCTGATCACCCTCTCTCAAAATAAGACTATCAGACTCTAAACCATAGACTTCGGGAAAAGGAAAACGAAGTTTTATCGACCCGTCTTTTTGTCTACTAAAACGAGGGAATCGAAGGTAACGCTGGCCGGCAAGAGTAGAGGTCAATTTTGCCGCTAGCTTCTGTTTGTTCGCAATCAATTCATCACTTTTCCAATTTGAATACTCAAACTTGGAAAGGTTTTTACACAACTGCTCAACACACTCCTTAAATTCAGTATCACTCATCCAATTGGGTTTACTCTCAAGACTATCAATCAAACAATAAATAAGCCACTCCGTTCTCGTTTCGTTGGAAATAAGTTCTGTATTTCTCTTCACAGTCGAATACCAGAAAGGATGCATAGAAGTAAATTCGTCGCGTGGAGTCACAACACTCCAATGAAAAGTAAATTGAGTAGCTTTAGAAGATGAACTCTCAAACTCTAAAAACTGAAAACAAAAAAGAGTGGTGAAGGTTAACAAATAAACCATCTTGTTGAAACGCATACACCACTCCTTCTACTCGCAAGTAGCTACTTACACTCAGCTACTTGCCACACTAAAGTTCCGCTCTAACGGCAATGTTAATTTCAACCTATGCCTTTGTAACCTTTGAACTCGCAGTCAGCAATAAACGAGCCATCATCGGAAGCGGCTTTTGGTTTTGCTGGTTTGGGGACATCAACTCTATGCGCTTTAAGGGCATTAAACAACTCAGCCTCATATTTGTCGTGCTGGGCGTTTGACAAACCTAACCCTTTTTTCACGAGTTCGCTCAAGTAAAAAAGGTGTTGCGCTGTTGCTGTGTCTATTGAACCAAACTTGTAAGCATTGCCATGCAATCGGAACGTGTCAACAACTTTGAGACACTTTTCTGGTTTAAGTTTTCTCCAAATCCAATGTCTTTGATTTACCGATTTCGAAGCTGCTAGGGTACCCCAAAAGGCTCAGCGCGTGTTCCACTATTTCGGAAACGCCCAGCAGAAGGGCGTTTCCGAAATGGCGGATCGAAACATAACTGATATTACCGGACGTCGCCGATAATAGTGCCACTACAAACGGTGGCAGAACTAACTTCCACGCTGGTCTGCGCAACTGGCGGATTGATCCAGACTGCTTCAGGTAGCGTAACATGCTTAGGTGGGCCGTTTACAAAGCGATGAGGTTGATTTTTAAAGGCTTGCTGTAGCACTTCGTGCCTCCTTCTCAAACACTCTGCTCCATCTCCATAGTGCACCGTACTTGGCGTCAGGAACTTGATGCCTGAATGATAGTGCTCCTTGTTGTACCACTGAAAAAATCGATTGCATAGCGAGATTGCATCTTCAATACAGCCAAATCTGCTAGGAAACTCTGGTCGGTATTTCAAGGTTTTGAATTGACTTTCAGAAAACGGATTGTCATTACTCACGTGCGGCCTATTGAGTGATTTAGTTACACCCAACTCGATCAGCAGGTCAGCCACTAGCTTTGAATTCATCGAAGAACCTCGGTCGGAGTGAATTGTCAGCTTGGCTCTATTAACACCCTGCCGCTCACAAGTCTCTTCGATCAGATGCTTAGCGATTTCCGCTTTTTCTCGATTCGCTACCAGCCAGCCCACAGTACAACGACTGTAGATATCGATGATGGCGTACAGGTAATAATAAATTCCTTTGCTTGGCCCTTTCAATTTTGTAATATCCCAGGACCAGACCTGGTTTGGCCCAGTTGCAATTAGTTCCGGTTTTTCGTAGTTGTGATGACGTGATATGTTTCTGCGTTCTTGGATTTCCTTCAGCCCCCGAAGAACACGATACATGGTGCTCACTGAGCCGACATATCTACCTTCGTCAAGAAGTGCAGCGAAAATCTCTGCTGGCGCCTTGTCTACAAAGCGAATCTCATGAAGAACGTCAGCTATCGCTTGAAGCTCTTCTTCCTTTAGCGCACGATGCGACAGGCCTTTCTTTCGCTCTAGGGGCCTTACAGCCTCCTGGAGATGCCTGTAATATGTCGATCGAGTCATTCCTAACGCACTGCAAACAGCCGATACATTTCCGATTTCGCTCGTAAGTAGAGCAATTTCGTTAGCTATCAATCGTCTTTCATGTTTAGATCGCCCAGCAAGTCTGAAATTTTTTTTTGAAGCTTTATTATTTCTGTTGCCTGACGCAGCTTCTTCGTTAGCCTAAGATTCTCTAGCTTCAGATTATTGCTTTCTGTTGTTGAAGCTGTATTCGCTGGCTCTTGTTTCTTCTGCTGCGCCATTTTGGCAAGATCTCGCTCTGTGCGCCACTTGCTCAAAGTGTGCACATAGAGACCCTCCTTTCTAAGAATAGCTCCCAATTCACCTGGCTCAGCATTGTCAGTGTCTTTCAGGATCCTGGCCCTGTCAGAAATTGACCATTTTCGCCGACGAGTGGTTAAGGAAACCTCTGTCTCAGGCTGTTCTTTCGATCCACCCTCAGACTTCGGTCGTCGACTTTCAGAGATAATCTCTGGATGATTTGTTAAATCATGCCATTCAGGATGAACGGATCTCAGTCTCTTGAACCAAAAATAGTAGTTGTTCTTAGACAGATTCATGAATCTACAATAGGCTGTTATACCTTCTGGATAGCCCCTAGCCGCTGTAATGATCTTAGTCCAGTGCTTCGCTCTAGCCTCTGGAGTCCTTCCGGGTGTCTTCTGCATGAATGCCGCTCCTGTAGTTCGTCGCAGCATGAACCAAATACGATACCGGCACAATACAGCGCATCGCATATTCAAAGGGCCGCTTAAAGGTAGAAAAGTCTAGGAAACTTTGGACTTACACATACGGAAGCAAAAGATCCAAACTGTCTCAACCATCATAGACACAGAGGGATTAGAGCAGTGAGCCTTTCCATTTGAATTGACTCACCGCTCAATTAGATCTTCAGCAGAGCTTTGACTGAAAAGCTACAAAACCAGCTTCCAATCAACCGCTCAGCGCAATGGCCAGACAATCGACGCATCTATTTCTAGATTGCATCAATAGCGCTGGCAGAAACCATCTATAGAACAGCCCTAAGATGGTTTGTGGCAGCGCTACCTAAATGATGGGGAAGATCAGATCTGGCTGGACCAAATCAGACAATTAAGGATGATCTTCCCCATTCAACATTTCAAGCAGCTACAGGCAAAGCTTCTGCCAAGAAGCGCTTCAGCCGCCGCGAAACAGCAGCATCAGAAAGAAGTGCCACTAGGCTTTGCTGACTGTGTTCAAGCATACTGACCTGAATGAATTCACTGCTAGCACGTCGCAAGGCTTGCATAGCCTCGACCTCGAACATGTTTCGCTTCGCCTCAGGCAACTCCTGGAACGCTGGCAGCGCACGCAAAGCTGGCAGAGTCTCGCTCTGCTTCTCGCCTATGGCTAGAGCCTCGCGGACATGGGCTGGCAAGAAGTCATTTGAATAGCCGCCCAAGCCGAAGGCTGAGCCATTGGGCAGACCCGGGATATTCGGCATACCAGGCACATTCGGAAGCCCAGCGATATTTGGCATGCCCGGCATCCCTGAGACACCAGAAAAGCCCGGCATACTTGAGCCACCATGGGACACGCCGAGCATTCCAGTGATTCCGGCAAACGGATCTTGGAAGCCAAAAGCATTGTTGCCGTCGTTAGCCCCCGGCCGACCAGAAAAAGGATCGCGAGTCTCAGGCGCAGCTGTGAGCTGATGGTGGCGCCCTACTTCAGAAGCCGGTTCAACAAAAACGTCCGCTTTCAGTTCGGCCTTGAATTTCTCAGCGACACTGTGTGCGCTGTCCCAAGGCAAAATCTCAGGCTTCGCCTTTTCAATGAGAGTGATCTCAAGCCAAGCTTTGCCTGCGATCTTCTCTAAGCAGAACATTGTGCGCGTGCGCAGGCCGCGAAGAAAGTAAGCCCGCTTCATGACGATGTGCCGCAAGTGAGGGCTCAGTTCAATATAGAAGGCTGGTTCCTTGCTCATCTGTCCAGTTTCGGTCATTTGATTGTCTTGATTCATTTGGAATGGTCTCCGTCAAAGTTGCGCCAATAGTCAAGATGAGCTACCTAGCGCCGGTTCATGCTAAATGCGGTCTAGTGTTTAGAAATCTGAGAGCGCTAACATAAAAGGAACTGAGCGTAAAAAAGCTTGCTACCTATCAATTTCGCCAGCCCGAGGTGTCAAGCAGAAAGTCCAACGACTAACAACTAAACAGTTCTTGGTCACTAAGCTATTTAGCCAGGGGTGGCAAGGTAAGAGCCCAATGGGCTTTATAGAAACGCTGATAGTTGAGTTAAATGGGGGAGGGGTTGGAAGCGATCTCGAAGTGGAATTAATTGGAAGTGCCCAGCGACACTATTCGATCGGCTGCCACGAAATCAAACTCATATTGAAGCGAAAATTTCGCAGTCTATATAGAAGCATCGCTCAACAAGCGAAACTCAAAAGCCTTATCAATGAAGGCTTTAAAGCCTCAAACTTACTTTCACAAATCAGAGAATCAGCATACCAACGCCCATTATTTATTGCACTTAATACCACAATCAAGTGGTGGCAAGGCTCGCGCTGTCGTTTAACGCGCAGCTTACAACCTTGCCTAGTACTGGCTTCCGAGTGCCGAAAATTATTGAGAAATGATCTACGCACTAGCGTCAAATAATGAATGAAAGTGGAATTTTGCGACTGCTAACTTAGTACCAAATACCCCGTAAAGCCCTTACACAACAATGGTTTTCAGCAACCGAAGGTGATGATTTCAGACAAAAAGTACGGTCTAAAAGATTTCTCAAAGATTACAAATGCAACGAAGGCGAATTTAGCCATGACAATATAAAGAAACAAGAAGCCTACATAGCAAGCTATTTCAGCGTTTCGAAAAATAGCACCACCGCACCAACAGTAGTATTACAATTATTACGACATCGCCGAAGCGCCTGTTACATCATTTACAAAATCCGCAAGCGCTTGCCCATCAAATAAAACAAGACGCCACCCGAAAGCAACCAAGAGGTAACCTAACACTCCTCTTACAGAAGCGCTACAGCATTACTTCAACGCACGTTGTGGAATTAAGAATATCTGCGCTTTTTGCCTAGATTTGCTTAAAGAAAATCCGCCCCAGCAGAAACCATTGCGCTAAAATATCAGCGGTCAAGAGAGCAAGGAAATTATCGGCATTCATGCAATTCAAATCAAAACTAGCGGTTACTCTGACTCTAGCCCTGCTAACAGGAGCGCAATTGACTGCCTGGGCAGATGCTACTGTCGATAGGGCTATCATCGACGCTTATAATTTCCGCCATCAACGCAATGCTCAGATGGCACTGACTACACTTCAAGAGGTCGAGAAGGAAGCTAGCAAAAATGCGTCTTTCTATGCCGAAAGAGCTGCTGTTTATGTCGCTCTCGATCAATACGATGCGGCAATGAAAGACTGCAATTTAGCTATTCAGCTAGACCCAAAGCTCTCAGATGCCTACGATCGCCGAGCTTATTGTTATACGGTTGCCAATCAGCTCGAAAAGGCTATTGCCGATTACACCACGGCAATTAAACTCAATCCAAAATCACCTATGCCCTATCACAACAGGGCGATTGCTTACCGCCAACTGGGCAAGCTCAAAGAAGCCAACATTGATATGAAGCACTATCTGACGCTGCGACCAGTAAGAGAAGAGCAAAAGATAAGTGCCGGCTTGTGCAATGACGCAGCACGCCTCGAAAAGATAGGCGACCTGCAAAGGGCAATCAACTATCTAAAGTTTCAACTCAACGACAAGTCGCAACCAGACTTACCCCTTCATCTAGCGACGCTCTACGCCAAAGCGGGCGATCAGACCAACGCCCTGACGAATGCTACACTGGCCGTGAACCGGGCGGAGCAAGAGAAAGACAGTTCTGTCGGTATGTCTGCTCGAATTCTGCGCGCCACGCTCTACGCCAAGAAACGCGACTTTGATGCAGCTATAAAAGATTGCTCGGCTGTAATTGAACAGAGCAAAAAGCCAGAACCAGTCAGCGCTCTCAAGACCGCAGCCAAAGGAAAGCAGGCCGCAGCTTTGACCCTGCGTGCCGATTGTTACCGGGAACTGCATAAGCTCACAGAGGCGATGGCTGATATCAATCAAGCAATTAAACAAAACCCTGATTTGATTGCGCCCTTCGAAACCAGAGGCAGCATCTATCTTGCCAGCGGCAAACAATACAAAGAGGCAGTAGCTGATTTCAGCAAAGTACTTAAGCAATACCCCAACCTAGCCAAGGCAAGAATGGGACGGGCAGAGGCTTATACTGCCATGAAGCAGTACCAGGCAGCAATCAAAGACTATACTGCGGTCATTAACAAATCGCCCAAAGACGCCAGTGATGCCTATACCGAAAGAGCGCACATATATCAGATATTACACGAAGACAAAAAAGCTGCTGCTGACTTACTCAAGGCGCACCAGTCGCTGCCAGATTAAGTCGCTAAACCAGCGCAAGTCAATTGGGCAGCCAGATTTCCAAGATGCCGTCAGGCATAGTGTGCCCCTCACTCTTTATTCTTCTTGCCTCACTCGCTTTCAGATTCAGCTTGCTCTGCAATTCAGATGCTAGAGCTTCAGCCAGAGGCTTCTGTTTATGCAGGTAGTATTTGATCAATAGGCGATCGGGCGGTTGGCTCGAAACCTGCATAGACGGGATGGTCATTCCCTTTGAGACTAGCAACTCTTTTGCAGTGGTAGCTTCGTCTTTTCGAGTTTCTGGATATTGCACGTAGGCGGTCATATCTTGAAAGTGAACAGCTTCTTCTGGTTTGGCAATGGCCGAAACGTCTTGGGCATTTACTGTTTCAGCCAAAGCATGGTCTCTTCCATAGAGCACCTTTGACGACTTTGATGATTTATGAATTGCCCTTTGAACTTTTGAAATAGCACCAAGAGTGGTGAGCCACTCCGCCGATGCATTACCTTCATTGTTTAGACTGGGGGTGAGCTTCGACACTTCAATTTCGAGCACCGACTGCACTTCGGCCGGTGCCACCGAAGCCAGAAGCTGCAAGTTGCGGCCAGCTTTGTACTTGTCTGCCGTCAGGTCAAAAGAAGCGGGATTTTTGAGATAAAGTTCTACGACTTTGACAGACCAGTCATGTTTATCTTTAGCTTCAGCCTCGATGCCTGCTCTTTTTGTCGCTTCTTCTTGGGCCTTTTTATCGATCAGGCTAATGGTCGAAGAAATTACCGCGATACCTACGGTGGCGCAAACCGGCAAAATAATTGGCAGCCAGGTCTTGATGAAAGAGCGGTCATGGGCAAACTTATTATTGTCAAGGAGCAGCTTCTGGCGTTCAATCTCAAGCTTGTGCTCATCTAGCCTGAGCTTGCGCTCCTCAGCGGATAGACTGTCATTGTTTTCGTCAGGACTTTTGGGGTTTTGATTCATAGCCCTTTATTTTAGCTTGCCGATAGCAAACAAGACTCTGTTGGCAAGAAAGCAATAGACACTTGACTAGCGGCAGGCAAAAAGAGGCCGGGAAAATCAGCTATCACCACCAAGGGAGCTAGCGGCACCGAGCCGGCTTGCTATAGACTAGACCTACTAACTTTTAGGTATTCCGTGCGGCAACATCAACTTCTACGAACTAACCGACTAGGCGCCTCCATAACAGCGTTGATGGCGACGTTATTAGTGCCAATTCCAGGTCTCGCACACGTGCCGCAATCGCACACACCGCTGACTACAACATCAACATCTGACCTGGCCCCTCCTCAGCAGCCTCCTCAACAGCCATTTCAACAGCCTGCTCCGCAGTCAATTCAGCAACAAATGGAGCCGCAACAATCTGGCATGCAGCAATCTGGCATGCAACAATCGGGAATGCAGCAAAACGCTGCGCCCAACCGCTCAAAAGGCGACCTGAGCAATCTTGAATTGCAAATATTTAGCCTTCTGCAAGCAGACAAAGTGGAAGAAGCTGATGCCAAAATCGCAGAAGCATTGAATGAGGCCCGCAAGGCTAAGAAACTCGATCCAACCATTCTCTATCTGGCTGGTTTCTCGCAGTTCAAAGACGAGAAATACAACGATGCCATCAAGTATCTAAAAGAAATTCAAGAGCTGCCAGCAGGCAACCAGCAACTCTCGCTGCAAGATCAAGTAATTTTGCAACGCTGCATTGCTGAGTGTTATTACCGCCAGAGAGACACTAAAAACGCTCTTAAGCACTATAATCTAGCGCTCTTATGCGCTGGCAATAATGACATAGGCACGCTGCTAAGAGCCGAGCTAGAAGAAGGCCTGGTGGGCTGCTACCTTCTAGAGAAACGCTACAAAGAAGCCGAAGCACCAGCTCTGGTTCTGGCACAGCTAGCCGCCACCAACAGCAATCAGCTCTCCGGGCTCTGTCCCTATTTTTGGGCCAATGTCTATCTCGCTGAAATCTACAAAAATCTTGGCGACAAAGACAAAAACGAGTTCTACCGCAAAAACCTTGTGGGCCTGCTTGTGCAGATGATGGGCGAACGCGAACAAATAGAAAATACAGTGGGAGCTGTTCCCCTGAAAGCAGTGCGCGATCGCTTTCTCAAAGATTACATGGCTGACACTCACCCTCAATCTCTGGGCGAATATCTCTGGCTGGCCACAACTTTCAAACTCAAGACTTTACCGATAATTGCCTGGCAAAGCACATCTCCCGGAATCAAAAGCAAAGCCACCATTATTGCCGTGCATGGCATGGGCCTCGACAATCGCGCCTTCACTAAGTTTGCCCACGAAATGAGAGCGCGGGGCTATACGATTTTTGCCATCGATGTTAGGGGCTTTGGCTCTTGGATGAATGCCAGTGGCAATGAAAAAATCGACTACAAAGATAGTTTTGTTGATATCAATAATCTGGTCGAATTGATTAAACAGCACAATCCATCAGCACCTGTCTTTCTGCTCGGTGAATCAATGGGTGGCGCCATTGCCCTCAATACAGCAGCTCAGTTCGGACAGAATTTGCGCGGCGTTATTGCCTCTGTGCCTTCAGCCGAAAGACTGCAGGCCAAGCGAATGAGCCTGACAGTAGCGCTACACTTTCTCAATGGCCCAGACAAGCCCTTCAACGTTGGCACTCAAATTGCCGCTCAAGCCACAGCCAGACCAGAGATGCGCACACTCTGGGCCAACAGTCTCAAGGCAAAAAACGAGCTGTCACCCAAAGAGCTTATGCGCTTTGCTATCTTCATGCGTCGCACCCAGAGCCACTGTGGAGACATCAAGACTTTACCGGTGCTGATGATACAAGGACTCAAAGACAAGCTGGTTAAGCCACAAGGCACCTACGATTTATTCGCTGCAGTTAAATCAGACGACAAAACAATGATGATCGTTGGTAATGCCGAGCACCTGATTTTTGAAACAGACAATCAGAACAGCATAGTTCTTGACTCACTATCTAGCTGGATAGATAAGCACAGCGGCGAGAATCAAGCGCTTCCCTAGATTTTCTTACGTACAAAAATCACAGCACCATCATCATGATAGCGATTTTCCCAGGCCGAATTGTTTAGCAATGACTGACCTAACTTAGAGTTGGCGGGAACAAAGACCCAGTCAACAGCATAGGCATCAAGCCTTGATTGCCAGCCATCCAAGCAGTCATTTATAGTGCGATAATCGGCCACGATTTTTGCATCGTAGACATTCAAACGAGTGTCGATGAAAACTTTAGGCGTGGCCCGCAATTGCCACTCAATCAAATCACCAAAAGCAGCATCGCTAAAGACCCTGTCGCCAAGCTCATTGCTGTGCTGCTCGATGTAATGAATTGCCTTGCTGGCAATTTTCCCCGTTGGTTCATTTGAAGCCAAACTTAGATTTGGACAGACAATCTGATTGAAAATTTCATAGGGATGGTTAAAGGCACGGCTAACAGTGGGCAATTCTGGCTTAGTTATTTTGTTAGCAACCAGGCAGACACCGGCAATAGAGCAGAACGAAACGATAGCCAACTCGAAAGCACCACCGGCCAGCCAGACATCGAGCGAGTGATAGTTGAGATCTTGCCAGAATGTGCGTTTGCGAGGGTTTTCTGGGGGTGAATTTGACTGGGGCGCGGCAGCAGCTTCAGCCTTAGCAGCAGCCATAGAAGCGTCGGCATGGGCAGCCAGACGGCGCAAGCCTAGCAAAGTCAGAACTTCTGCAAGAACAATTAGAGTAGTAAAAACAATCAGGCCAGGAATAGCTGCAGTCGCGGCTATAGCGACACTACCAACGAGCCCGGCTGTGACCAGTTCAGAAACAACTAGTCCGTCCACCACAGCGCCAGGCTTACCCTGGCAAGCGCGATACTCGCGCACCATTAGAAGAGCGTAGGCAAGGCAGAGCAGCCCGTAGGGCCAATAGGCGAAGGCATTAACATTGCGCGAGAGCAATGACGACAGCTCTTGTGGCATAACAGCCCAAAGCTTTAGGCCATAAGGTGTCGCAAAGCTAGCCAGCAGCGAACCCACAAGGGCCATTGCTAGCTCAACAGTGAGAGCCTTATTGCTAGCACCTTTGAAAAACTTGCCCAGAGCAGCGCCCAATAAGCAGCCGGCCAAGATCAAAAGCCCGAAAACAAAACCGACATGCAGGTTCGCCCAGAGCACCATCAGTGGCACTAGAACATAAGCAATACGAAAGACCTTATCGTCATGCCAAAGCATTGCAGAGCGTGCATGGTGAGCCACCTGCAAGAAAACAGCAATGAACAAATAAGAGAAAATCTCAGTACAGCTTGTTGGGCAAAAAAGGGCCGTCAACATTGCCAGAATAACCAGTGCCAAACCAGCGACAAAAGGAGCACCACGCCTGACAACGAAGCCAATAGGCAAAGAAAGAAAGGCGGTGACGATGACCACGTCGTTTAAGATCAGCAGAGTAAGCAGTCCGCCAGCCAGCGTTGAAAGATAAGAAAGCAGCGCCGAGAGCCACTGACTGACCACAAAATTACTAGCTACAACCTGGCTGGCAGCGGCAGTTTGGCCGCTTGCTGCGCTGATAGCCATTG
>JAUPUU010000135.1 GCA_030917395.1 Cyanobacteriota bacterium erpe_2018_sw_21hr_WHONDRS-SW48-000092_B_bin.40
GCTTGCGTCTCGGCGGCGATGCGGGCAGCAACTCGGGCGCACCAGGCCAGGCTGACCGTGAGGGGGCCGATTTCGCGCAGCAGGCCAATAGAAATAACTGCTCCTGAGAGATCTTGAGCTTGGTATTTTTGTAATTCAATGCAGCACTGAATAGTAAGAGCTATGGCTACGGTGACGGCGGCCAGGGCAACCAGGTGGAAAGATTCGGGGCCCATCCATAGACAAGCGACTTTGAATTTTCTATAGGAAAATTGGCGCAGCGAAGTGGGTTGGAAGGCGCCAAAGAACAGACGGATAGCGCGACCAAGTGGTGCAACCCAGAAAAATAGTTCTATTGGCGGTATGAGTCCAGCGAGTTTTGAGATTGCCATTTTTGACTGCTTCGGTAAAACCACAGACTGCCACTTGGCTAGCTGGTTCCTGATTCTGTTATATATTGAAACAAAATTATCGATTTTGCCGACTGTTTTACTTAGTTAACAAAGTTTGCTTAGTAAACAGAATTTGCTTAGTTAACAAAAGACCCGAGCTGGGCTCGGGTCTTTTTTTGTAGTTTCTGCTTTTCAGCGGCTTATTAGTTGAGCAAGTCGCTGACGTCCATACCTTTTAAGCTCAAGGAAATCTTGTGCTCTTTAGGAGAGAACTTCTTGATGATTGCTTTTACTTGTTGGCCGACTTGAACAATTTCTTCTGGTTTAGCAGTAGGTTGTTCAGACATTTCAACTGTAGGCAACAAAGCGTCTACACCAGGATAGATTTGAACAAAGGCGCCGAAGCTCTGAATCTTGCGAACGGTTCCGTTCACAACTTGACCTTCGCCGAACTTGTCTTCAATTTCTTTCCATGGATCAGGCTGCATTTGCTTGAGGCTCAAGCTGATATGGCCTTTCTCTTGATCGACTTTGAGAACTTTTGTAGTGACCATTTGGCCAACTTTCAACACATCTGATGGATGGCTGACACGTTCCCATGAAATTTCTGAGATAGGGAGCAAGCCGTCGAGGCCGCCTAGATCGATGAAAGCACCGAAATCTGCGATACGAACAACTTCGCCAGTGACCACTTGACCAGATTCGAGGGTAGATAGAATCTTCTCTCTTTGAGCGGCTTTCTCTTCTTGCACAGCAAGACGTTGGCTCAAGATCAGTTTGTTGCGCTTGGTGTCTGTTTCCAGAATCTTCATTGGTATTTCCATACCGATCAATTCTTCTGGAGTTGTACCCTTAACACGCAATTGGCTGGCTGGTACGAAACCACGTAGACCGTATACGTCTACAACTACGCCGCCTTTGACAACGTTTGAAATCTTGGCGCGAATGGTTTCGTCGTTCTTCTTCTGGTTTTCCAGTAAGACCCATCCTCTCGCCTGAGCAACACGCTTCAGTGAGAGAGTTAGCTGACCGTTCTCGTTCTCTTCTCTAAGAATGTAGAACTCATACTTTTCGCCGACTTTAACGACATCATCAATTTTGTCGATAGGCATGTTGGAAACTTCTTTCTGCGGCACGAAGCCTTCAGATTTTCCGCCTACGTCTACGAGTATCCCGTCTCTTTCGATACGGACTACGCCGCCTGAGACAATGTCCCCTTGCTCAAACTTGAAACTTAAAGATTGTTCGAGAAGTCGCTCGAATTCTGATTTCGAGTTGGGTTCTAGCTGCTGTTCAGTCACTGAAATAGTCACTCCCTTGTCCTTTTAATTGTGTGGTCTTTGTTCGTTATGCTCAACGACCACCGGCGCCAGTGCTTTGTGGTTGTCTCTGAGCGGGGTACGCTCAAGAGGTGCAAAGCTAAGTGATTGGTTCGTAAATCTACTGCCCTCAGGCGCTCTTGCCCTGCAACTCCAGAAATTGGCTAAAGGCCAACTTGGAGCTTTCGGTCAAAAGCCCAATCGCGCACAGGCGAAGTAGAGAATATAGAACAATAGATATGTAGCTTTCAAGAGAACTGCATCAGTATTGAATGAACATTTATACTTATTGCGGTTTCTTTGCAGAAATTCATCATTTAGAAGGCTTTAACGGCTCTAAATGCTGGCATTATTTTCACCTCATAATTGTCTAAATGATCCGCGTGTCGACATATCTGCTGGTGATACCTTGGCTGCCTGGAGCGATCTCTTGTCTATCGTATGAGGCGCAATTGTATTGCTAATAGTGCCCTACTTGGCTCATTGCTGTCTCTGCGGAAACGCGCACCGGGGGCCAATCTTGAGCTATCTGGTTGGCAAGTTATTCCTTATAATAATTACTTGTTGATTATCGGTCTGAGATCAAAGTATTTATGAGGATTCTTCATGACAAGGAAAGCACTTACAGTTTTGGCATTCGGGTTGAGTGCATTTTTGGTGGCGCCAGCGGCTCACGCCAATCCTCTCAAACTCGGTAAATCTGCCAGCTCGACTACAGTTGCCTCAGCTCCAGTAGCTGCTCCAACTAGCCTAGAAGTTGATATGGCTGAAGCTAAGGTTTCAACTACCCACAAAAAATTAGATCAAGCTAAGCAACAGCTAGAAGCTGCTAAAGCTCACTTAAGAGCTGCTGAAGCTGAGTACAAAGCTGCACAGGCTGACAAGCAAGCTTTGGTATTGCGTACAAAAGCAAGAGAACTTGCCTCTGCTGCTGGTATTGAGCAATCGGTTGATACCGTCACCGCTGCTCCAGCCTCTACAAACACATCTGTTGGCAACACCGAAGCTCCTACCCCAGGTGGAAGTCGCATTGATTTAGCTCCATCTGATGTCAACGGCGCTGGTTCTGTGCCGGTTGCTCCAGCTGGCGCTCCAACCTTGCAAGATTTGGCTCAGTAAATTCGAACAGACTCTTCGAGCTTAATCTTCTAGAGCAAATGAACAACTTAAAAAGGAGCATCATTGATGCTCCTTTTTTTATTTTCTCTTCTGTCTATTTCTTTTCTAACTAGCTCGGGGCGGCCTTAAGCCACGACTGAGCGAGTTGGGTCTTGCTGCGCTTGGAAAGCTAATTTTGCCGCTTCTTGCTCCGCTGCTTTTTTTGATTTACCGCTTCCCTCAGCCAAAGGCTTACCTTCAAGTTTTACAACTACTGTAAAAATCGGGTCATGGGGCGGGCCGTCTGTGCTCACTACTACATAGCTAGGAGTGCCTTCGGCGCGGGATTGTGTAAATTCCTGCAATTGCGCTTTGTAGTTATCTTTGATTTCGTCGCGATCAACCACGGTGGTCTGATGGCCAAATAAGCGCACGAGAAGCGTCTGCACCTGGAATAAACCAAGGTCTTGATAAATCGCTCCAATCAGGGCTTCCATGGCGTTAGCTGTGATTGATGGTCGAGTTTGCACGTTGCGACCAAGCAAAATATATTTGCTCAAGTTGAACTGCTCACCTATTTCGGCCAATATCCGGTCTGAAACTAAGACAGCTCTAAGCTCAGTTAGTTGACCTTCATCGTAATCAGGAAAGCGTTCTAAAAGATATTCGCTGATGACGAATTTCAGCACAGCATCGCCGAAAAATTCTAGTTTTTCATAGTCTTGGCTACCGGGATTTTCTGCGGCATACGAACTATGGGTGAGCGCCTCATTGATTAAGCCCATGCGCCCGCAGGTAACTCCCAGCTTCTGACAAAGTTGATCAAGTTCTTTGAAGCGTTTGGGCGGGAGTTGTTGCATGGTCATCGGATTATTTTTGCTGTGTTCTGGGGCGCTAATTACGTTTGTTATTGAAACTGTTGCTCTCAAGGGATTCCAGTACCTCTTACCTACCTATTTAGGAGACTACAAGAGGAACGCTCAAGATGCCGGTTTTGTTAACCATTATTTCCTAGTTCAATCGTGCGTAATTCTACTAATGATGCCCATTTCAGCGATTTAATTATCGGAAAGTTGCAATCCGTAATTGATGAGTTCGCTCTCAGGGAGCTTCATGCAGATATAGGTATCTAGAGAGGTACGCAGCGATATATTGGCGGGTGCTTACCTGGCTATAATCTACGGCGTATGCCACCCGGCTTTTAGCCTGCTATGCTTTACCACGGAGTACCCATTAGTAAGGAAGAGCAACAAAAGTGGATCAGAGTTCGTTGCAGCTTGGCGAGATATTTTTATTCGTTGCAGTAGGGTTCGCCCTTCCAGCCCTGGGGATGATTCTCTTGGCTTGGATTTTGCAATTAGCTCTTGGCTATCACCGCCCTAACTCAGTGAAGAATCAGCCTTACGAGTGCGGCATGAAGCCCATGCAAGAAGCCCTCGTGCAATTCGACGTGCGCTACTACTTGTATGCCATTCTATTTATTCTCTTTGATATTGAAATCATCTTCATCATTCCTTGGTTGCTTGCCACTGACAGCATTCCAAGATTGTTAGTCGGCGCTGATGCCCTTGGCCAGATGCTGCCAGCAAGCGCTGAATTGATGAAGTTGAAAATGGTTGGACCTATTGAAATCTCCATGTTCCTCGTCGTCCTGGTTGTAGGCCTGGTCTACGCCTGGAGGAAAGGCGCCCTAGAGTGGGAGTAGAGCTGGGAGTAGAGCCAAGATTGGTTCAGTTTTAGATTTTGTTGATTGGTTGGCAATTTTTGCAATGTTTGGAAATGATTGGAATAGTTGGAATTTTTAGACAAATAAGAAAAGTAAGAAGTGAGTGGAGAGCATGAGTAATACCAATCCCGTCGTACCAGAAGAGCTGAGAGAAACAGTTACTCTCTCGTCGCTTGATCTAATGATTGACGCCCTCGGTCAAGTGCTCTCGCCGGTGCTCAGCCCAATAGCCAACCTGGCCCGCTCGAACTCAGTCTGGCCTTTAACTTTCGGCACTTCCTGTTGCGCTATTGAAATGATGAGTGTCGGTATGTCGGCATTTGATATTTCGCGCTTCGGTTCTGAAGTATTTCGCGCTACTCCAAGACAAGCTGACATGATTTTGACCGCTGGCACCATTACTCGCAAAATGGCTCCAGCTCTTATAACTTTGTACGAGCAAATGCCTGAGCCTAAATACGTAATCGCCATGGGCGCTTGCACAATTACTGGTGGCATGTTCAACGATTCTTACTCAGTGGTTCAAGGTGTCGACCGTATTATTCCGGTCGATGTTTACTTGCCAGGTTGCCCACCGCGTCCAGAAGGCATTCTTGATGCTCTGCTCAAGTTGCAACAAAAAATTCGCACCGAGAATTATGGTGAGCGTAGAAAGAAAATGTACGCCCAAACATCGGTGCGTAAAGTTGATTACGACACCGGTCGTTGTCTCGAAGATTTGATCGGTGTGGTCCAAGAAGACACCGCTGCGGCCCTTGCTAAAGCTCCCGATAGCAATACATAAACCAGAAATATATAGGAACTAGAAGTAGATGACAGACGAAGCTAAGCCTGAAGAAGCTAAATCAGACGCCAAGCCTGAAGAAGTCAAATCAGAAGCAGCTAAACCAGAAGCCAAGCCAGCTGATGCTAAGCCCGCTGCCAAACCGGCAGCTGCAGCCGCTGCTGCTAAACCCGCTGAGCCAGCCGCGCCGCCAGTGCCATTAGAGCCAGCCAAGTTTGGACAGTTCTTGAAAGAGCACGGTATCTCTTCTGAGCGTCTTCCTGATTCTTGTGGCGTTGAGACCATTGTCGTCGCCGCTGATCAACTAGAGAAGGCAATGCGCCTGTTGCGCAATAGTTCAGAAATTAAGCTCGATTTGTTGCTCACCGTGACTGGTGTTGATAGTGCTGATACATTCGACTCTGTCTACCACCTCTGGTCTTACTCTCATTTAGATCAGCTCGTGGTCAAAGTCTTGACCAAGAAAGCCGATGTGGCCGAAGGTGAATTGCCAGCAGTACCGAGCCTCGCGAATTTCTGGTCAGCAGCAAACTGGCACGAGCGTGAGACCTACGATTTGGTTGGTATCCGCTATAGCAGCCACCCATACTTGCGCCGCATCCTCAATCCGTGGGATTGGGAAGGCCACCCATTGCGCAGAGACTACAAACAACTAGTTGATGCCTTGAACGATAAAAATCCACATAGCATGCGCTAATTCTCTTATATAACCAGGAATTACTAGGGACGGAAAAATGGCTACGGAAATTCAAGAGATTGACCTGAAAACTGATGAGATGATCATCAACATGGGTCCGCAACACCCTGCAACTCACGGTGTGTTGAGGCTGCTACTAACTCTTGATGGTGAGACGGTCAAACACGTTGAACCAGTGCTTGGTCACTTGCACCGCGCTCAAGAATGGCAAGGTCAAAACCGCACCTGGTTTCAATACCAAGCTTTAATTGACCGGGTCGATTATCTCTCGGGCATGTTCACTTCATGGGCCATGGCTCGTGCTTGCGAGCAGCTAGACGGCGTCACCGTTCCTGAACGGGCTGAGTACATGCGGGTAATCGTTAGTGAAATGAACCGCATTACGTCTCACTTGCTCTGGCTTGGTACCTATCTAATTGACTTGGGCGCCATGTTTGGTTTCCCCTTCTATCCTTTCCGCGAAAGAGAAAAGCTCTTTGATCTTTTAGAAGAAATCGCTGGCCAGCGCATGATGTTTAACTACATCCGAATTGGTGGTGTACTCCGCGATCCCAAGCCAGCCTGGTTCGACAAACTGAAAGCTTTCCTTGATGAGTTTCCTGATCGCATTGACGAATACGAAACCATCGTCACCCAGAACCCAATTTTCTTGAAGCGTACTAAAGGTGTGGGCATACTCAAGCAATCAGTGGCAACTGATTATGGTGTCACTGGGCCTTGCTTGCGGTCTTCTGGCATTGCCATGGATTTGCGCCGCACTAGACCATACTCGGTCTACCCTGATCTCAAGTTTGATGTAATTACCTTTGATAAAGAAGGCGACACTTGGGACCGCTACATGGCCAGAATTTTGGAAATGCGTCAGTGCGTTGACATCATCCGTCAATGCGTTGAGAAAATTCCTACTGGCGACATCATGGGCAAAAAACAAATGGCCGGTATGCGTATTAAAGCCGGTGAAGGTTTTGCTGCCGTTGAGTCACCACGCGGTGTGCTCGGTTGCTACGTAACTTCTAGTGGTGGCGAAAAAGCAGTTCGCTTCCGCTGGCGCAATCCTTCCTTCTGCAATCTGACAATTTTGCCAGAGCTTTTGAAGGGCTGCCCACTCTCAGACATCATGGCCATCTTTGGCTCGATCGACATAATCCTTCCTGATGTAGACCGCTAAATTCCCTCGAATTTCGAACTTTCTGTCTTTCTTCAACAAGGTAAAACTGGAACTCATGTTTGCAAACGGCGACGAAATATTCAAAATCTCAAGGCTCACCATAGCCTGGCTAACAATCATTTTCACCATAGTGTGGATGGTTTGTTGGGGAGTAGGCATTGGATTGCCCATGTTGTTGACCCAGCAATTAGGAGATCAGGCCAATCTCGCAAATGAGATTTTGAGAGCTGTGACACCGGTGATTGCCATTTTGGTATTCATTCCGATTAACGCCATGTTTATGGTTCTGATCGAGCGCCGCGCTCTGGCACTGTGGACTGTAAGAAAAGGTCCAAACAGAGTTGGTCCAGACGGCAACCTGCAAACCGCTGCCGATGCCGTTAAATTGCTTTTGAAAGAAGACATTACGCCGACCGGTGCCGATGCTGCCATGCATACCTTCGCTCCGATTTTGTTCTTCGCTCCCTCAATTATTGGCGCTGTGCCACTTCTTGCTGCAGTGACAAATGACCACCCGCTCTTCCATATATTGAATCTACCAACCGGTATCTTTTACGTCTTAGCCGCTGGCGCACTGCCAGTGGTTGCTTTGGTTATGGCTGGTTGGGCTTCTAATAACAAGTATTCGTTAGTAGGCGGCTTGCGTAGTGCTGCTCAGGCCATCAGCTATGAAATTCCTCTGGTTTTGTCACTGGTAACCGTCTGCTTAATGGCCGGCACCCTTGATCTGGTAAAGATTGCTCAGCAACAGGCTGGCGGTATTCTTAACTGGAATCTGCTCGGTGGTGGTGCTTTAGTGGGTCTTAATCAAGCCATCGGTGGTGGTGGTGCTAAGGCGCTTGAAGCTGCTTATCCGATGGGCGCTGTGTCTTATGTATGCGCTGGTCTGTTGGTCTGCTCACTAATCATTTCATTCTGGCTCTACTTAACTGGAGCCTGCGCTGAAATCAACCGTATTCCTTTCGACTTGCCAGAAGCTGAATCAGAGCTGGTGAGCGGCTACAACACTGAGTACAGTGGCATGAAGTTCGCTATTTTCTTCTTAGCAGAATTCACCAACTTGTTCGTAGTGGCTAGCGTCACTACCGTGATGTTCTTGGGCGGTGGAGACAATCCAATCCCTCCATATATCCTCGATAAGATCCCTGGCATCCCGCAAATGGTTGCTGCCATTAGAGAATCGTTCTTGTGTCAGAACCTACACCTAATCAATCCAGAAACATTGTTCGCTACCCTTTGGGTAATTGCCAAAGTTTATGGCCTGGTTATTTTCGCAATTCTAATTCGCGCTACCCTGCCGCGCTTCAGAATTGACCAGCTTATGGCTTTTGGCTGGAAGCGGTTGATTCCACTTTCACTGATCGTTTTCATCATCGTTGTATTTGCACGGGAGTTCGTAAACATTCATGGCTAACCTCATCTCTAGAGCGTTTGGTGGACTGAACGAAGTGAGGCGTGGTCTTGCTACGGTGTTCAAACACACCTGGCGCGAACCAATCACTAAAAACTACCCTGACGAAATGCCTAATCTGGCACCACACTTCAGAGGCCGTTTGGGTCTAACTGTTAACCCTGAAACCGGAGACCACCTCTGTATTTCATGCCGGCAGTGTGAACGGGTTTGTCCTGATAAGTGTATTGAAATTACTTCGCACAAGAGCCCTGAGACTAACAAGTTGGAGCTGATCGATTTCAAAATCGACCACGGTCTTTGTATGTTCTGCGGTCTTTGTACTGAAGTTTGCCCTACCCTCTGCATCATCAATACCAATGATTTTGAAATGGCAGACTACAGTCGCCAATCACTTATATATGATTTGAAAAAATTGACCTTGAGTCAAGAAGAATCAGCGTTCTATTTTGAGCGCAAAGAAATGCCATTGCCTAAGCCAAAGCCAGCCAAGCCAGCTCCAGCTGCCGCGGCTGCTAAGCCCGCAGCACCGGCTGCTGAAGCTAAAGCCGAGGCCAAACCTGCCGAAGCTAAAGCCGAGGCCAAACCAGCTGAAGCTAAAGCCGAGGCTAAACCTGCTGAAGCTAAAGCAGAAGATAAACCAGCTGAAGCCAAGGCCGAAGATAAGCCTGCTGATTCCAAATCTAGTGAAGAGTAAGTCGTAAACGTTGTAAGCGTTATAAGCGTAATAGGAAGTCAAGAAAATGGGCCAAGATCTACTCCCACCTCTATTAAGTGCACCAGGCGTTGAGACCTGGGCGTTTTATATACTGACGACGCTGTCAATTTGTCTGGCCATCGCAGTATTGGCCGATAGAGTGGTTATCCGCAGCGGTTTCATTTTGATTGGAGTATTCGGAACGATTTCTGGAATCTTCCTTTTACTCTCCGCTCAGTTTCTTGCTCTGGCCCAGATCATGATTTATGCGGTTGGTATTACTCTCATGGTAGTGATTGCCTTGATGTTAACGAACCCGCGTCTAGAGCGCGAGCAAGCCGTTGTTTATTACGATGAAAATTTGCCACCATTAGCTAAGATTTTTGCTTCCTGTAAGCGCAATTTGAGCTTGTGGGTATCGGTATTGAGCTTTGTCACTCTTTATTCAGCACTGATTGGCGAGAACCATTGGCCACTAAGCGATCAACCTGTCAGCCCAGACGCTGTGAAAGTGCTGGGTGAAGCTCTGGTGACAAACTATTCCATTCCGTTTGAGTTCTCATCCGTTCTGCTTCTAGCTGCTTTGATGGGAGCCGTCATGCTAGCTAAAGGCGAATCGAAGAATAGAGATGACGACAATGTAGCCATTGTCGACGAAGCTAAGAAGCAAGAAAATAATCTGGCGCTGCAGAGGTAGGAGATCAAAGTGCAAAACGTAGTTACGGTCAAAGAACCGCAATCTTCAGTAAATCTGGCTCTGGTCTATGCGCTTGTCGCAGCGGCTGTGGTTGGCAGTTATACCGGACAACTTTCTACCGCTGCTGGTATAGAAAGCATAGTCACTAATCACTATGACTTCTGGGCCTGTCTAGGTCTCGCTCTTGCTGGATGGATATTTCGCAGTGTTGGCGGTCACAAGGGCGTAATCGTCACCATGACTGTGCTGGCATCATTCATTATTTTGACTCTGAGTCAACCAATGCTACTGCGTTATCTAACCTTCGCTGCACTGCTCTTCTCAATGGGCTTGTATGGCATGGTGCAGTCGCGAAATGCTGTGCGAGTGCTGCTTTCAATTGAATTGATGCTTAATGCTGTCAATATCAATTTGATTGCTTTCTCGCGCTACGTTGATCCAGTTGCTTTGAAAGGCCAGCTCTTCGTTATCTTTGTACTCACTGTCGCTGCTGCTGAAGCTGCTGTCGGCCTAGCGGTTGTCTTGGCTATCTACCGCAGCCGTCAGACAGTTGATATGGATAAATTCACACTACTGAAGTGGTAGTTAGTTAGAACCAAAATGCGCTTATTGGATAATGGAAAAGGCTACTCGAAAGAGTAGCCTTTCCTTTATTGATTAGTACAAGCATCAAGCATCTGGGTGACGTTATTCTGCCGCGTGAGCACGAAGCTAAGCACTCGTTCTCTCGAGCTTAGTCTTAGTAAGTAGAGCCGCTCTTCTAAGCTTCTACGGCCAGCCAGCCACCTTCAACAAGGCCTTCGGCAATCGCTTCACGAAATGTTCTGGTGGCGTCGGGAAGACTCTTCGTCGGTACTTTAATTGTCTTCAAAATGGTGCCACTTTCCAGTTCAGCAAAGTCTATTGTTCGGCTATCGCGAAAGTCTACTGGGTCGATGGTTTCTTCACTGACAGTGATGTTAAAGCGATCTGCTAGTAGGCCTTTTGATATGCCGGTGCCTTCGAGGGCTGTACTTAAGTCAACAATGGTCGTTAGTTCGGTCATCTTTGTTTCCTGAATATCAACAAAAGTTATTGTCCATGCGACTGCTCGCTAACTCAGTATAGAAATGCTGTCAGCTCAGTTTACTGTTGATTTTTTTATGACTGCTCGAAAGCCTGATTGCAGGCTGTAAAACAGCGATGCATAAAAACGTAACTTCACAGAACTTTGATGAAGCCCAAATGTAACTGCTTCTTCACCTGCAAGATGTTAGCGCCGGTAGAGCTCGCTTGCTTCGGAGAATCGCTCTGTACCGCGATCGTCGAGCAATGCAACCGCTCTGGAATGCTAATTGCCGTCCTGCCGGCCTCACTCAATGAAAATTTTGATTTGGACTTATTACCAATGCGGTGTTGCCAACGTTTTGCCAAGAAAATGTCCAGAATATAACAGATTGAAGGCTTAAAGTTCAGCCAAGCTAATTACTACGAGGTGCGCCCATGGCTGATATCAAGGCAACAGATTGCTCTAAGCATCAACCACTAGTTGAGAAATTCGATGCTGAAGCTGTCACCAAACAGTTAGAAGGTGGTCACACTGCCATGCTAGAAGTGGCTTTGGGAAAGGCTCAAGGTGCTGGGGAACGCCGCGATATGTTGAAAGTTGTGCAAGGTATCAATGCTGCCCATCGCCTTGAGCAACCAGATAAACATTTGCCAGTAATTAGCCTTGAAGTTGAAACGGTCGGCAACTGGATGCGGCCTGCTTCGCAGCTTTCGCTTACCAGGCAAGAGTATAAAAATTTTGCAGTGCCTGAGCCAATTTATGTTGAGCGCCACTCTAGTGGTAGTTCGACTATTGTTTACCAGCCTGTTCGCGAAGTGATTAAGACCACCCTTTAGTAGGCAGAGATTTCATTGTAGCAATGTAGCCATAGCGTTACGGATGCATGGTTGGTAGTTGATGGACGCCAGTTGATGGGCTGTAGATTTGGGTAGATTAAGGGATAGATAGTGGCAATTTGATTCGTTCTGGAGCGGTTGATGCCCCAAGATCCCAGTGGCGAAGACCGATTTGGCTTCGATTTTCACGAGAAGACGCAGCATACCGGTGAGATCTCGAGCAAACCTTACGAGGCCACGAGCGGCTTTGCTTTGAACGAACTGATCGGTGGCAGCTATCGGGTGCTCGAATTTATTGGCGAAGGCGGCATGGGCCTGGTCTATAAAGTCGAACACATTCACATGAATAAGATTCTAGCTTTGAAAGTGTTGAAGACTGAACATCTTTCAGAGAATGTCTGGAAACGCTTTCGTCTTGAGGCTCAAGCTATCTCAAGGCTTGATCATGCCAACATAATCAAGATCTACGACATGAATCAAACCCCAGATGGGCGGCCGTTCTATACTATGGAGCTGCTGGCGGGAGAATCCCTGGCTGACTACTTGCAAGAGCATCAACGGCTGCCGCTAGACCAGGCTCTGCCAATATTTCGGCAAGTATGCTCAGCACTTGCTTACGCTCACGAGCGCGGCATCATTCACCGCGATATTAAACCAGGCAACATCATGCTACTTGAGCCGCTTGGCTCTGGTCTTGGTTCTCGAGTCAAAATCGTCGATTTTGGCATCGTCAAGGTCTTGGATGGTGGAGAGCAGATTGGTCAAGGTCTGACCATGCAAGGTGAAGTCTTTGGCAGCCCCCTGTACATGAGCCCTGAGCAGTGCGCTGGCAGTAAACTGGATGCCCGGGCGGATATGTATTCTGTTGCAGTCACTCTGTTTCAAGCCCTTACGGGCAAGCCACCTTTGTTGGGGCGCACTGCTGCCGAAACAACCATCATGCATCACACCGTCATGCCGCCATCGCTGGCTGAAGTCGCTGGAGTAGACTTCCCACCTGAATTAGAAGCTGTTGTCGCTAAGATGTTGGCTAAGGCACCTGATGATCGTTATCGCTCTCTGGCGGAAGTGGCAAGTGTTTTGCTTACTATTGAAAGGAAGTACTCAGGCGCGCCGCTACCCCTAGGTTCGGCTGAGCCTCTGCGGATCAATGAAGCATTGTTTGACACTGAACTTATTGCTTCTGAAAATAGTGAGACTGGTGAATCTAATTCCTTGGAAAACCGCAACTCCAGATCTGTGGTGGCTATAGCGGCTCTCTTCAGTGTCGTAGGTATCGCAGCAATAGTTTTTCTCTGTTCGCGGCTCTGGGCCAGTCCGGCTAAGCCCAAAGTGCCAGTCTCTTCTGCCATATATGTCGGTCTCAATCCAAGTATAGAAGCAAGCAAAAAGCAACTAGCCGCTGAGCTAGATGCTGTTGAGGTCACCTCTAGCCCTGAGACCGACAAGGCCATTGCGCTGTTCATGAAAGAAAGAAAGGAGCCATATTTCACCCGGGCTAAAGATGGCACGACTACTTTTAGTTTCCCCGACCAAATTAGTATTGGGGTAATTGCAACTATTGGTGCTGGCGGCCCGCAATCGTATCAGGCGATGGGGAAGTTTACTTTGCCCCCATGGCGTCAAATTTCATTTACTGCTAATGCCATATCACTGGCCCACCCTGAATTGCTCAAATTTTTTCCCGCCAATAGTTTGGACTGTCTGAACTTTACCGGGCTGAAGCCGCGCTCGGCAGTGCTAATCGATTGCATCATGGGGCAGCAGAATCTCATTGCCTTAGATTTGAGTGCTACTGAAATAAACGAGAGCGATCTCAGGGCTATTTCAGGCCTCAAGAAACTAGGTAGCTTGCATATTGATACTTGCAACATCAGCAACCGGGCGCTGTTTGATAGCAAGCTGCTACAACGACTCAAGGTTGTTGGGTTGCTTAACCTTCGTGATTGCATGCCAGTATTGAAGTCACTATTGCTGTCAAAGAAATTGAACAGTCTTGCACTTATGAGTGCTAACTTGAAAAAAAGTGACTTCGCCATAATCGCTAAGATGAGTCGCTTAACCTCCCTCGATCTTAGCGGTACCAATATCGATGATAACGACCTGAAGCAGCTAACAGTGTTGAGGAATGTCAGATTTATCAATCTATTCGCTACACGCATAACTAAGCAGAGCGTCCCTACTTTGCGGAAATTCCCGGCATTGCATGATCCGGTTTTACCGCCGGAGGTTGGTGTGGTTTACTTTGGCGCACTGTGATTTGCTACTTAGCCATGGCCAGGCGCAAGAAGCTTAAAGCCCAGTTATGTAGTTGATTCCATGTCAGCACATCGCGCATCGAGTTCATCCGTCTGCGCTTCTCTTCTATATCGATAGATAGTGCCAGTTTTAATGCCTGGCTGATTTCAGCTGGAGATTTTGGATCGACTAGATAGGCTCCCTGAGCTAGTTCCCTCGCACATCCGGCTGCCTTTGAAAGAATCAAGACCCCTTGTTGATCGTTGCGGCAAGCGACGAATTCTTTGGCAATAACATTGATGCCATCGCTCAGTGAATTGATAGATAAAGCTGTAGCGGCCTGATACCAGGCGGCCAGTTGTTGGTGGTTGAGTTTTCCTTTGAGGTGAATAATCGGCTGCCAACCATCGCGGCCGTATTCTTTGTTGATTGAAGCTATTTTTGCTTCAACCTGGCGGGCGTATTCAAGTTGGGCGGTGCCGTCAATTTTTGCTTCTTGCGAGATTTGCACATAGTGAAAGCGGCGGTGTTCAGACGGGTTGGTTTTGAGCATTAGCTCTAAACCATTCAATCTCTCTAAAATTCCTTTGGTGTACTCAAGTCGTTCTACACCAAGAATAAATTGATTGGCTAAGCCCAGCTTCTCAGCAAGGGCCTCTGAGTAGGGCTTCGAGACCGCGGCTAGCTCCTGCCAGTAAGGCATGTCTACACCAAGAGGCAATACTGCTACAGCTGTTGTGCGCCCCTGGTAGGTGGCTTTGTAGTTGGTGAGATCCACTACTGCATCTTCCAATAAGAGCGCTACTGTTTTGAGGAAGTTCTCGGCGTATTCATCGGTATGGAAGCCAATTAGTTTGTTGTGCAACATTGACTGCACCAGCTCGCGGCCAATAGGAGAGCTAGCTATTATCTCGGGCTTGGGCCAGGGGGCGTGCCAGAACTGCGAAAGCACGATGCCGTGTTGCGAAGCTAGAACTGGTGCCGCCAGGGCTAGTTGATAATCGTGCAGCCAGCAGATCGTGGGGAAGCTCTCAGAGGCTGTAGTTATACATTCAGAGGCCACTGACTGACAAAGTGCGCGGAATGATTTCCAGGCTTCTGGGTCAAAGGTACTTTTACTGACAAAGCCGTGGAGCAAATCCCAGAGATAGCCATTAACCACCTTTTGGTGAGCATCAAACAAGCGTTTTTGAGCCATGGGGGCATAGTAGCTGAAGCCACTGCCAGCGCTTCCTTTGCTAGGCGGTGCAAAATCGCTGTTAGCTTGGGGCAACTCGGAAAGAGCAAACCAGTTCACTCTGGTCCCTAGCCTTCTTACTACTGGTTCAAGTGAATCGGGAACGCCACCGGTAACGCCGGGGCCAGCATAAGAAATGACATTGACGGTCGGTAAAAATAGATCGAGCCGTTCAATTTCTTCGTCGGTGATCGGCGAGAGAAGAACTGGCGTTGTAATTGCGCTGTTCATGGCTTTCTTAGTCTATGGAGGGGTGGGAGTCTAAAAGAGAAAGTTAGGTGCCAGAGAACAGCAACTGCGAAGAAGTTGCTTGAAAAATATGGCTGTGACGCACGGGCTGCCAAAAAAAATCATTAATACGATAAACAGTAATGTAATAGATATGTAACCAGATATCAAGCCGGTCACATTCGATTTAATAGGAGTAATTGTTAATGTCTGAATTTAAGTAGCCATTTCGCTGCAGACGAAAAATCACTCAAATAGACCAGGTAAATTGACGATTTCAACCCGCCCAGCTTTAATGTCGACTACTGGCACTAAGGCTTTGACAAAAGGCACCAAATGCGATTTCTCACCGTTGGTAATTTCGAGCAATTGAGAAGTCTCGCCAAACACTGCTGAAACTTTGCCGAGTTCTTCGCCTTCAACGGTGAAAGCCTTCAAGCCGATCAAGTCGTCTAGCCACCATTCATCCTCGCTTAACTCGTTTAGTTGCGAGCGTTCCGTGAATAGTGTGGCGCCGATGATGGCTTCACTGGCGGTGCGATCTTCGAACTCTTTTAGAGACATCAGAACAAGTTTTTGTTCGGCTTTGAAACTGCGTACATGGGCGATTTGTCTGGCACCATCAGCAGTGGCTATTTGGACAGTCTTGATGTTGTCAATCAAGTCGATGTTGCCCTTGAGTTTAAGCTTGAGATCGCCTCGTAGGCCTTTGACGCCGGTAACAAGTCCGACTACAAAAGTGTAGGTGCCCTCACCGACAGGGTCTAGCTTTTTTTTGATGCCTGGTAGATTGGGCGGCTGTCTTCTTTCCATCGCTTAAATAGCCTATTGTCGAATCCGAATTGATCAAGTACACGACCAACAACAAAGTCTATCTGATCGTCGACCGATTGTGGGCGATGGTAGAAGCCAGGTGAAGCGCATGCAACAACTGCCCCAGCCTCTGACAGGGTGACCATATTGCGCAGTTGAATCAAGCCAAAAGGCATTTCACGCACTAATATCAGCAAGGTTCTTCGTTCTTTTAGGGTGACGGCAGCGGCTCTATGAATTAGATTTTCGGTAAGTCCACTGGCTATGGCTCCCAGGGTGCCGAGGCTGCAAGGTACAACTGCCATGCCTCTCGTACGGTAAGAGCCACTTGCCACTGAGGCGCCATAATCAGTCAGGCTGTGGGTGCGCAGCGGTACTGTATCTGGTAGCTCAAGGTGTTTCAGCAAGCCGGCTTTGAAATCTTCGCCAAAGACCAGGTCATGTTCTTCTTTAACAACTCTCAAGGCCGCCTTCGACATCAATAAGTCAACCGGCTGATTAACTTCCATCAAAAACTGCACTAAGCGCATGCCATATATAGCGCCACTGGCACCGGTAATCGCTACGACAAAGGGAAGTTGACCAGATTGATCTAAATGTGAGTTTGAGTTTGCATCTTCAGAAGCCATTATAAAGTCTCGATATTCTCGCTGTTTATTTGTATGCGCATTCTAGAAGTCACTGCCCGGGCTAGTTACTCGTGGCCTGGCTGTGCCAGTCGAGCTAGTGCCAGAATTGCTTGCTGGCATGGTACCAGGGGTGGCGGGTGCATTCTGTGAACTCTCTTGAGCATCTGCTTCTGGGGCTGGTCGTTCTTTGGCAAAGCGCTTACCAGCCTTGCCTCGTGTTGGTGCGGGTTCTTCTAGTACTGCCGAATCTATCGAAGACTGACCGCTTGAGGCAGCAAAAGAAATCTTTAGAGGGGCATCCAATCTGACCGTTAGTGGTGAGCCGCTGTAGATATAGAGGTCTCTTCCTCTCTTAACAAGAGAACGTACCAGGCTATTGTTATTGCCACCGCCTGTATTAGCCGCTTCACCCAAGATTGGATCTTTGAGAATGTCTTCTCGTTTGATCACGGCAATTTTGCCTGTGCGGGGATCGCGTTTGTTGCCCATGGCCGGATTGACAGCATCAAAGCCTGCTTGTGAGCCGACATAGGCGACACTTGATTTGCGCGAAGTTAGGCCGCTGCCGCCGCCTTTTTGATTAGCACTGGCTTCGCCGCAGAGAGATGCTACTAGCGGCAAGGTGACGCCGCTGGGCATGTGGATGCTCATCAGTTGCACTCTTAGTTTACCTAAGGGGCGGGGAAAACCCTTTTGCTGAGGTTGACGGGAGGATGAAATTGCTTCGACAACTTCGCCAATTACTTCTGTTCCGCTTGGTATCAAGACTTCAGTACCGTTGGCTAATACTGGGGCACTTACTTCGACGCTAAAGCGCTCTCCCGGTCTTGACGCTGAGGAGCCAATGGTGCTTTGAATTCTTCCTTCAAAACTGGTGCCAATAGGAAGTACCACTGCTTTGCCGTGAAAACTATTAGGGGCGCGGTAGGCGTCTTCGAATACTTCTTCTTTTTTCGCTGCTAGAGCCGCTTCTGAACCTATTGTTCCGATGGCCAAGCTAAGTGTGGCCGAGCCCAAAATCGTAAAAAGTGAAGCTAGAATTATTGGCCGCGCCTGCTTGTTCAACTTATTCATGTCCTTCTTCGATAAATAGATTTCGCTAGTTAGATTCATTGTCGCTGCTTTCTGCTTTTTTTGCTGCCAGCTCCCCAGATTGAGATGTCGCTGCGTTTTGTATCATGTTGCTTGGCTTTTTCTTGCCGCGCAAACGCACCATAACATTGGTTATAAGCCAGGCAATTGTTAGGGCAATGAGAATCATGCTAACCATGCGCATGATGCCAAAGGCAAAGCTGAACACTTGATTGAACATCACTGCTATTGCCGCTAAGACAATTAGCGCGCCTCCAATTACTTTCAGTTTTTCTTTGTTGATTTGCATTTTACTTTTAGTCTGGATTGATATATTTATCCAAACGATTGATAGTTTGTGGCGCAATTACTTTAGAACCAAACCACCAGGCCGCACCGACGGCAATTGGCACTGCTAGCACTCGCAGTTGCTGGGGCAAAAGCGAATAGAACATACTGATTGCGAGAACGGCTATGCCGATACTTAAGGCCATTGAAAACTTTTGAATGATAGCGATTTGTTCGTCTCTGTCCATACGCCTAAATGAGGAGCCGAGAAAGGCCACATAATTTGACCACATGCGCTTGGCGCCAGTTTGCGCTTTCAAGTAAGCTTTGGTTTCACGAATATTGTGCGGCTTGATAGCTGATTTGCCGTCATGGGAAATGTCTATACCATCTTCTTCTGGTGTGGCATCAAAGACAGCTTTCTTCGGGTCAGGTTTTTTTGAACCTCCACCCATGCGTCCTTTTGAAGCTTTTGCATCTCTTTTACCGACAGCCATAAGACCTCCAACTTCTTCTAGACTTTAATTTTCTTTGCCTTTGACTGGGCCAGATTTTTTCTTCAGTTTTACCAGGTTCGATTCTACTTCTTTGCGCAAGGGATTGGCATCTTCGGAGGCTTCTAAGAAGCATAGAGCGTAGTTGATCGCTTGACCAGGGTCTTGCTTTTCAGACTTGGTGAAGAGATTGAAGAGGCCATAATAGGCATTGGAATATTGAGGATCGGCAGATAGAGCCTGCTTGTAATGGTCAATGGCGACTTCAGGTATTTTCCAGGTGGCATCGCCGAGCTTGACTTGCCGAGCCGCTTCGTTGCGCTGATTGTTGATGCGGCTCATGCCTTGCTCAGCCCTGGTCGATACTTCATTCATGTCTTTGGCATAAGTAAAGGCTTTTTCGGCAGCACGATAGTCGCCTTCTTGGAAGCATTGCTCTCCCAGGGTTATTAGTTCAAATGGCTCTTCGCGATGCTTTTCAATGATGCCAGTAAATTTGGAATTAGCTTCTCTAAAGCGGTTTTGAGTCAGGGCTTTTTCGGCTTCTGACAAATCGATTTTTTCTTGCAAATCGCGAGTGCCGTTCTTGATCACGGCTCCCTGAACCGATTGTTCGGTGACAATATTCTGCAACTTATCCATCAACTGGGTAAAGTCAGCTGGGTAAGAGCCTTCTTTGCGGAATTTGCGGAAGCCACAGCGAGCTAAGCCAAGCATAGCTGTTGGGTCATCGGGTTTGCCCGCCAAAATGGTTTTGAATTCAGATTCGGCTACTTCAAGTTTGTCTTGGCGCAGAGCCAGTTCAGCTAGCTGATTGCGCATTTGAAAATCGTTGGGCAAAATATCGAGGGCGTTGTGGTATTCCGAAATCGCCAGTTCGCCGTCACCACGATTGGTGTAATACTCAGCGCGACGTTTATAGGGCTCAGGGTTGCGCGGGTCTAAAGAATTTGACTTGGCCCAACTAGCAAGAGCTGAGGGGCCGTCACCTTGCTTGCGATAAATATCGCCTTCAACTAAATGCCAATCAGAGCTGCGTCCGCTATCGGAAATGTTGTGCAATTCCATGAAAGCTTCTTCGTGTTTGCCTTGGTTGGTGAGCACTACTGCTTTTTGCAAGTGGGCTGGACCATAGTCGCTCTTAAGCTGAAGTGCCTTGTTTACGAACTCTTCTGCTTCTTTATCGTGAGGGTCTAAATGCAGCAAAACTTGGGCTAGTAAAGTGAGATTGACACTATTCTCAGCTAAGTTATTAGCTTTGCGCAAAGGATCAACAGCACCGTCCATGTCGTCTTGGGCAATTTTGACCATGCCTAAGGTTTGTTGCGCTATGACTATATTTGAGTTTTCTTTGATAGCTTTTTTGCACAGTTTTTCGGCTGCTTCTAAATAAAGGTCGCGCTTAGCTGGCGAGGCCACTGTCTTGGAGTGAACATAAGAGACATATCCGGCCGCAGCAATGACATTAGGATTATCGGAAAACTTTTCTTTGGCTGTGCGCAAAAGTTTTTCTGCTTCCAGCAATTTTGCTGGCCATGACTGTTTGGCCAGAGCTACTGCTAGGCCGGCATAGGCATCACCAGTTTGATCTTCTTCAAGAAGTTCGCGATAAGCATCTTCAGCTTGCTTTAGTTTGTTTTGCAGCAGTAAGCCGTCAGCGTCAGCTAAAGTGGTGGCCCAGGCGGGCAAAGAGAATTGGGAAAATACGGCGCAAAAAGGCAGAGCAAGCGAAAAGGCGCTGGCTATAGCTACTTTGAAGAAAGAGTTATTTTGCTTTCTCCAGGTCATCTGCTTTTTTGTTCTCCTTTGCTGCTTCCCCTTCATCTGACATGGCTTTAAGCACTTGGGCTGCTTTGCGATGCAGGCTTGGTAGATTTGGTGCCAGAATGATTGCCTCTTTGAGGATGGCTAATGCTCCAGCGTTGTTCTTCTCGGTGATGAGCTTTTCAGCGTCATTTAATAATGGTTGTACCCTGGAAGTGTTGATTTGCCTCAGGGCGTCTGCGGCACCGGCTTCTTTTAGACCCGCTGCTTGGCGATAGCAAGTGGCCGCGTCATCCAGCTTACCCTGTTTTTCTAGGGCAGTGCCTTCTAAGAGCCATACCTTACCGTCGCTCGGGCTGGCCCCAGCTAGAGTGTCTGCTTCTTTTATCGCTTCGTCAAGCTTATTTTCTTTGATCAGACTTTCAATCTTGCCATAGGCCGCACTGTTATCGACTGCCGGCTTGGCTTTAGCACTGCTGGCTGCCGCAGTGGCAGCGGCTGGACCGGTTGCTCCGGGGGTGCCGCCAAGGGCTCCAGCGGTGGCACTGGCTGCCGAGCCGCTTGTGCCGGCAGATGCTGGTTCCGGCCCTTGCCCGGTTAAATTGTTATAGAAGGGAACTAGCAATGGATTGACGAATTTATTTAGAGCAATGGCTTTCTGAGCCGCTTCAACAGCGCCAGCTTTCTCACCCTGACGGTCGCGCCCGCGGGCCAAAATGTACCAAAGCTGAGCGTCATTGGGGTTGAGCTTGATCAAGTCGTCTACTTTCTGCACTGTCTCGGCCACGCGCATTGGTGTGGCCAAGGCACTCTCTACCACAGCCTGGTGGTAGGCAATGCGGGCTTTTGCCAGGTCTGGATTGGTTGGCTCTGCTCGCCAGGCTTTTTCATAGCAGAGTTTGGCATGGTCGAAATCGCCTTGCAGCAGGTAGGCGCCACCCAATAGCATTTGATTTCTAAATGATGGATTGATGGCAACCGCTTCGATACCGACATCGCGCAGACCGCGAATGGCATTAGAGTTACTGGGGTTAACAGTGACTGCTCGTCTATATTCTGAAGCGGCATTGTTGAGTCGGCGCGTGAAAACTGATTTGTCTTGATAGCCTTTGGCTTTGTAAGCAAAATCTTTGAGAGTGTCACCCAGGACCGTGTGGCAGTCAGAGAGAGCTTCGGTGTTTTCTTTGTCTTTGGGCCAGTCTTTGCGCAAGGCCACAATCATTTCGTCATAGCCTTCTACGACTTTGCCGCCGCGCATCAAGCACTGACCTAAATAGAAGTGATTAATGCCGGTGTCGGATAATTTTGCTGCTTTGCGAAACTCCACTACGGCATCTTCAAAGTGGTCGGGAGTGCCTTCTGCGCCTTTGGCTAAACTCAGTCGGTAAGAAGGATCTGATGGATTTTTTCCTAGGGCATTCAAGCAATAATCAAGGTTGCTATCGGCCGGGGAATTGTTAGGATCGGCAAATAGTGCCCTTCTGTAGTGGGTAATTGCCGCTGGAAGATTTTTCGCCGCCCTCAAAGAATCAGCGTATCTAAGTTCTCCGGCTGATAAATTACGCCTGAAAGTAATGTTTTCAGGATCCCCTTCAAGGGCCAATTTATGCTCTTCAAGAGCTTGTTGCCAGAGTTGTTTTGATCCTAATTCTACTGCTCGGTTGTTGTGCTCAAGCGGATTGGTCGGATTGGGTGTATTGAGATAGACACCGCCGCCGCGCCTCGCTGCTGCCTTTGCTGGGCAGGGTCTGATAAATGCTGCGGCGCTCACCAGGCTGAGAGAGAGAGCCAGACAAACTATTTTGAATTGGCATTCAATCATTGAATGCATCGGCGTGCGATATTTATTATTGAAGTCTTTCATGGCTTCCCAGGCTGGTAAGAAGAACATTTGCACCGGCTAGTTTGCTAGCAGCAGCCAAGTGCTCTAAAAATGGTAATACCCATTCTATAAGCCTTACAAAATTACGCTCGCATTTTGTACTGGGTTTCCCCCAGATTTTTGTTGCCGGTCTTTTTCGGTTAACAAATTTAATGATGGGAATCTCCCCATTCCCAAAAAAATGTTGCCTGGCTAACATTCTTGGTGGTGTTATCATACTTTTCTGTTGACAAGGGGCCTGAAAAGGATTAAGTTTTGGTCACCCCAGTAGTAGTTCAGGGGTTTCGCTTGCGCATGTGAAGGAGAACAAGGCGCGAAATCCGCTTAGAATCTTGTTGTCAAGCCCTTATTTTTTGTTTTTTGGCGTTTCTTTTACTAGATAAATAGGGCATGAAGAATCTATATAGCCATTTGTCCCCTGGAGGGATAAAGATTGAATCACCCCAATTCTTCCTATTCTCATATGCTTGCTGCCGTTCAGACGATTCGTAGAGCGCCTGTTGCTCTATCTGTTTCTTTGGTGGCTCTGTTCATTGCTAACAGTCTGCCTGCTTATGCTCAGTTGCCGCCAGTAAACATGGGGCGTTGGGTGAAGCAACCTGGCGATAATCAATATTCTAGTGACACTCAACAATCAAGGCATGGTGGCGGCCAGCCTGTGCACCAGGTGGTTGCGCCCCAGGCGGCTGTGCTGCCGCAACAATCGGCGCCCATGTGGCGGCCAACGCCAAAACCATTCCGTTCAGATGTCTCGCTTGACCCAATTGTCTGTGATGAGCCTATTCCTCCTGTGGGTTTCGCTCCTCTGCCCGAGAGCCTTGACCTACCAGGTATCCGTGGTGGATCTTCTGGCTTCACTCGCAGCCCTGTTGGCGGCGGTGGTGGCGGTGGTGGATTCTCGTCTAGCTATCAAGGTTCTGCCCCAGGTCTCGGTGGTGGCGGCAATGCTGCTCCTGAAGTACGCAGTTCGCAAGGCTACAACTCTGTTCAGCCCGGTGCTTTCGTTAAGAAGAAAACTCCTTACGGCGCCGCCAACAATAATCCGCCCGGCAGTTTTGGTGGCGGTGGAGATGTTTACTCCAGTGGCGACGGTGCTGCTCCCGCTCCCATGTCTGAAGCACAAAGACAATTAAGCGGAATGGGACGTGAGCCATCGCTGAGCAATAAGTCTTCCTCTGCTCCAGAAGCTCCTGCTGCGGTGCAGATCAATCAGGCAACAACCCAAGATCTGTCTTTGCCTGATGACGAATACAAACAGACCGCGGGTAATAAATCAACCAGCCAAGCTGGAAAAATGGTGAAGAGATTGGCCCGGCGTGCGGGGCGGAGCATGTTGCAACCGCTAAATAGTATGCCGATGCCGAGATTTCCAATGCATTAGGTGTTTAAATGTGGCGTATAGGTCATTCAATTGAAATGAGATGACCCGGGGATTAGAGAGGATTTTAGTATGTTCCTAACAAATAAAAGTTTGAAAAAACAGAAGTTATATCTGGCGATTACCACCGGTGCGCTCGTGCTGTCGGCTTTGACCAGCAGCGCTCAGGCTCAATCACCTTCGGTCAGCCTGAAGAAAGGCCAGCTACAGCAAGCTGGTTGGTACAAGTCTGCTCCACAAGTGCAGATTGTTGATGATGGTCCAGTTGTCCACGATTACCGCACAGCTCCCCATGAAGATCAGGCTTATCAAATTCCGATCGGACCAGCTGGTACCAGCGGTCGTATTCCAGAAGGTGGTATTCCTTTGGGTAATGGTGGCCCGCAAATGATGCGGATGGCTCCTAATTCTCTTCCACAATCAGGTTTCGGCACCAATATGCCAGCTCGTGGTATGGGCCCAGCTCGTGCCTTGCCTGGTACTGAAATGGGTCAACTCGGTAAGCAATATGCTGCTCAACAAAGAGCTGCTCAAGCTAATGTGTCGGCCAGACCAATTGGCTTAGGTCGCGGCAATTCGGCTGCGGCTGCACCAAATCGTATGGCTTCTTCTTCTCCAGCTAGCTATGGTGCTGCATATCATGGCAGCGGCGGTGGCTACGTCGCTCCAAGCTCTAGCAGCTCTGCATCAGTAAGAGCAAAACTTCTTGGTAAATAAAGTGGGTGTAAATGTTCAATATTAAGCCGCAGAACAACCGTAAACTCTATATCGCTGCCCTTTCCACAGGGGCAGCATTAGTGCTTTCTGCGGCGACGAGTGCTGGTCATGCGCAAGGAAGCTTCGCTATTAAGAAGAATCAATTGGAGCAGGTCAGTCCGTTTAAGGCTCGGCAGCAAGTTCAAATTGTTGATGAAAGCCCGATTGTCACTGATGTGCGTAGAAAACCAGAGGCAGAAAAGATCTACCAGATCAATTTACCGGCTTTGTCTAGCGGTGGGCCTAATGGTGGATCTAGCGGTGGTGTAGTTACAATCAATCCTACTTCTCGTAATCTTCCTTCCGCCACCTTTGAAAGCCAAATTCCAGCCGGTGGCATAGGGGTCAATCGTAATTTGCCTGGAGTTGAACGAGGTCATTTAGGAAAACAAATGGCTGCTGAGGCTAAAGCCATCAAAACGACTTCAGTCAGGCCAATTGGTAAACCGGGAGTTAAACCAGTTCTCTCCGCTCCTCAAGCAAGTACTTCAAGCTCACCAGCTGCCTATAGCCCCTACAAGACAAGCAGCGGCAGTGCCGGTTCTAGCGTTAAAACTACAACTGACGCCACTGGCAAAATTAAAGACCGAGACCGCCTTCTCAAAATAAATTAGCAATCAGGTATTAAAGTTCAATGCGCTTACCACTTCCACTACTAGCTCTGCTCTCCATCCTGGTCACAGGATGTAGCCCGCTGGGTGGAAGTTTGGGACGAGTAGATTCTAAAACTCAAACTCCAAATGCTGGTGGTGGTCTACTTGGTCAGCTTAGACCAAAAGTTGATCCCCGCTATGTCGAGCAAGCTCGGCAAGAGGAATATGCTAGAGCTCAGCAGCAAATGGCTCAGGCTCAAGCGATGGGGCAACAGCGTGGTGCCAATGCTGAAGGAATGGGCAGGGTCTTACCGCAAGTACTTACAGGGCCTATCTCTGGTCAGTTGGGTAATGCTGGTTTCTTGAATACGTCGGCTGCTGCTAGTCAACAGACTGGCAGCAGTGAGTCAGTTAACGCTGATCTGAATGCTGGAACTGCTGTGCCTAGCACTCCCGAAGCCGCTAGTGCCGGGGCTGTGATGCCACCGAGTTCTGATCCCGTTTTGATAGCTGATGCCTCTAAGGCGGCTACTTATGGTTCCTATGGCTCTGTGCCGCCACCTCCGCCTGGGGCGCTCTCACCACCGCCTCCAGCAGTGACGCTTTCTACTCAGGCTAATGTCGGTCAGTATCAAGACCCGAATAATCCATACGCTAATCCGTATGCCAACCCATACGCGAACCCCTATGCCAATCCCTATGCTAATCCTTACCTCAATCCTTATGCTGTTCCCTTTCAGGGTGGTCAGGGCTATCCTCAACCAATGATGCCTCCACAGCAACCAGCCCGGCCCTCCGGTTTGTTTGGTTCTGGTCAGGCTGCTCGTTCTTCTGGTCGTGATGATGAGCCAGAGCGCAAGAAAGTTTCTAATTTTGTGCCCATCACACCAACTGGCATGGAGTCTCGCTCACCTTACAAGCAGCGCGATGATCTTAAGGTCTTATGGAAGGGTGCTCTTTCAACTCCGGCAATGCAGCAAGCTGTTGGTAAAGACGTCAGAATTGTTGAAGTTTTGAACCGCATTGATGTTGGTTTGCCAACTGATGGTACTAAGGGTAGCTTCAGTGTTGGCCCAAGGCAAGTTGATACTATTTTCAAGCCGGTTGCTCTCGATAAGCGGGTGCAGCCAGCTGTGCGCCGGGCGCAGACAGACCTAGTGCAGTCTTATTACCGCTACCTGTACACCTATAATAAATTTGCCTTGGCGCAACAAACCTATGCTGCTCGCAAGCAAGAAGTAGAAGTTGCTACCACTGATTCAGAGAAGCAGAGAGCCGCAGCTGATGTGGCGCAGGCACAAAATGAAGCTGACAGCTCGAGAGAAGATATGAAGTCGGCTCAGCAAGAATTGTCTGCTGCCGCTGGGGCCAATGCCGCTCGCTCAATCATTGGTCGCGTTTCTGGTATAGCTCCTTCGGCTGAGGCTTTGGCCCAGGCCGAGCCTCAAGCTGCGCCAGTCGAAAAGCAAAATTCTATGTTTGGTAATTTTGGCTTTGGTTCACTTTTTGGCATGGGTAATAAGCCTGCCAAAACTGCTGACTCTCCAGAACCGGCCGCGCGGATGGCCATGGCTGCTCCTATGGCTAAGGCCGCTAAGGCTGAGAAAGCACCTTCTAAGAACGCCGCTAAAAATAGCGGTAAAGATAGCGGTAAAGATAAGGGTAAAGCCAAAACCAAAACTGCTGTAGTTGCCGACAAAGGTGATTTGCAGCCATCTAGTAGCTCTAGTGCTGGCCGTGAGGCTCGTGAGGTAGCAGCAACTCCTGCCGCTCCGGCCGAGTCATCTAGCCCCGTTCAATTTGAATTGAAGGGTGTAAACGTCACTGCTCGAAAATCCATTTTGACAGTCGCCATCAAGAATAGCGGGCAAAGTGACTTCTCTTTCAATCCGGATTCATTTGCAGTTTCTGAAAATAACCATAAACTATCAGAAGCAGCAATGAGAGCAGACTTCGAAACCACCTTGGTGCAGCCCAGCCAGGAGGTACAAGGCACGATTACTATCTTTGGGCGACCCTGGAACGACCGACTCACGGTATCTCTGTCAGATGGCACCCGCAATCTGCAGATGCACCGATGACGAAGGTAAGCAAACATTTTTCTTTCAGGTCAGAGCACACTAAGCAATTGGGTAGAGAAGGGATGAACAAGTTAACGAAAAAAGCATTGAGGAAGGCAACTACGGTTGTCCGCTCGATTGTTGGGTGCACTCCCAATCTGTTTTCTTTACTAGTCTTAGTTGCCGTCATTGTTTTTAATAGCGCTCCTGCTGCCTTGGCGCAAGGTACGCCTCCTGGCCAAAGTGGTGCCAAGCAGAATGGTCAAACTGTAGATTCCAATGAGCAGTCAATTGAGCGGATTATCAGGGATTATGATGATCGGCATCCATACCAGGCTGCTCAGAGAAGTGCCGATAGCCATACAAGCAAAATTCCTGGTACTAACCTGGATAAGTCAGACCCTGGTAGTCCAAGGGTGACACCGGTATACATGCCTGTCTATAACAGCCAGGGCTATATGCAACCGCTTCTTAATGCTACTAATACAACTAAGCAGGCACGAGATAACGAAATCTATCAAAATACGCTTACTACATTTGGTATGCCTTTGAGCGATACCCAATTCCAGATGATCAACCGTGAGAATAATCAACGGAAGATCGAGCAGATGTGGGACCCTGAAAAAGCTCAGTGGATGACTAAAGCTACTGCACAGATGGTAGGAGCTTCTGCCTCTAATAGTATGGCCGGCACCGCTGAGCAGTCTTTTGGCTCAGCACTAGATCGTATTGTCAATGCTGACGGTGGCAACTGCCTTATTAACGTAGCTAATGAAGCTTCTGGTGCTGGCTACCCAGGAATGGTCATGTACAAGACAATTCCTGAAGCTGTAGGCATGGTGCAGCGCATGTACAAGCAAGTTTTCATTCCGATGGCTATCCTCTTTCTCTTGCCAGGCGCTGTTGCCAGTCAGGTTAAGGGGCAGATTGGTCGTGGCTTTAACCTGGGTTATGCTGAGGGAGCCAATCCGTTTGAAGGTATTTTCCGCTCCATCGTGGCAGTCTTCCTTATTCCGGCTACCCAAGTGATCGTAAGCTGGTCAATTGATGCCGGTAACTCGATGGCGATGAGCGTTCGCCCTTGGGTTGACACCGATATGATTCAAGACTGGGCTAATGAGCTGTCCTATAACACCAAGCATGAAAAGGATGCTAACTATTTGAAGTCCACTCCCCATGGTTCTGGCAGTGCCGGAGGTGGTGCTGGTGGTACCGGTGGCACTGGCGGCACTGGCGGTGCTGGTAGTGGTCTAGGTGGCATCATTAGCGGACTAGGTTCGTCCATTGGTGGCATCGTTGGTAGCTGGTTATCATCTCTAGGCGCTTTCATCTCTGGTGCTGGTATTGGCACGGGCTTAGGTGCCCAAGTTCCAGAAGGCGCTACTGTCTATGAAGAGCAAGGCGCACTCTCGCAAGTGATGCAGCTTAACCTCAATATGATGATGAACACGGCTTCTATTTTCCTGGTGATTCTGGGCGCCTATCAACTTGTAATGATTTGCTATCTGCTGTTGCTCGGTCCTTTGGCTGCAGCCTTTTATGCCTGGCCGCAAGTTACAGGCAGTGGCAAACTCTTTAGAAACGTCTTTGGCAGTTGGGTTGAAGCTGTGCTTCAGGTTTCACTGTGGCGCTTCTACTGGATGGTAGTGCTTGCCGTTATCACCCAGCGTCTTATCTACACTAATGGTGGCACACCCGATCTGCAGTGGGAAGTTTGCATGTTTACATGCTTCCTCGGAATTCTCTTGTGGGCACCATCTTCGCCCTTCAGCTTTGGACCCAGAGGTGGTCTCGAGAAGGCTGATAAACTTGCTCAAGACAACAAGCAAGGCGGCGGTGGCGGCGGCGGCAAAGGTGGTGGCAAGGGCGGTGCCGGTGATAAGGGTGAATCTGGAGCTCCTGGCTCTGGTAACAAAGAAAACTCACCGACCGATGGTCAGGGCGAGCAGCAAAATCCAGTCACACCAGCTCCCGCAACAGAGCAGACTCAAGACTCTCAAACGAGATCTACCACTAATCCTAACGCTGAACAAAAAACCGCAGTTACTTCGCTGCCACCTGCGGCTGCTTCTGAGTCTGGTGCTACCGGTAGAGATGCATCAATTCCAGCTAGCGCCAGTGGAGGCAAAGATGCGCCTCCACCCGTAGCTGGTGATGGTAAGAATGGCCAAACCGGTGGCAATGGCAGCGGCAATAACAAACTGGATGTCTCTAGTGCCCCTGCTCCTTCAGCATCTGCCGAGTCTAAGAGCGGTGGGGCTACTCCTCCATCTCTTGGTGCTAACAATGCAGTGACTCCACCAAGCGCCGGTCAAGCTGGCGGTGCAAAAGGTGCTAAGACTGGTGGCTCGGAATCAGGCTCAGAGTCTGGTAAGGGTAATACAGCTGTAGCTGTGCCTGTCGGCAGCGGTGGAGGCGGCGGAGGCGGAGGCGGCGGTGGCAACGTTGATGGCAGTGGCAGTGCTTCGGCAAGTGTCATGGTCCAGCAGGCTGGAGGCCAGGTGCAATCTCCTCCTCCGAAAGAGAAGAAGGAAGAACCCAAGACGAAATAAAGGAGGTGAGGATGATGCGAACTATAGATACAAAGAAGCGTAAAGAAGAATCAGAAGTGAGGCTCAGCAAAATGATTGTCAGTAAAACCAAGCTCAGCGCTAGATTAAATAGAATGCTTGTTCTAATCATTCTGGCCTTTGGTGTTTTCTCGGCGGCCATTCCTGCTTTTGGCGCCCCTAGCTTCAATCCAAATCCAAACAACGAAGCCGCCAGTGGCATCGAGCACGATTTTGAACAGCGTCACCTTCTGATGAAGGAATTTCGTGATCAAGATAAGGTTGTGGACAAAAAGTCTGTTGGACCTGGAACTGTTACCCATAGCACATCAGGACCGGTCCAAATGTGGCCTGTCCCAATTCCTACCGCTGTATCGGCGGTGCCGACTCTGCGAGATCAAGCGATTACGAAGAACATGCTTCAGACTTTTGGTTATCCAGTATCTGACACGCAGTTCCAGCTAATCAGTCGCATGAACGACAACATTATGTTAGAGCAACTGTACGATCCTGAAAAGGCTCACTGGATGGCTGCGGCTACTGGTGGTGCGTCCGCTAACGCGGCCGCCAATAGTATGGCTTCGCTTGCAATCAACCAGGCTTTGTCGGCCATTGATTTTTGCAAACAGTTTCTTACTAACTTCACTGCTGAGCCAAACAATGTTTGGCAGAGAATCCGTGACCAGCTCTTTGTTCCAATGGCAATTCTTCTCTTGCTTCCTGGTGCTGTTTTGGCTCAAGTTAAGGCGATTGTTGCCCAGGGATCACCAGTGTTGGTTGGAGAAATTCACCCGTTTGATGGTCTGTTTCGCTCCATCGTTGCTATCTTCCTCATACCTGGAACTTTCCTGGTAATCAACTATGGCATTGACGTGGCTAACTCGATCACGTACACAATTGCCAATGAGTATCTCCATATTTTCGGAACTGATATGTATGATGACGCCAAATGCGCCATCGTTAGAGCTTTCCCTATCAATAAACCTGAGTGGAATAGAAACTCGTTTATGGTTAAGGAGACTCCTCGCTTTGAGGGAACCGGAAACTGGGCTCCTTTAGAAGGTAACACCCTGGTCACAGCTCGAATCGATCCGTGTATGGGTGTAGAAGAAAGTCGAGTGCCTGATGAAGATGTAGTTCAAAGCAAGAACATCAACCGTTTGATGATGAATGGTTTGAATGACAGTACATGCATCACCTGGAATATTTCTTGTGCTTTCCAGATGGCATTTTTGTACTACCTGTGGTGCATGGGGCCTATTGCCGCTGCACTTTGGGTATGGCCAGTGCAGGCCCTCCGTGGCGCTCTAGCTAGTTGGATTGACGGAGTTATAACTGTTTGTTTCTGGAGCTTATTCTGGAATACAACCATTTTGCTATTGGCTTGCTTCAGAGGAGTCGGGGATTCTGGCACCATCATTGTTACGGCTTTGATTTTCCTGGCTGTACAGTCGGTTAAGTCTGCCTTCGACTTTGCTGGATTGGCATCCGCTGCCGTCAATGACGCTCAGGCACAGGCTGCTAAGGTCGCTTCAGCTGCTAGTAAAGGTGGTGGCGGCGGTGGCGGTGGTGGAGGCGGCGGTTCTCACGGCGCCTCGCAGGGTAGCAAGGGCGGCGGTTCTCAAGGTAGTGTCGGCGCTTCTCAAGGTGGTGACCACGGTGCTCCTGCTTCCGCCGGTAATGGTGGCGGTGGTCAGGCCGCACCGGTTACTAGTGGTCAGGGTGGGGCGAGCCCCGCACTCGCTTCTAATTCTTCGGGGAGTGACCTCGGCACTAGTAGTCCATCCGCGGTTTCTGATGGAGGCCTTGGCGAAAGCATAGCTTCTGCTCCTACTGCTGCCAAGTCTGCTGGTGGAGAGGCTGCTGGCGATCAAAAGGCGGATCCTCCTCCGCTGTCGAATGCCAGCCAATCTGCCCTTTCTGACAGTGCTGATGGTGCACCAGACGCCGACGTGAGCGGTACGGGTGGTACTGGCGGCGGCGGAAATCTTGATACGGGTGCCATTGGTGCTGCTCTAAGTGCTCCACCATCAGCTAACACTAGCGAACTTTCTGGCAACGTTAGCGGTAGCCTCCAGGTCGCTGTTAGCGGTAGTGGTGACGGTGGCTCAGGTGGTGGTGGAACTGTTGATAGTTCCGGTGGTACGACCGGCGGCGGAACCAGCGGTACGGATAACACCCGCTCTCTAGAAGCTATGGCTGCTAATGGTGCCGGTGTACTAGCTGCATCTGCTGGTGGTCCAACCAACGGGCTACCTGGCAACGGCAATGTTACTGATATTCCGTTGGCAACTGCTAACAATTCTCCAGCTCCAGATTTCTTGGGGCCTGATGCCACAAGTGTTGCTTCGGGTAGTCCAAGCAATACAGCGATTGGTTCTTCCTTCGCTGCTGCTGTTGATGGTAATCAAGTTTCGGGAGGAAATGCTCCAATTCAAGGAGGGGCCGGAACGCTTCCTTCTGCTGACCACTTCATGCGTGATGCCTCCGGACAGGTCGCTACCAATGCTGATGGCAAGCCTATTCTCGACACCAGCAATGCCCTATCATTTACTGCGGCTAACCCTGAAACGCCCAACATACCTGGAGCTGAACTAGCAAGAAACACAGCCGCTGGGGTCTTGACCATGGCGAACGTATCAGAACAGACATTCCAGCAAGCGCTGTTGAATCCTAGTGGTCCTGAGGCGAACCAGATCCTCAGTGCAACTGGTTCTTCTGCGCAGGTGTTGGAACGTGCTTTGGGTAACGCCGAACGGCCACCATCAGCTGATGCGGGTGTTGTCGTGGCTGGTGCGTTTGGTGCAACAGAGACGGCAAGTAACTTTGCTGCTCCTGGAATACAGAACGAGACTGCTACGATGGCTATAGCCACACACAACCAAGCTCAGATCGTTGCCGGAGGCGATACTGGTATGCTCTCTAGGGCTGCCAGTGGAACAGACATGGCAGCTGCTGAGAGAATCTACAGTTCTCCAGCTGTAATGGCACAGTTTGCTTCTGGTGGAGGCTATAACGTAGCCGCTCCTGGAGATGTCAGTTCGGCTGGTAGCACCAGCTATGGAACCAATGTTGGAGGTGCGCCTGTAGACTATGGTACTGCTGGTAGCGCGCCACTCAGCTATGGAACCAATGTTGGCGGTGCGCCTGTAGACTCTGGTTATGTTGCTAGTGCACCACTTAGCTATGGAACCAATGTTGGAGCTGCGCCTGTAGACTCTGGTTCTGCCGGTAGCGCACCACTTAGCTATGGAACAAATCTTGCTTCTGCATCTGTAGACTCAGGTTCAGTTGTGAGTTCGCCACTTAGCTATGGAGCCAATGTTGGAGCTGCGCCTGTAGACTCTGGTTCTGCTGGTAGCGCACCACTTAGCTATGGAACCAATGTTGGAGCTGCGCCTGTAGACTCTGGTTCTGCTGGTAGTGCACCACTTAGCTATGGAACCAATGTTGGATCTGCGCCTGTAGACTCTGGTTATGTTGCTAGTGCACCACTTAGCTATGGAACCAATGTTGGAGGTGCGCCTGTAGACTCTGGTTCTGCCGGTAGCACTCCAGTTAGCTATGGAGCTAATCTTGCTTCTGCATCTGTAGACTCAGGTTCAGTTGTGAGTTCGCCACTTAGCTATGGAACCAATGTTGGAGGTGCCACTGTAGACTCTGGTTCTGCTGGTAGCGCGCCACTCAGCTATGGAACCAATGTCGGATCTGCGCCTGCAGACTCGGGTTATGTTGCTAGTGCACCACTTAGCTATGGAAGCAATGTCGGCTCTGCGCCTGTAGACTCTGGTTCTGGAGGTATTGCACCACTTAGCTATGGAACCAATGTTGGAGCTGCCCCTGTGGACTCTGGTTCTGCCGGTAGCACGCCAGTTAGCTATGGAGCAAATCTTGCTTCTGCATCTGTAGACTCAGGTTCAGTTGTGAATTCACCACTTAGCTATGGAACCACTGTTGGCGGTGCGCCTGTAGACTCTGGTTCTGCTAGTAGCGCGCCACTCAACTATGGAACCAATGTCGGATCTGCGCCTGCAGACTCGGGTTATGTTGCTAGTGCACCACTTAGCTATGGAACCAATGTCGGATCTGCGCCTGCAGACTCGGGATATGTTGCTAGTGCACCACTTAGCTATGGAAGCAATGTCGGATCTGCGCCTGCAGACTCGGGTTCTGCTGGTAGCGCACCACTCAACTATGGAACCAATGTCGGATCTGCGCCTGCGGACTCGGGTTCTGTTGCTAGTGCACCACTTAGCTATGGAACCAATGTCGGATCTGCGCCTGCAGACTCGGGTTATGTTGCTAGTGCACCACT
>JAUPUU010000136.1 GCA_030917395.1 Cyanobacteriota bacterium erpe_2018_sw_21hr_WHONDRS-SW48-000092_B_bin.40
AAAGAAATCGGAGTGAAGACTTTTGAGGAATTGATCAGCCACATTCCCGCATCAGTGCGCGCCAAGCCGCTAGATATCCAAGAGGGTCTATCTGAGCTTGAGCTTTCAGCCTATATGCAAAAGCTTGCTGCGAAGAACAAACCAGCGAGCCAACAAGCTTCTTTTCTCGGCGGTGGATCGTATAGAAGATTTGTACCAGCAGTGGTACCAGCCATAATCTCTCGTTCAGAATTTGCCACAGCCTACACGCCCTACCAGCCAGAAGTATCACAGGGCAGCCTCCAGGCCATATACGAATTCCAAACAGCAGTTTGCCTGATTACCGGTATGGACGTCGCTAACGCCTCGATGTATGACGGTCCGACCGCTACAGCTGAAGCCGCCATGATGGCAGTGCGACTAGCCACAACTGCGCGCAAGAAAGTTGTCTTGGCTGCTGGGGTTAACCCCGAGCACCGCATGGTGACTGAGACTTACGCTAAGGCATTTGGTATCGAAACTGTCATCGCCAAAAACGACAATGGCTCTTCCAATTTAGAAAACGTTCTAGACAGTGATGTGGCCTGCTTTGTCGTGCAATATCCCAACTACTTTGGCTGTATTGAAGAGCTTGAAACAATTGCTGCCGCCGTGCACAAACACGGTGCCTTGCTAGTTGTAATCAGCGATCCCATTAGCCTTGGTCTATTGAAAGCACCAGGAGATCTTGGCGCCGATATCGTCGTTGGTGACGCGCAAAGCTGCGGCAACTTCCTTAGCTTTGGTGGCCCATCAGCCGGCTACATGGCCTGTCGCAAAGAATTCATTCGCCAACTGCCCGGAAGATTGGCCGGCATGACTGTAGACAATAGAGGCCAAAGAGCCTTCACCCTCACTTTGCAAACTCGCGAGCAACATATCAGAAGAGCTAAAGCCACCTCTAATATTTGCACCAACCAGGCCTTGAATGCCTTAGCCATGCTGGTATACCTGACATGCATGGGGCCACAGGGGCTACGTGAGTTAGCTGATATCAGCTTGCAGAGAGCACACTATTTGGCCGATAAGCTCACTGCCATTGACGGTGTCAAGCTCACCTTCGACCAACCATTCTTCAATGAATTTGCTCTGACTCTGCCTCAAGGTGTCAAAGTTGAAGAAGTGCTTGATGAATTGAAAGGCAAAGGAATTCTAGGTGGCATAGACCTATCAACAGCCTATCCAGAACTGGGCTCATGCATACTAGTTGCAGTTACAGAGATGAACCCAGTGGCAGAGCTTGATCACTTTGCCGAAGTGCTAGCAGCGACCTTAGCGGCCAAGGCCGTCAAAAAAAAGGTTTTGACTGTATAATCACTTCTTTATTTAGGACTAGATAATTTGCCTGTGACCACTTCAGCACCCCAACAAACCGAGAATTCATCTCCCGACAATTCTCCCAAAGGATTTTTTCAGGGTTTCCTCAAAGAAGCCATTGAATTAATTGTCGTCACCTTGATTTTACTCATCGGTATTCGCTGGGGCATTGCCGAAGCGCGCTACATTCCATCAAGTTCGATGGAACCGACCCTGCAAATCAACGACCGCCTGATTGTCGAAAAGATTTCCGGTCACCTGGGCAAACCGATTCAACGGGGTGACATTCTTGTCTTTTATCCCCCGGCGATTGAAATGGGCGGTGAAGAGCTATCCAATGATCCCTTGCACTGGCTAGGGCGTTTAACTGGCTTGCCATTTTTCCCTAACGACCCGGCTTTCATTAAACGAGTTATTGGTCTGCCCGGCGACATTATTCGCGTTCAAGATGGCCAAGGCGTATACGTCAACGGTCAACTCTTAGACGAATCAGCCTACATAAAAGAAGTACCAGCCTACAATCTCAACGTTCTTTCTGATATCAGAGGGCGCAACGCTAAAGGCAACTACATTCAGCCAACCGGCGACAAGGCTAAAGCCAATGAACCAATCATTGTGCCAGCTGGACGCCTGTTTATGATGGGTGACAACCGCAATAATTCAGAAGACAGCCATGTTTGGGGCTTCCTCGACCAGAAACGAGTAATTGGTCGGGCCTGGCTTTTGATCTGGCGTCGCCTAGAGGCTCCAGCCTATCCTCCAAGCCTGCAAGCTCAAGAGTAAACGGCAGCAAGAGTAAACTGCAGGAAAGACCAAAGGGTATATAGAAGTTAGTAAAGCAAGAGGCTAACCGTATGGCAAAGGGATCTCAAAGAGTCGGGCACGAGCATGATCACTCTCAGCCTAACCCCGAGAAGACAGCGCCTGATTCGGCGAAAAGCCAAGCGGCTACCAAGCCGGCTCTAAGTGCGGTAGATTTGCGCGATCTAGAATCAGAGCTGCATCAGCGCGAGATCGCCTTAATTGAACGTGAGATCAAATCACTTAGACTACAAGAAGAGTTAGAGCGCCTCCGTCCACTTTCTGGCCTTTATCGCGTGGTCAAATCTATGGCTACCGAGCGCAAGCTCGATGCCCTCCTCGAAACAATCACCCGCGAAACGCAGAATATGCTCAAGTGCGATCGCTGCAGTGTGTTTGTGCTCGACCAAGAAAAAAGCGAACTTTGGACTCAAGTGGCCCAGGGCCTTGTTGGCGCTCGTACCATTCGCATCCCCATGTCGGGAACGGCCATTGTCAGTCACTGCGCTCGCAGCGGCAAAATTATCAATATTCCCGATGCCTACAAAGATGAACGTTTCGACCCTGCTGTGGATAAACACACCGGCTATAAGACCAGAAGTGTCTTATGCGTGCCCATGCGCAACCGCGAAGGTAGCATCATTGGTGTCTTCCAAGTATTGAACAAATTAGCTGGCCCCTTCACCTCTGAAGATGAAGATTGGCTAGAAGCCTTAACAGCAGTTGCTTCTGGCTTGATTGAACAAGCCCAAGCCTACGCTGAAATTGAGAGCTTTGTTGATAAGACCCTAGAAGTCTTGGCCCAGACCATTGATAAGCGGGACCCGCTCACTGCCGGTCACTCAGTGCGGGTTACCAACTATAGTCTCTTGATTGGCACTGGCCTTGATGTCATCGCAGAAGATTTAGACGTATTGCGCTATTCCGCCATGATGCACGACTACGGCAAAATTGGCGTGCCTGAAGCGATTTTATGGAAAAATGGCCGCCTTACTCCCGAAGAGTATGCCACTGTGCAGAAGCATGCCAGCATCACATTTGATTTACTCAATAATCTGCCTTTCACCAAACGCCTTGGGGCTGTGCCTTTTGTTGCTTCGTGCCACCACGAAAAATTAGATGGTACCGGTTACTATCGCAATTTAAAGGGCGAAGAAATTCCTTTCCTCTCACGCATAATTGCTGTTGCTGACGTGTTCGATGCTCTTACATCAGTAAGACATTACCGCAATCGTATGCCCATTGAAAAAGTAGCTGAAATTCTTGATGCCGGTCGCGACAACCATTTCGACATCCGCTGTGTTGATGCTTTCGACAAACTCCCGTCTGACAGGGTCTTGAAAGTAATGGAAAGCGAGCGGGATCGCAATACCTCCGAAGATATTAGTCCGTTTCAACAAGTAAGCTGGAAGCGACTGGTTGAAATTGTTTCTGGCTCGCGCGCTAAGCGTGGAGAAGAAGGACTAAAAGAAGCTTTTGAGCGCATGTACAACTTTGGCCTGCCCAAAGATTACAAACCACTCGACTAGGAGCCTCATGGTATCAAGCGACTTACGAAAGCTTGGTAGCAGCCTCGCGGCGCTATCTATTGCTTTAACCATTGCCACAACCCTGTCTAACTATGCTGGCGCCGCCCAAAATCAGACCGAAACAGGCAGTACAGTTGAGGCTCTACCACCAGACGGTGTTGATCCCCAGGCAAAAGGCTGGGTAAAGCTGCGCATTAGTGTGCCGCAAATGAAAGACCGCGTCGATAAAATTACTTTCTATCCCTATTCAACCAAGCCACCAAAAGTAAAGGTGCCGCTACAACCGCTGCCTGAAGAAGACAAGCAAATCAAGCAAATGCTAATCAGCTCTGGTTATCTCAGCAGGCAATCGCTCACTAAGCCGTATCCTGATATTGGTTGGCGTTGGCATTATGCCTATCGCAATGCCCAAAAACGCGCCGGTGGAGATGAACCTAAAGTAGTAGCTGGGCTCTACCGCTGGGCCGACAACATGCTGAAATATGTCAAACCTGAAGTAGAGCGCATAAACAGAATAGAAGAAGCACGCAATGCTCGCTATCTTAAAGCCGTCGAAGAATATGAAGACAGCCACAAAGACGAAGAGATGGAAGCGCTGAGACTGGGTCTAGATCCAACACCGATAACTCTTCAGTCGGCTAATAAAGGCACGGCCATGGAAGGTGTCGTAGCACTTAAACCAGGCGAGTGGTATGCCACAGGCCAACATAAGACGCCCGGACTGACCTATTATTGGCAAGAAAAAATCAAGATCAATCCAGGCGATAGACTTACCCTGGTGCTAAACGATGCCAACTCAATGCTGATTACCGGCGGTTGGTAAGGCTTGCATTAAACAAAAGATTGCATCAAATCAACTAGTGACTTGATGCACTAAGACTTGTACCGTGGGCTTTGCTGAAAGCCTGGAACGCAAAGCTTTTACAACAGCTTCGCGCACAGATGAGCGCAGTTGAACCGTAACATCATCATTCTTTGAATCTTTTTTCGTACGCGATACAGCTTCTCTGACAATGCCATCAAGTTCTAAGCGCATGGCCGCCCACTCACTTGAGCGCAGAAAACCAGAAGCACCAACTTCAACGGTAGGGCCGGTAACTATCTCACCGCCGGCGGTGACAGTCAAACCAATTGTCACCACTCCCTCTAAGCTGAGAGCGCGACGCTCGTTCACCGATGCCGTCGTAACCCGCTCACCTTGTTCCCGGTTAAATAAAACTGGCTGAAAAGATACAGAGCCAGCTACACAAGCGACGCCATTGCGAACTTCAAGCAGATCACCGTTGCTCAAAGTAAAAATAGCACTTTCATCAAGACCAAAAGCTGTAGCCATTTCGCCATGTTGGGTGATATGCCGGCCTTCACCAATGGCGGGAGCAAAATAGCGGGGATTGGTAACCGAGAGCATCAACTTCAATTCTTCTTTCGAAGCATGCTTGGAGACATGCACTCCTTTTCGCTGCCCCCAGACAACACTGACATTCTTAAGCAAGAGCTGGTCAAGAATATGGGCCATGTGACGGGCCCGGCCAGGCAAGACATCGCTAGAGAAAACAATAGTATCGCCCTCTTTTAGAGTGACGGTAGGATGATTGTCGTAAGCCATTTCGTCTAAAACATTGATCGGATCGGCTTCGGTGGAACTGGCAATCACCATCACTTCTCGCTCATTCATACCAGCCAAAGCATTGATAGAACCTTCAATCGCTCTATCGAAATTGAGATTGCCTGTAATGGCTGCACTGACTGCAATTTTGTGAAGAGTGTCGCCTAAAAGAATGACTTTGCGATTCGACTTTGCCGCAGCGTCAAAAAGAATTTGCAGGCGGTGAGTATTGGTGCCAGGCATGACCACAATCATTCGACCGCTAGCAGTCTTTGCTATTTTTTCCATTGCTTCAGCCACCACTTTCTCCGAAAGTGTGTAGCCTCCAGCTTCAACATTAGCTGAGTCAGAAATTAGCAAGGTGACACCCTCATCACCAATGGTGGCGAGGCGACCAACATCAAGCAATATTCCATCTACTGGTGTCTGGTCAAATTTGAAGCTCGAAGTATAGATAACAGTACCGGCATTGCAACTAATGCGCAGGGCACAAGCATCAGCGATGGCGTTGTTACTGACAATCCATTCAACTTCAAAGGGCCCTACTTGATATTTGGTTTTGACATCTACCACTTCCATGGCAGGCAAACTAGCAGACTCAGTCGCCTCGCTAGTGCCATATAGATCGTATACATTTTGATTGATCAACTCGGCGACAAAGCGCGGAGCCATAACTCGCGGCAAGCTAACATGGTGGGCGAGGTACATGATTGCCCCAGCATGCTCTTCATGACCATTGGTAAGCAAGAGTGCCGTAATCTTGTCTTGATTGGCCTCTAAGAACGAAGTATTAGGCAATAATAGGTCAACGCCTGGCAGCTCACGAGCTGGATAGCTGGCTCCAGCATCAACCACAATCATTTCGCCCTGGTAGATGAATAACCACATCACCTGCCCTAGCTCACCCTGACCGCCAATGGGCACGGCATATAGGGATTGGTAATCAAGCTCAGGCCAAGTAGTTAAGAAGTCAGTCACGAAAGATTCCTATTTTCAGTACCAAACGAATTTTGAGTACCAAACAATTCTATAGCTGTCGGGCAGAAGAATGGAAAGAAGATCAAATTTGTAAGAATAGAAAGTACAATCGTCATTCGCAGATTGTATCTGAGGTATTTATGCAGGCTACTTCTAACCTCCAAGATAAGCTAGATCGCATCTTAAGGCCGGGTTCGGCCGCGAGCGGTCATGCCAATGGCGGAAAACCCGCGCTGATACAGGTATTGACTGGCGGCAAAATTAGGGAAATCGACCACAAAGCCCTAGAGCAATTGATTGGCCAAGCTGAGAGCCTACTTAAAAGCTTTAAAGTTAGCGCTGGCGACAAAGTTCTCATGACCTCCCCCAACTGCCCAGAATTGGCCGCCTTTATACTGGCAACCTGGCGTCTTGGGGCCATAGCTGTGCCCGTTGATTTTCGCCTCACAGAAGGTGAGCTAGCCAACGTAGCGAAATCCCCAGCTATTTCAGCAAAAATTGTTTTGGTCGCTCCCGCCTTGATCAAAGATTACGCCGCCCTAGAGAAAAATCTCAATAGTGGTACTGGCAAAATTGCTCTCGGCGATATTGCTCAACTTCATAATTTCGAAGCGACTGTGCGCTCAGCCGAAAACATCAGTGACTTTGCCAGCCTCGCTGACCCAGCCCTGTTGATTCTCACATCAGGCACAACCGGCACACCTAAAGGTGCTCTCCACGACCTAGGCAGCTTAATTAATAACTTGAGCGAACTGGGAGACATGGCTGATTTTCACAAAGATCTCAATGTCCTTCTGCCAGTGCCGGTGTCGCATGTGCTGGGCCTTGAAGTAATGTTGATTGCTCTACTTGATGGCAGCACAGTAGTCTTTTCAGAAATGACCATAGAAGGCATTGTCGCTGCCAATAACAAATTCAAACCAGAATTCATGGTTGGTGTTCCCACCATATATGGTGCTTTTCTAGCCTTACCTAAGGGCGCCATCGACTTAAGCAATGCCAAAGTTCTATTATGTGGTGGCGCACCGATGCCCGCTTCTCTAGCAGAAGATTTTCATAAAGTATTCGGTCGTCGCCTCAACAACGGCTACGGGTCTACCGAATCAAAAATTATTGCTGTCAATCTCACTGGCCCAGACCAATCAGTTGGCAAACTAGTGCCCTCAGCTAAAGTCAAAATAATGGGCTCTGATGGCACTGAACAAGCGGAAGGTCAGTCAGGCGAAATAGTTATTTGCGGTAGCACTCTGATGCTTGGTTATATTGGCCAAGACCAGGCCACCAACGCAGTAATTCATGATGGTGGCTACTTTACTGGCGATATCGGCTACCTTAAAGACGATTATCTCTATATCTCAGGCCGGGCCAAAGAACTAATTATTGTTGCTGGCAACAAAGTCTTTCCTGCAGAAGTTGAAGACGTACTGCGTGCCAATGCCCTCATTAAAGAAGTAGCTGTGATTGGGGTGCCCCACAGCAAGCTGGGACAAATAGTTAAGGCCCATACAGTGCTACAGCCAGGTCAATGGTCAGACAGCCTTAACAGCGAAGGCGAAGAAAAGAAAGAACACCGCCAAAAGCTTGTTCAACAAATGCGCGAATATTGTGCCCAGCATTTAAAGCGCGAATTGCGACCAATGGAATGGGAATTCTATACTTGCGATCATGCGCTACCACGCACGTCTGCAGGCAAGATAGACAAGAAGCAATTGAGTTAAACCTTAGTCACTAACAGCCTTGTTTTCAGAGATAATTACCTATTTCCAGCAAGAGCAAAAGCGCGGCAAATCAATTGAAAAACTCAAAAGTGGGCGTGGTTGATCAAGTAAAGAAGAAAAATAGTCACCCACCTTTGCCTCGAAGAATATTCAATCTAATTGCGTTTGGCGCTGTTCTTCTAGCTCTAATTTTCTTTCTTTTTCCTAGAAAAGTAACCATAAAGCTTCACTCAAGTAGTAGTGACCCAAAAGCAAAACGTGTACTGTTTATCGGCAACAGCCTCACCTATACCTTTGAAGCGCCAGAACAGTTCAGCAAGATCATTAAGCTCGTTAGACCCAACCAAACTTTCAGCGTCTTTAGTGCAACTGGTCCCAACTTCACACTAGCTGAACACCTGAGCGACAGAAACACCATGGCTTTGGTTACGAAGGGTAAGTGGGACTATATCGTTTTGCAAGAAGGATCTCGAGCCATTTACGGCGACTATCAAGAAGCAAAGGCATCGATTGAAAAATTCAAGACTATCGCTGAGCAACAACGAGCGAAGCTAATACTCATCAAGATACCGGGTGATAAGAATAGTGCGGCTGACAAAAGTAATTTAGGAAGTTTTTTTTGACAAGATTGACGAAGAGCTTAAATTGAAAACTTTACCAATCGGCGACTTTGTTTTCTTCTGCCAAACCAATCAGCCTCAACTAAAGCTGTACGACGCCGACAATCATCATCCAGGTCCGGACGGCGCTCTGTTATACGCTTGTCTAGTGGCAAGAGAAATCGCCGGTTTTACAATCACTGATTTGCAAAAGGATCTTGGCAGATTACCCAACAGCAAAGAAACCAATTTTACTGGCGACGAGACAAATAGCCTGCAGGTCATCTGCAAACTATTGATTGATTATGAAAGAAACCTCAAAGCCAGGCCTCAATAATCATGCTGATATATCAAAGACGAAGAAGCCGACTGAAAAAACTTAGTGCCGACAATCGAAATCGCTACTGTATTTTGGCCAGCCTCTCAAAATAGTCAACGAACATGCGCATACCACCGCTGGCCTGCTGCCAGTCGAAGTTTTCGTTGATGGCATGGTAGCCGTGCTCTGGTAGTGAAAGCCCTAAAAATACCAATGGCACTTTCAATATTTCCTGCATGCTCACAACGGCACCAATCGAGCCACCTTCACGGGTGAAGGCTGCCTCCTTACCAAAACCAGTCTTCATTGCCTCTTTGGCCGCCTGGGCAAAGGGTCCGGTAAATTCACCAAGAAATGGTTTGAGCGAACCTTCGGCCACAACCTCAACATCTGGGTCATGCTCTGCTACGAATTTCTTCAGCATAGCCAATACTTTCGCCGGATCTTGATTAGGCACGAGACGCATACTAACTTTTGCTTCAGCTTGATGCGGCACTATGGTCTTCACACCCGGCCCCGAGTAACCGCCAGTGATACCATGCACTTCAAAAGTAGGAGTGGCCCAGATGCGGGCGCTGGCTTCAGAAGCGTCATCAGTGCGAGTAGAGTGCAATTCATGAGCTTTCTTGAAGTTGGCAACATTGAAACCAGATGCCACAAAATTTTCTAACTCGGCGCTATCTATTGGCCGCACATCATCAAGGAAGCCAGGAATCTTAACTTCTCCAGTTTTAGCGTCAAAACATTTGGAGATCAAGAAGGCTAACTCAGCGATAGGATTGCGAGCCAGGCCGCCAGTTGTTCCTGAATGTACATCTTTGACGCCGGTCTTGAGCTTAAGCAAGCAGCATTGCAAACCTCTTAAGCCATAAGGTATGGCAGGCCTTTCGCGCGAAACCCAGATGGTATCAGAGATCACCACCGAATCGGTCTTCAAATCAGAGATATTATCTTGCAAGAAGCCCTCAAATGAGGGGCTGCCAATTTCTTCTTCCAATTCCCATATGAACTTAATATTGATAGGCACGCCCTGCTTGTGCACATAAGAGGCGGCATACAAGACTGCCAGAGCTGGCCCCTTATCGTCAGTAGTGCCGCGTCCACGGTAGACGCCATCATCTATCTGCATATCGAAAGGTGAGGTGAGCCATTCGGATGGGTCCGCCGGCTGCACATCTATGTGATTGTAGACAGTAACTGTGGGGCAATCAGCGCCGCTGTGAAATTCGCCAATGACCACTGGCTGTCCGGCAGTTTTAACCAGCCTAGCGGTGGCCCCTTGTGACTGCAGCAAATCGATAGCCATTGCCGCCGTAGCTAGCATCGTCTCGGCCCGTTCAGGCTCCATGCTCACACTGGGTAAATCAACGAACTTTTTCAGATTGGCTTCGTATTCGCTCCGCAGAGCGTTTATGTATAGAGCGATCTGCTCCGAATCACATTTGACTTCCATTGCCACTCCAAAATTGACAGTGGCAATTATAGTTAAACAGTCTGATTCTTACTACGAGCTGCAGCGAAAGCAACGCGCATATGATTGATAAATTTACTGCTGTCCATAAAGCCAGCCACTTTGGATATCGGGCTGATTACTCCGCCTTCCACTGAAAGTACTGAAACAGTAGGATAGCCCTCAACTTTTACCAAATTAGCCAACTGCTTAGCTTCAGAATTGGTGGAAGGGGTAACTTGCAGATAGACAGCGTCCTTAGCGATTGCGCCCACTTCGGGTTTCTGCAATTCGTCAGAGAAGAGTTTGCACCAACCACAGCGGTCTTCCTTGAATACAACTACTAAGGGCTTATGCTCTCTTTGAGCCTTGGTCAAAGCGCTGCTAACATCACTTTCCCACTCAATCTTCTTAGGTGTCGCATCAGTGTTGGCGGTCCTATCTAGACCTCTACCAGGCATAAAATCGAAGCTAATTCCAAGGAGATTAATACCGTTGCGTTCACTAGAGCGCTCAGTACTAGGTTTACGTTCGACTTCTAGCTCAGTTGAATTAGATACTGCCATCTGGCGCTTCCTTTTGTGAGATTGCTTGCACGAAAGTATCTACACAGCCCCCAAGTTTTTTGGACAAATAGGCGGATTATTTGCTGAAATCGCACCGAGCGGCCAAAGAAGCAAGATGCATCCACTCCGAGTTCTTCCTAACCGGATTTCTAGTCAAGCTAGAAACCGGAGCGCCTTTCCGTACCTCCCAACAAAGTCTTTCTTCTTCTTTGACAAGAATTAGACTCTTATTGGAGCGCTCAGCTTCGCCAAAGTAAGCATTCTTAAACCTGAAGCTCCTCACCGGCCCGTAGACATCAACGGTGTATTGCCCCTTCTCCGGTCGCCCTTGAACACAAAGAAGAGGAAAACCAGTAGTCTGCGCCAACTCGTTATAGCGTGCACTATCAATGACGCCCCCAATCCAGGGTTTTACTTCGACAAAGACATTGAGCTTGGGAAGCCAGAAATCCGGTAGGTACCAGCCCGATAGAAGAGGATAGGCTTCCTTTTCGTAGACATAGTCAATATCGAGAGCCTTAAAAAAGAGTGCCCAACGCACCTCTAACTGACTGCGAAAAATATCACCAGCAAAAATAGTTCGTATTCCTCGATTCATAAGCTCACCATTTAGAAGTGAAATGAGCTTATGCAAGAACACGCCATGAGCCAATGTGCTTACGCACAGTCTTTGGTGCAGCCTAGGGCTACTTACTTAATATGGGCAGGAGCGCGCTCAGTCATCTGCAAGCGAATACCGCGGCCGTCCATTTCGGCCAAGAAAAGCTTGGTAGGCACGGTGGTTTCTTGCCGCAGAACACCGCGCTCGGTGATGTCGCCCCGAGCAATCATCTGGGCCACAATTGAAGCAGGGAAAGCAGTCATACGCATCATGGCAGTAAGACCAGCAGCTTGATCGGCATAATCAATACAATCCCAGACGATTTGCACAGGCTTCTTATCTTTCAAGCCCGAAACCATAACCCTTACCAAAACCACATCTGGCTCATCTTTGGGCAGCTTATCGCTGAGAAGTTTGAATAACAAATCGCGAGGCACAACCGGTCCAGAGGCAGTTTCAACTGCTTCTTTGGACATCATGCCCAACTCTTTAAGCATATGGATGGCATCGCAATGCCCAGGATAACGAATAGTTTTATAGTCGAGGTGCTGCACTCGGCCCAGATAACTCTGGGGCAAAGTGGAAATTCCACCAGAGGTATTGAAAGCTTCCATGGTGCCAAATGGTCGAGGAAATTCGATTGATTCGTTATCCGAAAGTGATGGCACTGAGAAAATTTTGCCATCTCTCAATACGGTACAGTCTTCATTGTATTCGTTGATCAAGCCGTCAATTGAGAAAACCTGGCAGTAATCCATGAAGCAATCATCAGGATTGGCTGGCAGACCGCCAACACGCAGGCGAATATCGTAAATTTCGTCGAAGCTTTCGGCCGCGCTAACAGCCAATAGTGATACTAACCCTGGTGCCAAACCCAGATCAGGAATGATAGTTACACCCTGTTCTTTAGCCAATTCGTCAAGCATAAATTCTTTGGCAACAATTTCTTCGTTACCGCCAAGATCGACAAAGTGAGTCTTAGTAGCAAGCGCAATCTTAGCTAGTTCATAATTATGCTTGTAAGTAATGCAGCTAACAGCGACATCAATTTCTCCCATTAGCTGGGCCAATTCTTCTTCATTGGTGACGTCTAGCTCGACCGGAATAATTTTCTCGTCAGGCAAGCGCTTGACTAGCTCTTTGAGGTTTTCAGTGTTGCTATCAGCAACCACTACTTTTTCTACTTTAGAGCCGCGAATTAAGTCATAAGCTACGGCATAGCCCATTTTTCCGGCACCGAGAACGAGAAATTTCACAATATACCTCTATCTACCTGCATATCCAAGAACTGTAAATAATACTACCTAATAGGTAGAGCGACGCTTACCGCCATCCACACAAATTGTCGAACCAGTTATGTAAGCAGCTTGAACCGAAGCAAGGAAAGCCACCACAGAAGCGAACTCTTCCGGGGTACCAAGCCGACCAGCCGGAATACTGGCCAAATACTCACGGTTATAATCTTCTTCACTCTGGCCGCTTTTTGCCATTCGGGCAGCCATTAAATCAGTGAGCCTATCCGTGGCAATGGCACCTGGCGCCACACAGTTAACGGTGATATTGTGTGCTGCCACCTCGCTGGCCAACCCTTTCAGCATAGCTGTGACAGCGGCTCTGAGCGAATTTGAAATTGCCAGTCCGTGAATAGGTTCCATCACAGACAGCGAGGTAACACAAAGAACTCGGCCAAAATTGCGCTCTTTCATACCAGGCAAAAAGGCGCAGTTAAGTTCAGCCACCGATTGAAACAGCTGTTCAAATCCGGCCTGCCAATCAGCGGCAGAAGTCTGAGCAGTATCAGTAGGCTTAGGACCGCCGACATTGTGCACGAGAATATCGAGACCAGAGTCTTTGAAGGTCTTCTCGACAAAACCAACTAGTTCTTTGCGGCTACTTTCCTGGCTGAGGTCAGCACTAAAAATATGAAGCGGTGCATTTTTACGCCAAAGCCCAGCTGCTAAGGCCTCCAGGTTCGCTTGATCACGCGCTGCCGCAATCACTTCCACACCCTCGGCACTAAGGGCCTGGACAATGGCCCGGCCGATGCCCTTAGAAGCTCCTGTAACGAGAGCCTTTTTACCGCGAATACCTAAATCCATAGTCTTCGGTCCTTCTAAATTAAGTTCGGTAATTCTACATTCTGTATTTGTAAGAAATAGTCTTAGCTTCGGAGAAGAACTCTAGGCTATAGCGTCCGCCTTCGCGACCCATGCCAGAAGACTTTTGGCCACCAAAAGGCGTTCTCAAATCGCGAGCAAACCAGGTATTAATCCAAATCAAACCAGCTCTAATTTGAGTACTGGCTCGGTGTAAGCGATCGATGTCCTGGCTCCACACCGAGGCAGAAAGGCCATAGGGAGTGGAATTAGCTAGTGCAATTGCTTCTTCTTCACTGTCAAAAGGCAAAATCGGCAAGGCTGGACCGAATATTTCTTCTTGCAAGAAACGAGACTCGATTTCTAAACCAGTAAATACAGCTGGACTCAAGAAATTGCCATCACCAAGAGCAGTGAGGCGCTCACCACCACAGAGTAGGTGGCCTTCTTTTTTGCCGATAGCTAGATAAGACTGCACCTTCTCCATGTGTTCACGGGCAATTAGCGCTCCCATCTCGGTTTCTTTATCGAGAGGATCGCCAACTTTTATTTTGCGCACCCGTTCAACAATCTTCTCAACTACTTCTTCGTATACTTTGCGCTCAACAAATAATCTAGAGCCAGCTAAACAAATTTGGCCTTGATTGCGGAAAGCGGCCCTTACAGCAGTAGGAATGGCTTCATTTAGGTCAGCATCAGCAAAAATGATGTTGGCACCTTTGCCACCCAGTTCAAAGGAGAGCTTCTTCATAGTGGCACTAGCAGCCTGCATTATCGCTCGGCCAGTAGAAGTTTCGCCAGTAAAAGAAATTGATCGCACATCAGGGTGGCGAGTGAGAGCTTCACCAGCACCGCCAGCTCCAAAGCCCTGGACGATATTCAAAACGCCATCTGGTAGGCCGGCAAGCACAGCCACCTGGGCTAACAAATAGGCTGTATAAGGCGTCCACTCGGCGGGCTTGAGCACAATGGTATTACCCATAGCTAGAGCCGGTGCAATTTTCCAGGTAGCTAGATAAAGAGGAAGATTCCAGGGAGTAATTAGACCGCAGACTCCTAGCGGCTCGCGCACGGCAATATGTCTTTCATTTTCGGCAGTAGAAAAAGCTTCTTCGACATAGCTAGGTGCAAAATCAGCAAAGAACTGAAAATTGAAAGCCGAACGAGGAATATCACCATCAAAGCTCTCACTGATAGGTTTGCCACTATCTATACTCTCGGCAATAGCAAATTCTTCACGCCTGGCTAAAATCAAATCAGCAATCTTGCGCAGAACATTGCAGCGCTCACGCACCGACATCCGAGGCCAGGGGCCTTTTTCAAAGGCATGACGGGCAGCATTCACAGCAGCATCGATATCATCAGCGGTGCCAAGGGCAACAGTGGCGTGAGCCTTACCCGTGGATGGGTTAATCGATTCGAAAGTCTCCTTGCCAGAACCAGCCTTAAATTTCCCTCCGATGAAGTGCTCAATCTTTTTCAGATCGAGATTGAGAGAGCTGGCTACTGTAGCGTTAGACATTTTCTACTCCTTACCCCTTTACTAATCGGCAAAAGCCGCTATTGCTTTGATTTCAATATAGTTGCGCCCAGGCAGCTTAGCCACCTGCACAGTGGTTCGTGCTGGTGGATTTTCCATAGAAAAATAACGACTGTAGACACCATTGTATTTTTGGAAATCATTCATGTCGGCAAGAAAGACAGTTATGTCGACAACATTTTCGAAGCCGAGATTAGCGGCAGTTAAAACAGCCCTGAGGTTTTCAAGAACACCTTTTGTTTGCTCTTCAATATCGTAAGCAACCACTGCCCCGTTGGCATCAAAAGTAAGCCCAGCTTCAATGCCGCTTTTTGGATCACGGCAGCCCTGACCAGAAATGAAAAGCAAATTGCCAACCTTGAGTGCATGAGAGTAAGAACCCAAAGGACTGGGCGAGGCTTGACCTGGATTAATTGCCGTTTTAAACGAAACTGCCATTTTATTCCCTATGCTAAAGCATTGGTTTTACACCATGAAATAGAAGTCGAGGCCGCTTTGAGCGAATTTATTAAGGTAAGAGTTTGTCCCTAGAAGAATAAGCAACTTACTGAGAAGATTACTAGACAAATTTATTGGCTGATAAAAGTTACTAACCAAAATGCAGACAAACTATATGCCATCCCAATTGACAACACCGAGCGACAGCACCCTGCCCTGGCAGCCACTTTTCACCATCGAGCGCAGCGGCAGAAAAGAAGTGACGGTCTACGGCATTGTGAGCCTGGTCGAAGGAATTAAATCTAACGGCGATCAATTGCAGTCTATTGCTACTGTCAAACCGCTAGTGCAATTAGGTGATATCAACTATCAACTGTGGAGTCGCTCACTACTCAAACCATGGCAACTGATACAGCATTTACCGATCTTAAAGAGACACTTCCCTCAGCTAAAATCTGAGCATCTTGCTTTGTTCATGGCATCCCATAGCGCCGAACCCAGACACCTTGAATTGCTTGAAGAAATCATCGCCATCACCGGCGCCAGTGAAGATGGGCTTAAGTGTCCACCAGCTGTTCCGATTTCAAGCGAGACAAAAGATCAGATTGGTGAAGGCGAAGAAAAAGCCAGAAGGCGTTTCCACAATTGTAGTGGTAAACATATCGGCTATCTCTCTGCCATCAAAGCTTCCGCTGGAGACCCAGAAAAATATTTACTGGCCGACCAACCACAGCATGTGCGCCTGAGGAAAGTTTTGTCAGCGCTCATAAAGCGCAGTGAAGAGTCATTATTGAGCACCACCGATGGTTGCCAGCTGCCAAACTATGCTCTTTCAGCCTATGAGATGTCTTACCTCTACCAGAGTCTATTGAGTAATACAGCAGTGGCATTCGAAGACGATCAGATTGCTCAATGTGCGCCCTATTATCATGAGCTAGGCCAATTGATGCTAGCTCACCCGCGAGCCATATCAGGGGCTGGCCGGGTTGATTTTAGACTGATCACCCAAGACCTTTTTGGTGTCTGTGAAGCGCCAATCATCGCCAAAGAAGGGGCCGATGGCTTGCTCGGAGTGGGCATCGGTAGTTGCTCTAAATATCCCCAGGGTCTAGGCCTATGCATCAAGCTCTCAAGCGGTTTTGACAATCGCCACATGGAGCTTATCCTCAAAGAAGTGCTGAAAAAACTCAAATTGATCGGACCACGCCCAGAAAAACGCAAAACTCCAAGAGACATAAAAACCGATCACATCAAAACTTATTTCCATTTTGACGTTGCCAGCAACATCTAAATTTATGAACTTCTCCTTCGAAAAAATTATCGATATCTCCCAACCGGTAGACGAAAAATCTGCCTGTTTCCCTGGCGATACGCCGTTTTCGCGCAAAGTTACTCTCAGCTATGAAAGTAGCAAAATTATCAATTTAACGGCACTGACTATGAGCCCGCATGTCGGCACCCATGCCGACGCACCGGTACACATAAAAGGCTCACTAAGCCCCAACAGCAGTAACGACACTACTGCTGGTGCCATGAGCTTAGCTGCTTTTATTGGCCCGGTTGCAGTAATTGACTTAGCCCCTAGCAAAGCTGGCATCGCTGCTTCAATGGTGAAAGAGAAGCTCAAGGCTGTCAGTGAGAGGGTCAAGCGCGTATTATTTAAGACCGCTGACACCATCAATTTTGAAGTTTTCGAAGAAGATTATAGCTATATCGAAAGCGATACAGCAGAGCTCTTGGGCCAACTCGGTTTTGTCTTAGTTGGCCTCGACACACCATCGGTTGACCACATCAGATCAAAAGAATTGTCTACCCACAACGTTTTAGATCGCCACGGCCTAGTCTGGCTAGAAAATCTGGATCTGCGAGCCGTTGAAGAGGGCGAGTATTTCTTAGTGGCATTGCCACTAAAGTTTATGGATTTAGAAGCCAGTCCAGTGCGCGCAGTACTGCTTAAATAGGAGCATAAAATGTTTGGCAAAAGCTGCTCAATAATAGGTGCTGTCCACATTCACGCTCTTCCGGGAGCGGCGGGTTACAAGGGCAACATGGAAGAGATTATAGAGCGCGCCTTGAGCGACGCCACCACCTACCAGAAGGCTGGCGTAGATGCACTTGTGATTGAAAATATGCATGATGTGCCTTATTTAAAAGGTTATGTTGAAGCAGAGACCATCGCCGCTATGGCTGTAGTAGCTAATGCCATTAAGCGAGAATGCCACATGCCCATTGGTGTACAGATATTGGCCGGAGCCAATATAGAAGCACTGGCAGTAGCCCACACCAGTGACCTTGATTTTGTAAGAGTAGAAGGATTCGTCTATGCCCACATAGGTGATGAAGGTATTCACGAAGCCAGTGCCGCTCAAATAGTGAGAAAGCGAGCAGCAATTAAAGCCGAAAAAGTGAAGATATTTGCCGACATCAAAAAGAAACATTCATCCCACGCCATTACCGAAGACATCAGCCTGATAGAAACAGCAACAACAGCTGAATTTTTCAAAGCCGATGGCGTTATTGTCACCGGTATGCGAACCGGTGATGCGCCGCCACCAAGCGCTGTAGGCGAAGTAAAGGCAGCGGTAAAAATTCCTGTGCTAGTAGGCTCAGGAGTTACACCAGACAACATCGCCGCCTTCGCAAAATATGCCGATGCCGTTATTTTCGGAACCTACGCAAAGTTTGATGGTAACTGGATCAACGACGTTGATAGCGAAAGAGTAAAGAGACTGGTAGCGGCCGCTCATAATCAGTAGAAAACAAGCTAGAAGCTCTTGCTATTTGCCAAATCTTTGAATGGATCAAAAGCCGGGCGCTTGGCTGGCTTTGCCACATGCGGAGTAGGTGAGGCAGCCGTTTCAACGCGAGGTTTGCGCACCTTCTTCACTTTCGGCAGACTAACTGTCTTGGGACGTTCAACAGATTCTGACTGAACATCTACAGGTGTACGTTTGCTTACGCCAGCAGTAGTAGCACTACCCGTGGTGCTCGCATCAGGATTACTAGCGGCAGAGCTACCAGGCAGAACAGTGGCTGAAGAAGCTGTCGAGCTAGCGCTATTAGTGCCTTTAGCCGTATTGTCTGGCGCTGGTGTAACCACAGCAGGTGTAACTACTTTAACAGGAGCAACAATTGCTTGAGGAGTCGATTTCTTAGAACCATCCATCATCAATTTAATGCCAATACCAACGGTGACAAGCAAGGCTGAGGCAATAGCCACCCAGTGAAAAGGAGTGAGCTTGGCTAAAGGTGAAGTCTTCTTATCATCTTCGCTCTGCGGCATGGTGGGGAAGTCGGTACGCAGTACCTGGCTCTTCCCAGCCCGAGGAATAGCTGTCTCGAGATCGCGAGTAAGCTCAGCCATGCTTTGATGACGATCTTCACGATTTTTGGCGAGGGCCTTAAAGACCACAGCCTCTAGGCGTTCTGGAATATATAGATCAGGCCGCACTTCAGTAAAGCGAGGTGGTGGTTCGGTTATATGCTTACTCATGGTCTCGACCATGGTCTTACCTAAGATCGGCAAGCGACCGGTGAGAGTTTCGTAAATTACAATTCCCATTGAGTAAATATCAGAGCGACTATCAAGCTCAAGACCCTGACACTGCTCGGGACTCATATAAACCGGACTACCGCAGACCTCACCCATCTGGGTTAAACGTTGTTGTTCGCCCCCAGCACTAATGAGCTTTGCCACACCAAAGTCAACTACTTTGACGTAATCTTTTTCGTCTTCATAGTCAATCAACATGATGTTGGAAGGCTTCAGATCTCGGTGAATTACGCCCATCCGGTGAGCATGATCAAGAGCATCAGTAGATTGAGCCAAAATTTTCAAGCTGCGCTCAACGCCAAGCTGTCCTTCCTCTTTAATAATTTGCGATAGGTCAGTGCCTAACAAATAGTCCATGACGATAAAAGGCTGACCGGAGGTGGGAGTGACACCGAAGTCGTAGACCGTAATCACGTGTGGGTGATTCATTTTTGAAGCGGCTTTGCCTTCTTGGTGGAAGCGCTTCACACTCATCGAATCAGCAATATGCTGTGACTGCAGCATTTTGATAGCGACAGTTCTGTCCATCAGGACCTGCCGACCCTTGTAGACCACACCCATACCGCCATGGCCGATTACGTCGATAATGTCGTATTTGCCCATTAAACAGGTGCCGACCATCGGATCACGGGCCAAAGGCACCAGGTTGGCGCCATCGTGAGGACAGGCCGCAACGATACCTGTGAACTGCCTGTTGCATTCAAGGCAAACTTTGCGATCTATGTCATGTAAATGCTCGGCGAACACGCAGTGAACCTAACTCTAATTCGGCAGTTTTCTTAACCAATGTTAATGTACCCTAACATGGTGTCATTTAACCACCTTGATAGCCCAAAGTTTATCTCCTGACTGAAGTTTGACCCTAGTCCGATAAAATCTCGCCGGCCTTAACAGTAACTACCTTGGCCCCATCCAGCCATTCTGAGCGAAAACCATCAAGATGAGTGGTGGTAATTAATGTTTGCATCTCACTATTAACCAATTGCATCAGCATACCTTGACGACCAAGATCTAGTTCTGCCAGAACGTCGTCAAGCAAGAGCAAAGGTGGCTCCTCTAAGCGTGCAGTGACTAGCTTCAACTCAGCCAGCTTGAGAGCCAAGACCAGACTGCGCTGCTGCCCCTGAGAAGCGTAAGCCGTGGCGGCGAAATCGTTTAGAGCAAAGCTAACGTCATCTCGATGAGGACCGCAAACTGTCTGTTTTCTGGCAATTTCTTCAGATCGACGCTTCTTTAGCTGACTGAGAATTATTTGCTCCAATTCTCGCTCAGCCATCTCGCTCAACTGCTCAATGCCTATGACCGTTGCCTCTCCATCTAATTCTGTTTCTATTTCGTCAGTCTTAAAAATATATTGGGCAGTAAGGCGCTCTCTACTGCCTGATATCTCCGATTGATGCAGCTCAGCTAGAGGCAAGAGCTGAGCCAGCACATGCACCCTTTGTTTAATAATTTGACTACCATATTGAGCCAGTTGCTTATCCCAGACTCTAAGCTCATCGATATCTGAACCTGTCAGCCTGCCTTGTTTTTCAAAGAACAATTTGAGCAAACGATTGCGCTGTTGAATGATTTTGTCATAACGTGTGGTCAGTTCAAAATGGCTCGACTTGAGCTTGCAAACCAGCTGGTCAAGCCAATCACGACGGTGTTTCGGCCCACCACGCAAAAGGTCAAGGTCGGAAACCTTAAAACTGACCGTGGTGAGACGAGCAAATCGTCGGCTCCCTGACTGAATTACACCGTTGATCTTAGCTTTGCGGGAGGTGCGCTCAGCGGCAGTTAGCAATAAGCAAGCAGTTTCACTATATCCAGCGGAATGATAACTAACCTCGATCAAGGCCTGGTTTTCACCACGATAAATTAGCTCCCGATCACTGCTAGAGCGATCAGAGCGACCACTAGCAATTAGCTCTATAGCCTCCAGCAAATTGGTCTTGCCTTGGGCATTCTCTCCAATTAGAACGTTTCTGCCATCATGCAAATCAAGGGCAGCGCTCTTGTAGTTACGAAAATTTCTGACAGTAACTCTACTGACTCGCAAGATGCCTCAAATTAACTCGGTTCAACACGCCAAATAGCAACGGGCCACCTGACAATCAGTAGCAATCTGGTTCTTGAGTGCATCTAAATCAGCAAATTTTTTCTCGTCACGCAAACTCTTAAGCAGAGAAACCTCTACTGTTTGACCATAAAGGTCACCATCAAAATCAAGCAAATGAGCTTCAATAGTGAGCTTAGATTGACCTTCTCCATCAGTATTACCGCCTTTAAAAGTCGGGCGAACACCGATATTAACCACGCTTTGATGACGGCTACCATCGTTAAGTCTTACTGAGCCGACATAGACACCTGTAGGCGGAACCAGTTGATTGAAGGCAACATCAACGTTAGCGGTAGGGAAACCAAGTTGCCGTCCCCGCTTTTCTCCGCCAACAACGACTCCGCGCAGACTATAAGGGCGGCTAAGTAATGTGCTGGCCAACTCCATGTCGCGGGAGAGTATCAAATCGCGAATTCGGCTACTTGATACTTCCTGATTTTCCACCAGAACCATATCGGCCACATGGACAACAAAATCGCGCTCAACGCCCAGATCACGCAATAGATCGGCGTCGCCTTCTCGATCTCGACCAAAATGATGGTTGTGACCAACCGAAATCGACTTGGCGCCCATGCTGGCGGCCAAGACATTCTGCACATATTCTCTGGGTGAGAGCTTGCACAGCTCTTCCGAAAACGTCAGCACAAGAGCCAGCTCGACCCCTTGCTGAGCAAATAATTCCAATCTTTGCTCGATGGTGGTTAGCAGCAGCGGAGCTTGCCCCCTGGTCAGGCCTCGAGGATGGTCGGCAAAAGTAACCACTCCGGCCTTAGCATCAAGCCTTTTGGCCTCTTTCACAGCTTTACCAATGACAACCTGATGACCCGGATGCACACCATCGAAAAAACCAAGCGCAATGGCTGAACGTTCTACAAGGCCAGGTTTTGGCTCAAAATAAATTTCCAAAGCTAGATTCCAGAGTTTCTAAGGGACGGCCACATACAAGTATAAACTTCTAGCGATTGTAACTGTTACATACGATTTTATATCTAGCGCCAGGCTTGCTAGCCTAAAGGCAGCGAGAGCGGCTTCTGTGCTAAAATCTGACCTGTACGAAGGGCAATGAAGCAAAGTGATTCTTCCACGAGAGTAGCGACCTTTCGGCCGGTAGATATCCGATTTGCCCCCTAGAGCATAGCGCTCGACTCTCTTGTCTTGCAAAAGACTTGGGGGAACAAATCCGAAAATTGCAAAGAAACTAACAAAACCGTTTGGGATCTTGAATACACATGGCAAACAAAGAACAAGGGACAGTGGCAGCGTTGACTGAAGACGACTCCGAAAACAAAGTTGAAGTAACTGATACTGCTAATACCAGTAGCGAAGGCGAAGCTAAAGCTAGCGAAGCCTCTGAATCTATGGCTCCAGTGCCAATATCAGCTGAATACAATGCCTCGGCAATTGATGTGTTAGAAGGTCTAGAAGCTGTACGACTAAGACCAGGCATGTACATCGGTACCACCGGTCCTAGAGGTCTGCACCACTTAGTTTGGGAAATCGTTGATAACGCAGTTGACGAAGCTTTGGCTGGCCACTGTAATAAAATCGACATCACCATCAACGAAGATGAGTCATGTACAGTTCAAGATAACGGCCGCGGCATTCCTACCGACATTGTTGAAAAAACCGGTAAAAGTGCTGTTGAAACAGTCTTCACTGTTCTCCACGCTGGTGGCAAATTTGGTGGCGGCGGATACAAAGTATCAGGTGGTCTCCACGGCGTTGGCGCTTCAGTCGTAAACGCTCTATCTGAGCGCCTTGAGGTCGAGGTCTATCGACTCGGTCGCGTTCACAGACAAGTTTATTTGCGCGGTGACGCTGACGGCTTACTGCAAGTTTTGGGCGAAACCGATTTGCAGGGTACCAAGGTCACATTCTGGCCAGACGAGCTGATCTTCCACGATATTAACGAAGACAATGAACGTCTTAAGATCTTCTTTGAGTGGGATGTACTTGCCACTAGACTTAGAGAAATGGCCTTCCTAAACAAGGGTCTCTGTATCGTTCTAACTGACAACCGCAGCACCAAAGGCGCTGGCAAATCCGAGACCTATCACTACGCTGGTGGTATTTCCAGTTATGTCGAATACCTCAATGAAACTCGTGATGTCTTACACAAACCACCAATCTACTTTGAGCAAAGAACCAACGACATTACCGCAGAATGTTCGCTGCAGTGGACAACTCTATATTCAGAGTCGGTTTATAGCTTCGTCAACAACATCAATACTCATGACGGTGGCACCCACTTAACTGGTTTTAGAAATGCTCTAACCAGAGTAGTAAATGAATACGCCAAGAAAACTAACATCCTCAAAGAATCAGATGATCGTTTTACTGGCGAAGATATTCGCGAAGGTATGACTGCGATTATTTCAGTCAAGGTTCCAGATCCGCAATTTGAGGGTCAAACCAAAGAGCGCTTGGGTAACCGCGAAGTGCAAGGGGTGGTACAAGGTATCGCTGCCGAACGTTTAGCTGATTGGTTAGAGCTCAATCCGAAGCCAGCCAAAGACATCTTGATGAAAGTCTTGCAATCCAAGCAAGCTCGTGAAGCGGCCCAAAAAGCCAAACAAACCGTACGTCGCCAATCGGCGCTCTCCGGTGGCGGTCTGCCAGGAAAACTAGCAGATTGCTCCGACAAAGATCCTGAAAAATGCGAAGTCTTCCTGGTAGAAGGTGACTCCGCCGGCGGTTCGGCCAAACAAGGACGCGACCGCAGCTTCCAGGCAATCTTGCCATTACGGGGCAAAATTCTCAACGTTGAAAGAGTACAGCCAAGCCGCATCTACGACAACAACGAAGTGCAGGCAATGATTCAGGCCCTCGGCCTAGTGGTGACAGAACAAGATGAAGACGGTGGCAAGAGCACAGGCATGCTCAGACCCAACGCCCTCAACCTCGACTTGAGCAAGTTGCGCTATCACAAAGTAATCATCATGACCGACGCCGACGTTGACGGCAGCCACATTCGCACCCTCCTACTGACCTTCCTCTTCCGTTATGCTCGCCCAGTAGTCGACAACGGCTACGTCTATATCGCCCAACCACCATTGTTCAAAGTATCAAAAGGCAAGCGAGTAGAGTACTGCTATAACGAACACAAACTCGAAGCAGTACTGGCCGAAATGGGAGATAAAGGCGTTGATATTCAACGCTATAAAGGTCTCGGTGAAATGATGGCTGAGCAGCTCTGGGAAACAACCATGAATCCAGCCACTCGGACCCTTAAGCAAGTAACTATTGAAGACGCCTCCGAAGCCGATCATATTTTTGATTTGCTTATGGGTGAATCAGTAGCACCGCGGAAGGAATTCATTGAGAAGAACTCACACCTGGTAGCCCACTTAGACGTCTAATTAATGAATGTCCCAAACCTAATTACGGTATCGAGAGTGGTGCTTGCCCTTGCCACTCTCGCTCTCCTTTATTTACCGGCGAAAGAGAATCAGCAAACCCTTCTCTGGACAGCTTTTGGCCTGACAGTGCTGGTGATTTGGGCGGATGGACTAGATGGCTACTTTGCCCGCAAACTCAACCAAGCAACCAAGCTTGGTGCCATCCTCGATATTGCCGGAGACCGTGCCGTAGAAATGGCTTACTGGATAGTCTTCTCATCCCTAGGCTGGATACCGGTTTGGGTACCATTGCTCTTTCTCGTTCGCGGTACCTTTGTGGACGCCATGCGCAGCCAGGCAAGCAGCGAAGGCTACACTGCTTTCGGCGCTAAAACCATGATGCAATCAGGCATAGGAAAGTTCTTGGTGGCATCGAACTTTAGTCGATTCACTTACGCCGTGGTAAAAGCTCTTGCTTTCTGCCTTATTATTGCCGCTCAAACAACCATGCTGAAAGACAGCTGGGCTCAACCCACAGCCATTGCATTGGTCTACCTCTCCGCTGCTTTTTGCCTGGTCAGAGGCCTGCCAGTTTTACTAGAAAGCAAGGCTCTTTTCGAGAAGCCGAGCACCCTATAGTTTTATTATTGTTGAACCGGAGTTGGTGGCAAATTCTCACCGGATGGGGGCAAAACGTTGCCATTAGGGTTGTTAGAATTACTGCGGTTTGTCGGTCTATTATCTATAGAGCTTTGGCCAATGTTCAGTTCGCGCTCTAAATTACTCATAGTATATTTGCAATTTGCTTCACTAACATCGATTTGAGCGCGAACCCCCTTAAGGGAACCTAAGCAGCGATTATCCTTTCCTATCGTTCTTTCAGCAAAAACCATAATTCTTTCAAACCAACGAGAATCTTCTCGAATCATTCTCAAGTTAGCTGCCATGCTGTCATAAGCGTAGCGGCGAGGATCACTATTGGGAGAAACCCCAGCACCATTCGAAGCAATAAAACCTTGATTGGAGTATGCCGCACCCTTGGGATTGAGCTTGGTATCACTTATAAACATAGCCAGATGGCTGATTAAGTCGCAAACATGCAGCTCTGTGCCGATGCTCAAGCCCTTGGCTTTTTCCATGGGAACGACCTGTTCCGCCATTCTTAAGGAGGTGAGCCAATATTGTCTGGCCTTAGCTAACTCGTTTTTACTGTAGTAGTACATGCCGCCATGGTCATAATGCACCCACATTGGCAATCCACTGGGAGCAGCCGCTTCCCCACTGCCTGGCTCAACCGCTGCAGCGGCATTGGTGGCTCT